>CAZANP010000103.1:0-3256 GCA_964486555.1 uncultured Thermotoga sp. | reverse complement strand
TGTTGAAAGAAAGACTCCCAATGTGATCCACAGGAGGTCTTAGGAGAACGTTCGCCAGGTTCCTTTCCTTTTCCAGAACTTTTTGATCCTTTAAGGAGTTCACAAAAAGCATGACCTCACTGGAAGTTCTCTTGGGTATATTTCTGCTGCCAACACTCAAATCAACCGCTACTATGTATTCTGCCCCTAAATTCTTTGCCACACTACAGGGAAGGTTGTTCAATGTCCCTCCATCCACGAGCTTTCTACCATCGATTTCAACTGGTGGGAACAAACCAGGAATAGCCATCGATGCTATCAGAGCTATTGATAGCTCCCCAGATGAGTGTATTACGAGCTCTCCTGTCATCAAATCTGCAGATATACAGTGAAATTCAATCTGTAGATCTTCGAATCTGTAATCACCGAATATCCTTTCGAATATCCTGAAATACGTTTTCTTTGAAAAAACAGATTTTTTATTCAGCATATAAAGACATCCAAGGTGTTTCAAGATTCCTGGAAAATTTCCAGACAAAATTTCACCAAGTTCTACAACAGGTTTCCTACCCTTCTTGTAAACCATCTCGGAGTATTCCCAGAGTTTTTCAGAATCTTTAAGTACGGCATATCCAGCTCCAACAGTCGCGCCTATGCTGACTCCAACTATCATATCAGGAATGAAACCGATTTCTTCTAATGCCTTTATGACTCCAACGTGTGCTCCGCCCCTGGCACCACCTCCGCTCAAAACCAACGCTTTCTTCACGATTTCACCTCATTCCGTGTACATGACGTAAGCAGAAAGTGGTGCTAGTTCTATACTTCCAGATACCTTGTATAGCGTATCTGTACCGGCCCTCTTATCGTCGACAACCACTTTCCAGATCCCCTCTGGTAGATCGAATTTCACACTTGTTAAGTTTCCATTGAAGATCACTAGAATCTTCTTCCATCTATCTTCAGCGTTTTCGAGAACGTAGGCTATTACCCTTCTTTTCTTTGCTTTCAAAAATTTGAGATGCTTTTTTATCTCTTCAGCCGTTTTCAGCCTGAAAGCAGGATGTGTTCTCCTGAGCTTTATGAGCCCTTTGTAATATTCAAAGACATCTTTGTATTTCGCTTTTCTTTCGTAGTCGAAACCATTCACGGATATGGGGGCGTTATAGGAATTTCCGTTGAATTTCTTGGTTCTGCAAAAGTCCTGACCTCCATGTAAAAATGGAACGCCTTGAGATGTCAAAATTATGGCACCAGCCAATTTTTGAGCTCTTTTCAGAAGATCCTCATTCCATTTTCTTCTTTTATCGGCTTGAGCTGCCAGAAGATTCTTATCCCACAGAGTGTGGTTGTCATGGCACGCAACGTAGTTTATCGTTTCTTCAGGATCAGATGTAAACCCTCGGATCCTTGAACTGTAATTGATACTTCCAACAATTCCTCTTTTCACCTTGGTATCCTTTCCAGGAGATGCCATCAGGAATCCTTTCACCTTCGTGTTGAAAACACTTCCTCGCAGAGCATCCCTGAAGTCATCGTTGAAAACTGCAACATGTGTTCCTTTTTGATCGCCCTTTCCGAATCTAACGGTAGCTCCCCATCCTCCCCAAGGCTCTCCGTATATTATGATCGATGGATCTATGGAATGGAGCTCACTTTCTATTGCAAGAACTGTTTTTCTGTCCATCAATCCCATCTGATCCAATCTAAAACCATCGATATGGTACTCCTCAACCCAGTATTTCAAAGTATCGATGATGAACTTTCTCATCATGGGTCTTTCACTTGCTATCGTGTTTCCACAACCACTTTCATTCAAAAACGATCCATCCTTGCCCATTCTGTAGAAGTAATAGGGAACGGTTTGATCGAAGGGAGAAAGCTCTCCGACACCGAACGTGTGTGGAAAGACCATGTCCATGATCACACCTATACCTTTCCTATGAAGAGCCAGTATCATTTGTTTGAGTTCTTTTATTCTGACATATGGATCTTTAGGGTCTGTGGAATATCTTCCTTCTGGAACCATGTAAAGAACAGGATCGTATCCCCAGTTGTAACACTTCTCGAAATCTTCTTCCTCCTCGTTACATGTATAGAAATCGAAGATCGGTAGAATATGAACGTGTGTCACACCGAGTTCAACAAGATGGTCAAGGCCTGTCGTCACCCCATCAGGTCCCCTCGTCCCCTCTTGTGTGAGACCGAGGTACTTTCCTCTCATCTTGACACCAGAGTTTGGAAGCCCCGTTATATCCGCCACGTGTATTTCATAGATTATCGCATCCTCGTACTCTCCTTTGAAAGGTCTCTTATCGTGTTCCCAACCTTCGGGATCAGTTTTTGAAAGGTCAACGATAGCACTCTTTTTACTGTTAACATACGCTGCTTTCGAATACGGATCCACAGTTTCTCTGACTTTCCCGTAGTTGAAAAGTCTATATTTGTAGAACCATCCTTCCAGGTCTTCCTCAATTGCAACCTCCCAAACACCGTTTCCCTTGTTCACCATATCCACGACGATATCCGGTTCATCGGAATTTCCGTTCTTGTAAAGAAGGAGCTGCACCCATTCAGAAACAGGAGACCACACTCTGAAGATGGTTCTTTCGGGTGAGTAGATCGCTCCAAGTTCACCCTCGTAAAAGAAGACGGGATCATCCAACACTTCCATCATGATGAGTCTGTAGGGTTTGAAACCCTCTATATGAAGCTCCACATTTCTTGAGACATCGCTCGGCTTCAATGGTTCTTTGAGTTTTATCTTTATGTAATTCGTTACTGAGATATCTGTTGGATCGGCTTTTTCAACTGTTTCAATGGGTTTTTCTTCACCATCCACTGTTATCTTTAACTTACCCCTCCAGTTCTTCGTATCGATTTTGTTGGTCAAATAAGCCACAATCGTGTCAAAGGAAGAGACCTTCCCAAAGAAAATCCTAGGACTAGTATCGGGTCGTTCGTAGAATATCTCCTCAACTCCTTGCAAAATCCACACCTCCGCAACCCCACTTTCAGGGATATCTATGAACCTGTCTTTGGCGACATCTTTCATCTCCCATTCCCTTAGCCTGACAATTATACCCACTTTTGTGCACATTTCATCGAGTTTTACCACAGCCTTCACACCAAATTCATCCTTTTCAGTGAACTCGTAAGCTTTCCCCTCTTTGGAAGAAGGCTTGTGAGGCCATATCCAGAGGTTCCATCCTTCATAGTTTCTGTCATACCTGTGATAATGAACGATTATGGTTGTACTCGAAAATAAAACGCATGA
>CAZANP010000102.1:0-4009 GCA_964486555.1 uncultured Thermotoga sp. | reverse complement strand
ACAGTTTTAATCGAACGAGACGAAGATGAATGGCTTGTTGGATCAGTTATCGAACTACCAGGATGCTACACGCAAGCTAAAACGCTTGATGAGCTAATAGAAAGAATTAAAGAAGCTATTGAAGCTTATTTGGATGCTCAGAAAATACCACAAGAGAAAACTGAGTTTGTAGGTGTTCAGAAAGTGAAAATATGAATCTTTCTTGGGCTCCACCAGTTATCATGATGAATGAGGGTTTGAAGAAAGCCGGTTTGCTAGACAAAGCAAAGGATATAGCAAGTAGATTTTCTAGGATAGTCGGAAAAGAGGGATTTGCGGAGAATTTCGATTCTCTAAAGGGCAAGGGACTCAGAGACAGGACTCTGACATGGACAGCGATTGTATACATCGTCTTATCTGAAGAGCAACAGAAATCCTGATCATGTATAAAATTCCTCTCTTGCAAATGCTATTTGACCTTTTCTTACCCTCCAAAAAATATCGAAATCCTCCTTAGAATCCCACTTTTAACGTGCATCTTAGGGAATGATAAAATATAATGATACATCTGGTAAAATATTCAAAAAATATGGTAATTGATAAGGCTTTCCTAATATATTAAATCATATGATAAAATTTTTTGGGGTGAAAAGTTTTGAAATTGCTTGTTATCTTCTTGTTTCAAATCGCCATATTCTGGGGAATTCTCTTTGCAACAAAAAACAGGTTAGCACCTTTGAACATAATACAGGTAACGGAGATAACATCTGCTCACGTCCTACTATTGATGAACGCTTACCTTCTGAAGAACTTCAAAAAAGCTTTCCCCCACTCTCTCTTCGCAGTAATGGGATGCCTTTTCCTCTCCACAGGGGCATTCATTGATTTCATGTCCTACCACTCGAGTTTTTTCAGAGAACTCGACCGTGGCAATATACTCCACAACCTTTTCCTCATGGGAGGAAGCTTTTTCTTCATACTTGGAAACCTTCTCCTGATAGAAAAGTTCAAAAAGCAGAAGGAGATACTCTCGAGGGTGATTGAAGAATCGGAAAAGATAAACACGGGTTCTTCCGAAGAAGAAATCGAAAGGATGAAGACGTGTTTTCTGAAAGAAAAGGAAAAGGAGATTTTCGAGATTCTGAGAAAATACTACGACTCTCTGTACGAGAAGCACAAGTTGATAAAAACTCTGGAGAGGAGATTCCTCTACGATACTTTAACAGGTGTTCTGTCCAGCGAAGGTTTGAAAAGATATATTAATGAACTGATAGAAAACGAAGAAAAGTTTTCGGTGATCTTCATAGATCTTGATCGTTTGAAATCCGTCAACGATCGTTTCGGTCACGACATGGGAGACAGATTTCTAAAATACTTTGCTAAGAAGCTTTCAGAATTCTTCCGAGCAGAAGATAAGATAGGTAGGTTGGGAGGAGATGAATTCCTAATAGTTTTGAGAAATTGTCCTGAAGAGAAGGCCAGAAAGAAAATAGAAGAAGCAGAGAAAAGTTTTCCTCCATTCTCACCTGAAGATGATCCCACAATATCAATAAATGTTTCCTTCAGCTACGGTGTTGAGGAGTGGAAGGAAGGGATGTCACTGAGAGAAGTGATAAAAAGAGCAGATGAAAAGATGTACAGGATGAAGAGGTCACGTTTCAACGTATCTTGATCGAACACCAAGTTCCGATAGATACTTCACGAGTTTATCTTTCGTCTTCAAGAAGAAATCCTCGTTCAGGGCATACTCCAGGTTCAATTTCTTATAGAGTTTCTTCACTTTCCATATGTAATTCATCCTGTCTATCAATACATAATCAACGATTTTGTGAAGTTTCCTTGCAAGGTTCTCTGGATCCATGGGAAGCATCGGCCCGACGAAAGCGTACGTTCTCAAGCCCTCCCTTTTCAAAATCTCGAGAACTTTCAACCTCCTCTCTATGGATGGAGCTCTTGGCTCAAAGATCTTTCTGATCTCTTCTCTATCCGTAGTCACTGTCACACCCAGTTCCAAACTCTTCATCTTTTTGAAAACATCGATGTCTCTCAATATGAGAGTGGATTTTGTCAATATAGACACCTCGATATCGAGGAAGGGAAATTCAAGGAAAACTTCCAAGCACTTTCTTGTGATTCTGTAGACAGCTTCAATAGGCTGATAGGGATCACACACAGTACTTAGAAACACTCTTTTCGGTTTTTTCCGCACGATCTCTTTCCTCAAAACCTCCGGTGCGTTGATCTTAACTTCCACAAAATCTTCCCATTTCTCCTCGATGTTTCTAAATTTTCTAATGAAAGTTGCGTAACAATAGGAGCATCTATGGAAGCAACCCACGTATGGATTCAACGTGTATTCAGATACCCTGGATTTCGTAAGGACGCTCTTCACCTTTCTTTCGTATATTTTCATATCTCTCCTCCATTCTCTGGTCAGTTCCCTTATTATTCTCCACCAAATTGGTAGAATATCAACCATGAGGGGGGAATCTCATGAAAATACTGGGATGGTTTTTCATAGCTTTTTCCCTTCTCCTTGCGTTTTTTGGTATAGTTCTGATATTCGGTTTGAAGGAACAAGGAGCGTTCGCAGGAGGGATAGGTTTCATCGTTTTGGCCATTCCTATCTTTTACTTGGGATGGGTAAGAGTTAGGAAAAGAGGCTAAGTCCGATGAGCAACACGCTGAAAAGTCTCTCAATAGTTCTTATAAGTTTAATAGCTTTTTGGATACTCCTACCTCTGGGTGTTGTAGAGGTTGGAAATTATTTCATGTCGTATACCGTACAGATTCTCAAACCTTTAGGTATCCTCATCGCAGTTTCCGGTTTTCTTTTTGCGATGATCTCTTCTCTTTACTTCATGGTCGATGGTGGAGGATTTCCCATAAGCTTCTACAGGCCCCCCAGGAAATTAGTTAAGTGTGGACCTTATTCAATGTGCAGGCATCCAATCTATCTTGGTTTTTTAATATACCTTCTTGGTATATCCTTCATAAAATCAAGCCTTGGAAGTATAATAGCTTCACTCATCTTCTCCATTTTCACGATCTTGTGGGCTGTTTTCTTTGAAGAGAGAAAACTGCTCAAAAAATTTGGTGGAAAGTATGAAAAATACAGAGAGGAAGTACCAGCTTTCATGCCGAGGTTTCCTAAAAGGTTTGAAAACTGCCCAACGCTTCTTTTTCTGATTCTGTACGTGATAGGTCATCTCATAGTATCGTTCGTATGGAGAATAAAGGTTGAGAAAAACTGTGATGTGCCGGAAGAAGGTGTCATTTTCGTCTCAAATCACGTCACCTTCCTGGATTTTGCTCTCCTCATATACGCTGTGAAGAGGTTCATGAATTTCCCGGTATCCTACATACAATACATGTGGAACGAGTGGTTCTTCAGAACGGTTGGAACCTTTCCCATAAAAAGGCATGAAGTCGATGTTGGTGCTATAAGAAAGACACTGAAGATAATATCAGATGGTGGAAGAATTGGAATCTTTCCAGAGAGTGAGAGAAGCTGGGATGGTAGATTTCTGGGATTCAAAAAAGGAGTTGAAAAACTCCTTGAAAGAGCTCCAAAACCTTTAATAGGTGTAAGGATTGAAAAATTTCACCTTCTTTTTCCGAGATGGTCGGGATTCTTTCACAGAGGGAGGATAGAGGTTGTAGTGAAATGCTTTAAAAGTGTAAGAGAACTCGAAAAGTTTCTAGAACCTCCTTCCGTTGATCCAGATGACGTGTACAAAGATTACAGAGGAATAGAAAGATACATTTATCTTTGTCCAGAGTGTGGGACTGTGGCTTCCATCCGATCAACTAAAGATACGATTTTCTGTGAAAAATGTGGTTTTCACATGAAAAGGCCAACGGTGGGTGAACTTTGGAAGGTACACGATGAGATCAGGAAAAGAATCCCGCTTCATATCACCGATAAAGTGGAGGAGTTGGATTCTCTCGGGAAGAAACCTGTGAAAGAGGTTATCATGAGGTTTGAAAGAGACAGGATTCTTGTGGGTGAGAGAGAAATACCTGTGAC
>CAZANP010000101.1:0-4321 GCA_964486555.1 uncultured Thermotoga sp. | reverse complement strand
TACTGTCATCCCGAGCAGGAAGGCATTTACCAACACTTCAAGAAAGTCGCAGAAAGCACTTCACTACCCATCATGATCTACAACATTCCGCTTTTCGCTGGTGTGAATATTTCTCCAGACACAGTCGCACGCTTGGCTGAAATAGACAACATCGTTGCCGTCAAAGACGAAGCGGGTCTCCACCCGTTGCAAACTACAGCGTTCATAAAAAAGACCGAAGGGCAACTCGCCGTGTATTCTGGAGACGATACCATGGTGCTCCAAGTACTGACACAAGGTGGCGTCGGCGTCGTCAGTGGAGGTGCTCACGTGGTGGGAGACATCATAAAAGAGATGATCGACGACTTCCTTTCAGGTCGAAACGAAGATGCCACGAAAAAGTTTCACACCTTGATGGATGTATATTCGGCTTTCTATGGAGTGGATGGGAAAAGAACAAATCCGACACCCTTAGTGAAAGCGGCTTTCGAAATGATTTCCAATCTTCCGACTTCCCTTCCGAGGCTCCCGTTGACACCGGTCACCGGAGAGGAGAAGGAACTGTTGAAAGCAGCACTGAAACACGTTGGAAAGCTGTGAGGAGGTAACCCAAAGAATGCTTACGAGGGAGGAAGCCAGAGGCATTTATGTTTTGGTCCCCACACCCTTGGATTCAAAAGGACGGTTCGATGAACACACTTTCCGCGAAAATGTCAGAAAACTTTGCAAAAGCGGCGTGCACGGGATAGCCACTACGGGGACCGTTGGCGAATTCTACACACTGTCCTGGGAAGATCACAAACGATTGATCAATGCATTGGTAGACGAGGCTTCCAAGTGTCAGAAAAAATTGGCGACTATCGTTGGATGCAGTGGTCTCAACACCAAGGAGACTATAGAAAAGACATCCTATGCTGAAAGCCAAGGTGTAGATGCAGTTATGAACGTGGTGCCTTTTTATCAAAAACTGTGGGAGTGGGAAGTGGTAGAGTTTTGGAGTGATCTTGCGAAAGCCTGTCCAAACATCGGCATCTTCATCTACAACAACCCCATCACTGGACGAGTTCTCCACACTCGGGAAATCTACAAAAAACTCGCAAAGTATCCCAACATTCTTGGAAGCAAAGAAGTGGTAACCAACTTCGATCACTGGCTATCCCTACAAGATACAGGTCTTGTTCACATGCACATAGATATTCTCTTCGTCCCTACCATGATGTGGGGAGCAAAAGGATGTTTTTCTGGCGGAGCATGCATTCGTCCCCACTTGTTGCTCAAAACATACGAGCTATGTGAGCAAGGTGAATGGGAAAAGGCAAAAGAATTACAACTCCTCATAAACGAACTCATGGCCTGCCACGATCGCCATGACTACCCCATAACCCCAGGAGGCTCAGCCGCGGTTTATAAGGCTTTCGTTGAAGCAGGTGGATTTTTGAAGTGTGGCAATCCAGGAAAACCGTATCTTCCAGTTGGAGAAAGCGTGAAGTTGCAGATCAAAAAAGAGCTGGCAAAGGTGCAAAAAAGAATCGATGAGGTACTATCCCGTTTGGATGATTTCGAAGGGGTGAAATAAAGTACATGGAACTCAAAGAACTTTCAGAAGCGTATCTAAAAGCTGTGACCTTTCAAAGACCCCCGTGGATACCGGGTAAAGTGGCATTCCTTCCAGCAACATGGAAAACCTATGGTGAAGAGCTGGAAAAGGTTGTACTGAAGTACAAAAAGCTCTTCCCCGAATATAAACCAGGAGATTACGAACGCCTCGCCAAACCTCCACATCCCAGGTACATGCCAGGAAAGTTCACTGACGCGTGGGGATGTGTTTGGAGCAATGATTACGAAGGACTCGCCGGTGTTGTAACGGAAAGTCCACTCAAAGATTGGAAGAAACTTGAGAGTTTTCTGCCGCCTGATCCTGAGAAAATGGACGATTACGGCGATCTCGTGGATTGGGATCAACGAAGAAGACAAATGGAACGCATACACGACCTTGGAGGACTCGCGTTCGGCTATTTCATACACGGCTTTTTCTTCATGCGTCTCTTCTATCTTCGAGGGTTTGAAGAATTGATGCTCGACATGGCGATGGGTGAAAGAAGAGTTTGGACGCTCATAAAAAAGGTCAGAGAGTATAACCTCAAACTGGCAGAACTCTGGTTAAAAACAGGGATCGATGTTGTTTGGTTTGGTGATGACTTAGGAACTCAGGAATCTTTGATGATAAGCCCCAAAATGTTCCGTGAATACATTAAACCCTTCTACAAAGAGATTTTTGGATTGTTCAAAGATGCGGGAGTTTACGTGTACTTTCACAGCGACGGGCGGATTGTCGATATTCTGGAGGATCTGATCGAATGCGGAGTCAGCATCGTCAATCCGCAAATCGGGCCAAACACAGTGGAAGAACTCGAGAGGTTCAAAGGCCGTGTCTGCATGGACGTGGATCTCGACAGACAACTCTTCTCCACCGGTACACCGAACCAAATAAGAGAACATATCCACTGCGTTATAGAAGCTATGAAACAAGAAGAGGGAGGTCTTATGGCTTATGCAGAGTGCAGTCCAGAGGTACCGTTGGAAAATATCGAGGCTGTCTGTGCCACCATGTCAGAACTTTGCGGTCCAACGGCTATGAAAGACTTTGTACAGTTGCAAACAGCCACACTTCTGAAAAGCAATGGAGGTGACTGAAGTGGAAACGTTGGAAAAATTGCGAGACGCGCTCATAGAAGGTAAAGTGGAAGAAGTGAAGCATTACACACAGCAAGCGTTAGATGAAAATACACCCGCAAAAACAATATTAGATCAAGGGTTAATCGCAGGCATGGATGTAGTCGGGGTTAGATTCAAGGAGGGTGAATACTTCCTGCCAGAGGTTTTGCTATGTGCGAAGGCGATGCACGCCGGACTTGATCTTCTTAAGCCTCTTCTCGTAGGTGAAAGCGGTCAAAGTGCTGGTACCGTCGTGCTTGGAACTGTCAAAGGCGATCTCCACGATATAGGGAAACGCATAGTCAAGGCTATGTTAGAAGGTGCTGGATACGAAGTAATCGACATAGGTGTGGACGTGGACGCAGAAAAGTTTGTAGAAAGTGTCAGGAAACACAAACCACTCGTTCTGGGAATGTCTGCTCTCTTGACAACCACGATGCGCTATATGAAAACGGTAATAGATGCCCTGCAAAATGAGGGTATCAGGGATAAAGTCAAAATTATCGTGGGTGGAGCGCCCGTCAACGAGGAATTTGCAAAGAGCGTAGGAGCTGACGGTTACGCCCCCAATGCCAGTGAAGCTGTAGACCTTGTGAAACGCTTGACAGCGGCATAGGAGGTCTGAAAAATGGAAGAAATGCTGTACAGCAGTGCACATGAAATGATCTTTGGGTTTGCCAAAAAGCCGGTGACTGTGGCGAACGGACTTACCTTTGGGAAGGGGAAGGTTGTTCCAGAAGTCAATTTCACCCTTCCCCCCATGGATTTGGCCCATGAAAACGTTCCAGAGATCAGGGAAAGATTCAAAGACATAGCGAATAGAATCATGGAAAGATGTGTGGAGTTACAGCAGGAAGAAGTTGTCATAGAGTTTGAGCATTTGTTTGACATGACCGAAAGACCGGATTTTGGAGCACAACTCACGAAAGATCTCAAGGAAGTTATTGAGACATACTGTCAATCACACGGTATCAAATCCGCTCTGAGAGTGACCGTAGCTGATATTCGTGACAGAGTCCGACCTCCCAGAATGAGAAGTGGTAAGGAGATTAAGACAATGCTACGCTCATTTGAGCTTTGTGCCGATGCAGGTGCTGATATATTGTCCATCGAAAGTACCGGCGGAAAGGAGATTTCAGATAACGCTTTGATGATAGGCGACGTGGAAGGATTGCTGTTCGCACTCGGTGTTTTGGGACCAAGAGATATGGACTTCTTGTGGAAAGAGATAGTCTCGATAGCTCGGCGTTATGATGTTGTCCCTGGAGGAGATACAGCGTGTGGTTTTGCCAACACTGCCATGCAATTGGCTCATCAGGGGTTGCTACCGAAGGTGCTGGCTGCTGTTGTGCGTCTTATGAGCGCCCCACGATCTTTAGTAGCAGTAGAAGTAGGCGCAGTTGGCCCACTCAAAGACTGTGGATATGAGAACCCGATAATCAAGGCTATCGCTGGGGTTCCCATCAGTATGGAAGGTAAGACTAGTGCATGCGCACATTCATCGCCCTTGGGGAACATTGCAGCTGCAGTATGTGATCTTTGGAGTAACGAGTCCGTCCAGGATGTAAAACTTCTAAGTGGCAATACGCCAGAAGTCTTCACTGAGATGCTGATCTACGACTGTAGG
>CAZANP010000100.1:0-4333 GCA_964486555.1 uncultured Thermotoga sp. | reverse complement strand
ACCAGAAATCTTTTCATTTTCTCTCCCCCCTTTAAAAATTGGTTTCAAAGATTTATCTAAATTATATCAAACCATATGAAAAGAAAAGCACAAAGTTCATGAATATTCTTGCTTACGTTGTTTATTGTGGTATTATAATTAGTGGTTACACATAATAAAAAACTGTTTCATATAATAAAACAAGGAGGGTGAAGTATGGTAAAACCTCAGGAACTGAGAGAAAAGATAAAAGGTGTCGTGGTCGTCATGATAACTCCTTTCAAGGAGAATTACGAGTTGGATGAAGAAGGGTTGAGAAAATTGACGCGTTTTCTTATCGACAGCGGAATAAAGGAAGGAACAGGTGTTCTCGTACCAGCTGGCAGTACAGGAGAATGCCCAATGCTCACAGATGAAGAGAGAGGAAAAATATTCAAAATCGTCAAAGAGGAAGCCGGAGACGAAGTACCCGTTCTTGGTGGATGCAACCACACCGATACAAGAACTGTTATAAAGCTTGCACATTACGCTGAAGAAGCTGGGTTGGATGGAGTCATGATCAGTCCTCCTTACTACTGGAAACCGAATGAAGAGATGTTACTAGCTCACTACAAAGCTATCGCTGAAGAGATAAATCTTGGGATAATGGTTTACAACAACTGGTTTGCATCACAACTTGATATACCCCTTGAAACCTTGATCAAACTGGTGAACGAGGTTCCACAGATAGTCGCTTTGAAAGACAACACACCTTACATCGAAAAATTTGGAAAGACAGTTGAAGCACTTGGAGACAAAATCACCATTTTGAATGGTGCGGGAGAAGTTCACGAACCATACGCCGCTCAGATGGGAGCGAAGGGATTCGTGACAGGTGAAGCCTGCGTCGTTCCTCAAACCTGTATCAGCATATACAAAGCAGAGGAGAAAGGAGATTACGATGAAGCCAAGAGAATTTTGAAAGAAGCTTCTGATCTTTTGAATTTCCTTTTGGGAGGAGAACATATCGCTTCCTACATAGCCAGGATAAAAGCCACTCTGAACGTTCTGAATCTTCCCGGAGGTATTCCAAGGCTTCCTTTATTACCTGCAGATGAGAAGATCGTTGAGAAAGCGAAGGAACTGGTTAAAAATTACAAGCTTCCTGAACTCTGGAACAAGTGAGAAAAATCCATAGGTCATCCTTTGAGGGGGTGGTGTTATGAGAAGGCTGGTTTTACTTCTCACGATCGTTGTTCTTCTGATCAGCTCGATATCCGTTCTAGCCCAACAATCCAAAGAACTGACTATCCTGACATGGGCTCATTTTGTTCGAAGTTCCGATGAGTTTTTGAAACAATTGGCCCAGGAATTTGGTAAGAAATATGGTGTGAACGTTCGAATCGATATGGTATCGTTGAACGATATGGCATCGAAACTCGCGGCAGAAATGGAGTCGGGAGCTGGTCACGACATAGTCCTCCTCATGAACTACTCCACAGCCCTGTACAAAGACCATCTGGTTCCTCTAAACGATGTCATAAAAGAGATCGAGAAGATCTATGGGCCATATCAACCCGCTGCTCAGGAAGCATCCAAAATAGGTGAGAACTGGTACTCCGTGCCATGTTACTATACCCCTGCTCCTGGTGTCTACAGGAAAGACTACTTTGAGGAAGCAGGAGTTAAACCTCCCGACACTTTTGAGGAACTGTTGGAAGCTGCAAAGAAATTGCATGAGACAGGACACCCTGTGGGACTGCCGATAAGCCATTGTGGAGACTCCAACGACTGGCTGTTTCAGCTGCTGGCATCTTTTGGGGCACATCCTGTGGATGAGAACGGAAACGTGACCATAGATTCACCTGAGACGAGGGAAGCCATAGAGTACGTCAAAGAGCTGTTCAAGTACATGTCTCCCGATGTTCTTTCATGGGATGGTGCGGGTAACAACAGATGGATCCTTTCAGGTGTTGGCTCTTACATAATCAACTCTTTGAGTGTGGTTGTGGCTGCCAGAAACAACTTCCCCGAGATATTCGAAAATCTTGGTCTGATCCTGCCGCCTGCCGGTCCGAAAGGTCGTTACTCAACAACGAGTTTGTACACTTACGGTGTGACGGAATGGTCGAAAAACAAAGAACTGGCTAAGAAGTTCCTTCTGTTCCTCCTGGATAAAGAAAACTTCAAAGGATGGGTTGAAGCGAGTGGAGGATACAACATGCCGTTGTTCAAGGATTTAACTGTGTTCAAAGATCTGAAGTGCTGGGAGAATTATCCAGACATAGAAGCTGTCTTCAAAGTTGGAGATTACTATCACCTACCACTCTGGCCGGCTCCTCCCGGTGGTACAGCGCAGTTAACCTACGATTCCTACATAATCCCAGATATGTTTGCATACGCTGCAACGGGGAAGATGACGACGGATGAGGCTATAAAATGGGCGGAGAATCAGTTGAAAAAGATTTGGGGAAAATGAAGTAGAATTAGGGGCGGATGGGGAAATTCCCATCTGCCCTTTTAGGAGGTAGTCAAAAAACCATGAAATCTAGGATACGTGACAATCTTGTGGGTTATTCTTTTCTTCTCCCTGCCTTGGTCATAATATTGGGAATGATTGCCATACCCCTTGTCATGTCCATCTACCTCTGTTTCACCGATGCTAGGATAGGAAAACCGGGACATTTCGTTGGATTGGAGAATTTCAAATTTCTGTTTCAAAACGATGTTTTCTGGACGACACTCTACAACTCTGTACTCTTCACCGTTGTTTCTGTTGCTCTGAAACTCGTGATAGGACTTGGTGTTGCTCTTTTGCTTTATCAACCCATGTTCAGTAACAGATGGTTCAGAGCGATCATACTCCTCCCCTGGGTCATACCCTCAGCTTTCAGCATACTGGGGTGGCTCTGGATACTGGATCCTTTATATGGCTCTCTGAACTGGATACTGACTCATCTTGGATTCTCCAAAGTTCCCTGGTTGTCTTCGCCTTTCTGGGCGAGATTTTCCGTGATACTGGTCAACACATGGCGTGGGGTTCCCTTCTTCGCAATAGGACTCTTAGGAGGCCTCGTTGGCATACCCAAGGATGTCTATGAAGCTGCAGAGATAGACGGAGCAGGAGCATTCAAAAAGTTTTGGTCAATAACCCTGCCTCTTCTAAAACCCCCTCTACTTGTGATAACACTCTTTTCCGTGGTCATGACCATATCTGATTTCAGTATAGTTTACATTTTAACTAGGGGAGGTCCCATGAACAGCACTCAAGTTTTCGCCACACTCGCTTATCAGTACGGGTTGAGTGGAGGTCAGCTGGGACTAGGGGCGGCTGTTTCACTCTTCATGTTTCCGTTCCTTCTCTTTTCAGCGATCGTTTTGCTTAGAATCATCAGTAAGGAGGTCTATTGAGGGTGAAGAGAAAGAAAAAACGTGTTTTAACGGTGATAAATGTGATTTTGATGATGATAGTTTTGTTGTTCATACTCTATCCTTTCTACTCGATGGCTCTGAGTTCTCTTAAAACCACCAGAGAGCTCTACAACATTCGTGCGAATCCCTTGTGGGTTTTCAAACCCACTCTTGAAAACTACGTTTATCTCTTCACTCAAACGAATTACCTTCGCTGGTATCTCAATTCGGCTATCGTTGCTTTAACGACAACTCCCATATCGATTCTAGTCAGTATATTAGCTGCATATGCTCTGGCACGTTTGGAATTTTTCGGATCCAAAACCCTGGGAATAGGGATATTCATTGTCTATTTGATCCCTCAGACCCTTTTGTTCATTCCTCTTGCACGTGTGATCAACTCCATGGGAGTTTCCAACACCTTATGGTCCCTTATATTCACGTATCCGACCTTTCAAATACCATTCAGCACATGGTTGCTCATGGGGTACTTTAGAGGTCTTCCGAGAGAGATAGAGGATGCGGCAAGAGTTGATGGGGCATCCAGACTCAAAACCCTGTGGACCATCGTTATCCCCATGTCTCTTCCAGCCATCGTCACCGTCACACTGTTTTGCTTCACGCTCTCGTGGGGAGAGTTGATATACGCATTGACCTTCATCTCGGATTCTTTCAAACAAACCTTGAGTGTGGGGACAACCACGGAATTAATAAGAGGTGATATGTTCTTCTGGGGGCCTTTGATGGCAGGTGGTCTTTTTGCAGCTGTACCCGTTGTTCTAGCGTTCTCATTCCTGGTTGATTATTACATCTCGGGATTGGCTGCTGGAGGTATAAAGTGATATCAGTCGATGCTCGGTGATCGATATTCGCTGTTCGGTAGTCGGTGCTAGGGTGAAGGGTATGGGGTATAGGGAATAGGGTACAGGGTAAAAAGATTTATAAACTAATTACCCTAACAACT
>CAZANP010000099.1:0-4445 GCA_964486555.1 uncultured Thermotoga sp. | reverse complement strand
AGTTCTCCTTCTGAGACATCTCCATACGTTCTGACGAAAGGTACTTTGAAAGATTTGTTTCCGACTCTCAACGTTAAAACATCATCCAGATCTATCCCCATATCCATGAAGAACTGGAACGGTATGTTAGTTTCGATGTTTCCAAAGGAGTCAAAAAAGGCAACTTCTCCTACTATCCTCTTCCCATCGATTTTTGCTCTTTTGTATTTCAAAACCTCATACGACATCAACCGTGTTCCAAGATTCTCCATTGGCATTCCTTTATCAAGATGTGCAGCAGCCGGTGCGAAGATGTCCCTTCCATGGAAGGTAAACGATGGGTCCTTTTTGTAGTAGAGTTTCCTGTTGGTTATTTCTCTTATCTCTTTAACGCCGTACTCTTCAGCAACTAGTGTGAATATACCGTTATCAGGACCGACGAAGAACATGTTGTTCTTCGTTCTCATAACAATGGATTTTCTTGCCGTTCCAACTCCATGATCAACCACGACGAGGAATACCGTTCCTTCTAGGAAATCTTTTGATGCTCTGTACAGAACGTGCATTGCCATTCTAACGTTGAAGGGTTCTATTCCATGAGTTATATCGATGATCACGGCATCAGGGTGTATTCTCTTTATAACGGCTTTAACAACACCAACGTAATAACTGGTGTATCCCCAGTCACTCAGAAAAGCTATCATTCTATCTCCTCCCGTTTCTTTTGATCTAATCGGGCGAGGATTACCGAAAGGTCCCTATATTTCTATAATACTCCCTACGTGAAATCTAGCGAAATTATCTTCAAAAACGTTATTAAAAACACACAGAGCATCGAAACCGGTGCAGTGACCTGCAAAAACTCTTTTAACGCCTAGATTCTTAAGAGTCGAAACAATATCCTCTATCTGATCCTTTTCAAGACCTACAAGGTGAAATCCTCCGATAACGGCAAAAACACTCTCGTTGAAGACTCTGGATGCGTGTTTTACAATGTTCACTATCCCTGCATGGGAGCACCCGGCCACGATAACAAGGCCTTTTTCACTTTTTATGACAAGAGACATATCATCGGGCAAATTATCTTTTACAAGCTTCCCATCAACGATTCTGAAGTAGTCACCGATCCTTTCATAGCGCTCTTCCCTCTCAACAAGTCCTGTTGAAAACACACCAGGTGTCATCTCAAAAGGTTCCTCAACGAGTAAGAAAACAGCTCCCAGACTTTCGAGTTCCTCTTTTGTGAAAGGAAGGCCGGACTCCCTGAGAAAAGGTTTCGAAGAGAATAAAGGTACAAACAAATCTGGATGAGCTACAACGAAGGTTTTTTTACCAATCTTATTTCTCTCTTCTAATAGTTTTTTCAGACCTCCCGTGTGATCGTAATGCCTGTGAGTTAAGAACACTGTGTTTATCTCCGAGATATCTATCCCTAAAACCTCAAAGTTCTTCAGAAGATCTTCACCATTCGCACCGGTATCAACGAGTATTTTCGTGTTTTCCAGTTCCACCAACGCCGAGAAACCATGGTGAGCCACGACATTTCTGATCATTCCAGAGTAATCATCCATAACGATGGTTATCTTCATACTCTCACTCCTTTACGAACTTGTATCCGACACCCCAAACGGTCTTTACATGCTTCGGTGTGTTTGGATCCTTCTCTATCTTTTTCCTCAACCTTTTCACAGTTGTATCCACAACCCTTGGGGAGACATCCACCTCTTCCGGCCAAACGAGATCAAGGAGTTTTTCCCTGGTAAATACCACTCCTTCGTTCATAGCGAGAATTAACAAGAGATCGAATTCTTTTTTCGATAGATTCACTTCCTTCCCTTCCACGAAGACCCTTCTTGAGGATACCTCTATCTTGAGATCCTCAAAGTCTAAAACTTCCTCTTTTTTCCTGAAAAGGAACCTTTTAACCCTTGCAAGGAGAACATCCATGCTGAAAGGTTTCGAAACGTAATCGTCCGCACCTGATTCAAACCCTTCGACAACGCTTTTGTCATCGGATAACACCGTAAGAAGGATGACGTAAGTTGCCGGTTTCCTTTCTTTTACTATCTTACACGTCTCGTATCCATCCATGTCTGGTAGCACGACATCCAGAATAACCAGTCTGTAATCCTCACGGTGCAGTTTTTCCAGGAAATCCGTTGAATTGTAGAAAACATCGACTGGCACCTTCAGATCTTTCCTCAACCTATCTGCCACCATTTCCGCAAGTTTTTCTTCATCATCGACAACCGCTATTTTCCACACACATATCCCTCCAGATGTTATTATATCCTGAAGGAGGTGATATTGATGGATATAAAAGAACTTCATAGGGGAGCATTCGCTGCCGTCTCGATAAAGCTCGATGCTGGAGAGAGAATAAAGGTGGAACCAGGTGCAATGGTTGCGATGGATTCCGGTGTCAAGGTCGAGACGAAATCGGGAGGGATCTTGAAGGGTCTAAAAAGAGCTTTCCTTGGTGGTGAAAGCTTCTTCCTCAACTACTACGAGGGACCTGGTGAGATAGTCTTAGCCCCTCTTCTCATAGGAGACATCGTGATCTTGGATCTGAACGGTGAGATGTTCGTTCAATCAACATCTTTCCTTGCATCTTCAGAGGGTGTAGAAGTGGATACGAAATTCGGTGGTTTCAAATCCTTCTTCATGGGGGAAGGGATATTCCTTCTGAGGCTCTCTGGTAATGGAAAAGTGGTTCTTGGCTCTTTTGGTGGGATAGTGGAAAAAGAACTACTTCCAGGGGAGGAGTACATAATAGACACAGGGCACGTTGTTGCGTTCGATTCAACCATAACGTACGATGTCAAAGCTTTTGGGGGTATGAAATCGTTCTTCTTTGGAGGAGAGGGTCTTGTTGTCAAGATGAAAGGCCCGGGCAGGGTGCTCTACCAAACGAGGAATTACCCGGCTTTCCTCCAGTGGATAAAGAAGATGGCATCAAGAGCAACTGGTGGAAGATGATGTAACTACCTTCTTTCTGCTTCCATAACTTTTGCCGACTTCCCTACCCAGAGCCTTTATCATGTGAAACACACAGGGGATACATTTCGTGTCGCTTTCGAAAACACAGATTTTTCCAGGGTAAAGCTGATACAATGGACGGTAAGGAGAAGGTGTCATGACAGGCATTATGACGTTCGCTCCACATTTCAAAGCGATCTGTCTACCATTTGGATGAATCGTTCCCATAGCGGTAGTTGCGGGAATGTTGGTATCAGGTATCAAGATTCTGGCCAGTGCTATCATCTTGAGGGATGTTAGAAAGTCTCCTCCCTTTTCATCTCTGAGAGGAGTTTGAGGGTGTGGAATGAAAGGCCCTATCCCCACCATGTCGGCATCCAGTTCTTTCACAAAGAGGAGATCATCTGCAAGATCCTCCACAGTCTGTCCTGGAAGTCCAACTATGTTTCCCGCACCAACTTCATACCCTAATTTCTTCAACCAGTGAAGGCATTTCACCCTCTCTTCGAAAGGGGTATCGGGATGGAGTTTTCTGTAGAGCTCCCTGTTTGCCGTTTCATGGCGCATGAGGAATCTATCCGCACCCGCCATCTTCCACGCTTTATACTCCTCGTAGGTTCTCTCCCCAACACTGAGGGTCACTGCTACATTGAACTTCTTTATCTTTCTTATGATATCTGAAAGTATCTCCTTGGTGTAGTAGAGATCTTCTCCTGATTGGAGAACTATGGTTCTTGCTCCCATCCTCGCCGATATCTCAGCTCTCTTCACGATTTCTTGAGGGGTCATTCTGTACCTTTTGAGCTCTCTGTTAGATCTTCTGAGGCCACAGTACAAACAGTTTTTTCTACAGTAATTCGAAAATTCTATCAGAGCTCTGACATGAACTTCATTTCCAACGTACCTTTCTCTGATCTCATCAGCGATTTTGAAGAGTTTTTCATTGAACTCTTTACTGTTTTCCTTCAGAATCAGAACAAGGTCTTCCTTTTCAACACTGTCTGGATTCCTTGCGATCTTCTCGAGGGCTCTCAAAGATATCACTCTCTATCAACTCCCACCTCAAATTTTTCAAAATTTCTTTTGCAACAACGTCCTTTGCATCTTCTGGTAGACCTTCAGAAAATATGACGATCTTTTCATCTTCGTACACCACATCGGGTGGGAGAAACCTTTCTTTCCCAGCTTTTAAACCCGAGATGTAAGAGATTCTCCTTCCCACCTTCTTTGCGATCCATATCTTGCAATCGTACTTTCTGGCTATCTCTTCTAGAACTTTCTTAACATCAGAACCTGACATCCCTTTCACCTTGTTCAATCCTTTCCAGAGCTTCCAGAACTTTCTTCTTTATGACCCCATCCATCTTCTCGACTTCTTTCATGATCAGTTCGTTTCCTATTTTTCTCGTTTCATCCGATGCGAAATCCTCAAGGTACTCTTTCAGCGTGAAAAGGGCATTCGGTGTGCAGAAGTTCTTCACAAATCC
>CAZANP010000098.1:0-4572 GCA_964486555.1 uncultured Thermotoga sp. | reverse complement strand
GTCAATATGCTCAGGACATGGTCTTGAAAGACGTGGCCTTGAGAAAAGGCGTTGAGAACGTGGAATTCTTGAAATGGCTCGCAAGCTTTTTGGCAAAGAATATTTCACGCAAAGTTTCGATAAGATCTCTTCAAAAACTCTACAAAGCTTTCCTGGGCGGAAAAAGTAGCGTTTCGACCTCCACTGTCTCTAATTATATCAGTTTTCTGGAGGAAGCTTATATAGTCTTCAGGTGCAGAAAATTCTCGTTCTCCGAGAAAGAAGCACTTCTGTCTCCCTTTAAAATTTACATGGTGGATCCCGGCCTCAGAAATGCCATGTATCCTTCCAGGACACCTGACTTTGGACATTTACTCGAAAACATGGTATTTTTGCATATTCTCCCTTTCTGCGAGAGGATAAGTTATTTTGAGGAAAGAGGTGAAATAGACTTCGTATGTGAAAAAAATGGGGAATACATATTGTTGAACGTGACGGCAGCTGCGAGCGAGAAGGAGCTTTCAGATAGAGAGTTGAGATCTTTTGATGAATTTCCTATCAGACCTTCGAGATGTTTCATAATAACTTGGAACCTTCATGGGAAACTGAGGACAAAAAATTGTCCCATAGAGATGATCCCAGCCGCGGAGTTCTTCCTGAGTGAATGGTAATACCATCTCATCCACCGGATTTTTCAACATGTATCCCAAGAGCACGGGAAAATCTAAAACACAAACCCAGCCAAATAAAGCGGTATGGAAGTTTTATACCCTATATCTAAATCGTCTTTGAAAACTATATCGGCATTTGAGGATTTCGATCGTCCGCCTATCTCTACCTTGAGATCGCTTATAAGGAAATCGCAATTTTCATATTCGCAAGTTCTTATATCCTTGAAATTCATGGCAAAAAACGCTTCGCGAATGGTTCCAATACTTGCATTAAATGATATGGCAGGATAAACATCGGGGGTATAAAGAAACACCTTTGAACCTTTAAGACTTCCTTCCCTGAATCTAACGATCCTTAAAACGTTAGCCATTTCAAGTATGTCCAAAAGATCGTAGAGTGTTTCTCTGGAAATAGAGAGATCTTTTGTTAGAGAGGAAACACTGATCTGAGGGGATGGGGAAGATGCTACGAAGGCTATGAGCTTTTTTACTGAGACTATTGTTGGAAATCGAAGAGATCTTACAGAGGTGAGATCCTCGTAGATAACCTTCTCCACTACCGATCTGAGAAGAGAGAGGTAATCTTGTTGTTGCTTTGCGAGCTTAAAAAATGGATAACAGCCCCACCTGAGATATCTCTTGAAGACTTTTAAAATATCTGGAACCTTTCTGACTAGATCTACAGAGATCTTCGCGTGATTTTCCAGAATGAATTCAAATGGCATCTTTTCGACACTCACCAGACCATTCATGTAAAGGTATTCCCTAAAGGAAAGAGGGGGCATCTCGTATATTCTCATTCTTCGCGATAGATCCCCTTTTTCGAGAAGTATGGAGAGTTTGGAACTTCCAAGCACGATTATTTTCCTGTCAGGAAAAGTGTCATGGAGGGCTTTTATCTCTATCGACCAGTCTGGATATTTATGAACTTCATCAACAATCAGGCTAATTCCCCCAGATGTGAAATGAGATCTGCCGATGTCGTAAATACCTTGTTTCAAGACCATGGGGTTGTCAGCAGAAATATAGAGGTGGTATTCTGGAGAAGCTTCAATGATCTTGAGATGTTGTAAGATCAGCGTCGTTTTACCAACACCCCTGGCACCAACTATACCGATCACAGGAAAATCCCAATCTATTTCCTTTTCAAGTTCTCTAACATATTCAATTGGTACCTTTTCAAGAAGATACTCCTCTATCCTGGCAAGCTCTTCTAAGATATCCACAATGGTTTCGCTCCCATTTGTCAGATTTTTCTGACAGAATTATAGCAAATTTGTCAGATTTTTCTGATAACCCATTGTTATATTAAGTTGCTAATACCTTTGTGAAATTCATGAGATATCTTTCTTGAACCAGAGTAAACGCATAAAAAGTTGATCACCCCCATGGGGGCTTGTGAAATAACTTGTAGAATAAGCTATCTGTCTACCCTCTCAAATGTGGTTTTTTGGTTGGTAGCGGGGGTGAAATTTGAATCCACGACCTTTAGGTTATGAGTCCAACGAACTGCCTGATCCATTCTGCTACACCAAACGATGTTTTACTCGGCATTTTGTATTTTTTCAAGAGGTTTCTGAAGAAAACCATGCTTCATCAAAATCTATATCATTTTACTCATTCCTGTGCCAGCTTTACATGAGTTCCCAGTATCCGCTATCTAGCTCTCTTGGTTCTGGGTAGATCGAGGTTGGAGAATATATTCTCCTTGTTTCGACCAAAGATAAAACACACCATCAAAAGGTGTGTGAATATGCCTCAACCTCAATTGCTACCTTCTTCCCACAGAAAACCACTCCAAAACCTATCACCTTGTAACCTAGATCCCTCATCTTGGAGTAATACTTTCTCTCCCTTATCTGATCAAGTGCTTGTTTTGCGAAGGTCTCAAGGTTTTCTCCTTTCTCTACTCTCTTCACCTCGAATATCGCCGCATAATGACCGTATTTTCTTTCCTTCGGATACACTACAACATCAAGCCTTCCATACCCCGATTCCCTTTCGCTCTCAACAACGTAGCCGTTTATCGCTATCGATAGAATCCCAAGAAGGAAGGCTTTGTACACACGTTCTGGTTCTCTGCCTCCTATATCAAGGTAGCTCATCGTGCCTTCTATGTACTCCTTCAAGCTCTCTGCAAATCCCTCATACGTTCCCTTCTCAAGAAGCTCATATAGCTCGTTGAGCATTTTTCCCATGTTAGTTCCGCACGTGTTCTCTATCCATTCCATTACACTGTCTTTGAAAAAGTACAAAAGTTCCTCGTTTGGTATCCTGAGTGAGTATTTGTTGAATCCTCTGACTCGCTTTGCGGATAAATACCCACTACTTGCAAGGAGTGTCCAAACCCCTTCTTTCTTTCTTTCGAGTTCTCGAAGAGATAGGTATGGGTCTATAGTTTTTTCTATCTCTTTCATTTGAAGGAGCCCTTCGAGTTCTCCTTTGAGTGAAGGGTTTTTCTCGACTTGCTCTTTTATAATGTCGTTTGATGACGTGTTTATCCAAAAAGGCTGGGGGGCTTCTTCTTTTCCCCTTTCCCCTAACGTCCTTTCCTTCACATAATAGATAACGCTCCAGGGGTTGTAGAGGTTCTCTTCCTTTCCTATTATGTATCCTCCGTACCATTTCCTTACAACATCCAAGTCTTCATCATCAAGATCATAATGCTTCAGCATCTCTCTTACTTCTTCTTCAGTGAAGCCGAATTTATCCGACATTTCATTTTCAAACACGGTGTAAACCGCCAGGTTGTTTAGCCCTGAAAAGATGGATTCCTTGGCTACTCTGTACACCCCTGTAAGAATCCCAAATTCAAGGTAGGGGTTGTCCTTAAGTGCCCCAGCAAGCATGTCCCTCATAAATGCGACCATGTTGTCGTAGTAATCTGGATCTTTCTCCCTATACGTATATGCAGCCTCTATCGGTACGTCATATTCATCTATCAGAACAACCGGCTTCATCCCTGTCTCTTTATGTAAAAGCCATGTTAAGAACTTCAAAAAACTCGAGTACTCCGATTCGCTTGCTTCCTTCCTTATGATCCTCCTGATGTAGTACACGTCATCTTCATCCTTTGCAAATTTCTTGTAAAGCTTTGCGTGTTCTGATAGAACCATCTTCATTTTGTCTATAGCTTTATCCCACGTGGGTTCTTTAACATCCCTGAACGAGACGAATATCACTGGGCATCTATGATAGTAATCCTTTAATAATCCTTTCTCGTTCCATATCTTTAGGTCTTCGAACAGGTTTTCCTCCTCATCCATCGCAAAAAACCGTCGAATCATGTCCATGTTCAGCGTTTTACCAAAACGGCGTGGACGGGTGATGAGTTTCACCTTTCCTGCAAGATCGATGATGTCTTTTATGAGAGTAGTCTTGTCAACGTAATAGTAATTCTCTTTGATCATTTCTTCAAAACTCTGGATTCCTATTGGGAGTTTTTTCACACTTATCACCTCAGGATGATTATATCATCGTCCTTGAGACGGGATTTTTCTGCTCACTACCATCCAACAAGTAGGAGATACAAATTGATCATAGGAAGAAGAGACGTATTCGAAATAAAAGAGGATATTAGAAGAATAAATGACGAACAAATTGTAGGATATCAGAGAAAAGATATAAAACAGGGAAAATATTTGAAAATTTGAAGGGGAAGCTGTGTGGATGTATCAACGTACAGAAAGGGCATAACAATTATATTAATAATTGTGAGATTTCTTATATACAATTTGTATTAGTTCTATCCCGTGCCGTTCACATATTTTGGGACCTTATTCATATCTCCTGATACTAAGCAAAAAACAAAGCTCCCGGCATATAGCCGGGAGCGGTCATGAATACTTAGGGACACTTAGAATTGGGTTTAAACTTGGTAGCGGGGGTGGGATTTGAACCCACGACCTTTGGGTTATGAGCC
>CAZANP010000097.1:1725-4597 GCA_964486555.1 uncultured Thermotoga sp. | reverse complement strand
CTGGGGGGGATAAGCCGTGAGAAAGGTTCTGGTGTTCTTACTTCTATCACTCCTTGTGGTAGGGCTTTTCGCTGTCAAAAACGTCATATTCCTCATTGGAGACGGTATGGGACTTGCGCACGTAACGCTCACAAGCTACTTCGTCGGAAAGCCTCTTGAGATGATGAAGATGTCCTACAGTGGTCTTGCGTACACATACTCTGCAAACAGCTTCGTCACCGACTCTGCAGCTGCTGGTACTGCTCTTGCAACAGGGTACAAAACGTTCAACGGTATGATCTGTATGACACCCGATGGAAAACCTGTCATGACCCTATTTGAAGCTGCAAAGAAGGTGGGGAAGGCAACAGGGGTCGTCACAACAACGAGAGTGACCCACGCAACGCCAGCTGCTTTCTACGCACATGTGAAAGACAGGGATGAAGAGAAGGAAATCGCAAGACAACTCGTTGTGGGCACCACAATCGACGTTGCTTTCGGTGGAGGAATGAAACATTTCAGTGAGGAACTTCTTGAGAAAGCAAAAGCCAATGGTTTCACCGTTGTGACGACAAGGGAAGAACTTCTGAATCTTGATCCCTCCGCTGTGAAAAGAGTCCTTGGAATCTTTGCAAGATCACACCTTTCATATTACGTCGATGGTGAGGACAGGCCATCCCTTGCTGAGATGACAGGGAAAGCCATAGAGATACTCTCAAAGAACGAAGAAGGATTCTTCCTGATGGTCGAGGGTGGAAGAATAGACCATGCGGCACACGGTAACGATGTTGTAGCTATGATATACGACACCATAGAATTCGATGAGGCTGTGAAAGTTGCATTGGAATTTGCAAAAAAGGATGGAGATACCCTTGTCGTGGTCACCGCTGACCATGAGACTGGAGGACTCGGTCTGAGCAACGGTGAGTACGCGATCGATGTGGAAAAACTCAGAAGCTACTCCAAGATCTCCATAGAGAAGCTGATGAAGGAGATAACACCCGATAACTTCAAAGAGGTCATAAAGAAATACTACGGGATCGATCTGTCAGACGAGGAAGTGGAAGCTCTGAAGAAAGCGTTCGAGAAGGGAGGATACGCACCGAGCAACACGATAGGTGAGATAATAAGTGCACACGCTCTCATAGGCTGGACAACACACACTCACACCGGGATAATGGTGCCAGTCTTCGCGGAAGGGCCAGGTGCGGAGAAATTCACGGGAATAATGGAGAACGTTGAAATTCCAAAGATGATAGCAGAGCTCACGGATGTACCGCTTCACGAATACTACTTCACCGAGATAGCGGTAGGTGAGTGAGCCCGCTGGTGGCGGGCTCATTTTTTCAATATTGAAAGGACTCTATCCAAAAGCTTCCTCTCGTCGTCTATCAGAAAGAGATTCGATTTCGTCTTGAGATCGCTCGATCCAAAACCTGGTACCACAGGAAAGATACGCGATAGCTCTCTCGAGAGGATCTCCTCTTTTTTCTCGTTTGTGGGGATGAGAAGGACCCAGAGAACTTCAGCGACTTCGAGAAGGTAGTCTATATGCCACCACTTTTTCTTCTTCCTGATCAAGTGTCTTCTGACCCTACCTGCAAGATCCTTCATTCCTGAACCCACATACGCGTAAGTTCCTTCCTTTAAAACAAACTCTCTTTTTCTGCATTTTAATCTTTGCGTTTTTATTGTTTTGAGTAAAATAACATATACTCCTTTGTTCATATACCCACCCTCCTATATTTCAATTTAAAATATTTTTAATCAAATTGGAAAAATCAATCTCCGTATACTTTAATAATGGAGGCCTCCAAAAATTTTTGAGGAGGTGTCAGAATGAAAAGGCTCAGGATCACGTGGCTCACTGGAGAAACGGATGAAAACGGAGATCCCATCACGAGGAGACAGACCATAACCGTTTCAGACGAGGCAGATGTTCCAAACATGCAAAACGCTGTTTCTTCTCTTTCCACACTCACCACTTACACCCTCTCTGATGCTTATCTTATAACATTCGAGGAGGTGTGATTGAATGAAGAGACTCTTCATGGATTTTGTGAATCCAGAAACCGGTGACAGAAGAAGAATCACGTTGAACTCTCCAAAGGAAAACCTAACAGCTGAAGAAGTTCAAAACGTCATGGAAGATCTCATAGCCTACAAAGTCATACCTTCGAGCTTTCAGATCGATAGGGCCGCGATCGTTGAAACCAACACGAACGAGTTCTTCGATCTCATTCAGTGAGGTGAGATGTAGTGCTGAAGGCTCTGAACATCCTCAGATACGTCATAACCCTTGCAGTTGTCCTTGTTGAGAGAGAAGGAGAAGGTGAAAGAAAGAAGGAAGAGGTGAAGGATCTGGTCTTCGGTTTCATGGAAGAATTCGGAATAAATCTTCCACTCCCAGATGAGATAGTCGAATACATTCTGGATTACGTAATTGATCTGGTCGTTGATTTTCTGAACGAAAGGATGTGGAAAGCATCATGAAATCGAAGGCAGAACGAGATGAGCTCTTCATGAAATACATCCCTCTGATAAGATCCACCGCCAGTAGGTTCTGGAAGAAGTACAAGAAAAAGATAATGTCCTACGAAGATCTCTACCAGACGATATGCTATCTTTTCCTGTACGCGTACGAGTTGTGGGATCCAGAAAGAGGAAAGTTCGGGCCGCATTTGAAGAACGTTCTGGAGTACAAGTTGAAAGCGATGATGAAAGGAGAAAAAGCGCCGAGATCGAAGGAATACCCTTTCTCTTTCCTGAAACCAAAGTATATATTGAAAGAAGAGGTGGGTTAGTCCCACCTCTTCCTTTTTTTCCTCTCCCTGAATACCAAAAATACGAATCTCATTATTTGAAAAGGTACCTTTCTCTTGTTCCAGGGAGA
>CAZANP010000097.1:0-1625 GCA_964486555.1 uncultured Thermotoga sp. | reverse complement strand
AGAAAGGGTGTACCCGATTTAAAGTTGATGGTTTTCTTCCCACCCGTGAAGAAATCGGTTAAAATTGGAATGGTGTTATCGATGTTAAATTGGGTGGTGAATCGATGCCAAGACCAAAGAAATTCAAGATAGTGCGTCACCTTTTAGAATCCATACGTTTCAAACCCTTCGGAAAGAGCCATGGAAAGGTCATTCTGGAGCTGGAAGAATTGGAAGCCATAAGGCTTGCAGATTACGAAGGGCTCTATCAGGAAAGTGCGGCAAAGCAAATGGGAATCTCCCGCCAAACGTTCGGAAGGATCCTAAGTCAGGCACACCGCAAGATCGCAGATGCCCTGCTCAACAGAAAAACTATTGTCGTTAGTGTGGAAAGCAAGAAGAACTTCAAGGTGGTCGAGTGTAAGAGCTGCGGTAAAGTGTGGAGGGTTCCTAAAACTTTCAAAGGGAAATGCCCCTCATGTTTCAGCTCCAACCTGTTGGAACTCGATATTGCCTTGAAAAATGAGCACTGAATCCTCTTTATGCCGCTTTGGTGCTTTACTGACCTGCTTTTCTTGATTTGAATTATGAGCATATGCTATTATTTAATAGAATCGCGTTGAATTGAGGTAAGCATTGTGGTAGAGAAAAAACAGTCAATCTGAGGAGGTGTGATCATGAGCTGGCAGGGTTGGCTTACACTGATTTTCGCGATCTGGTTGGTTATAGCGTCCCTGATACCTGGAATAGCTGGTTCGAAGGTAGCGAACATCGTGGATTTCCTGATAGTGGGTATCGTGTTCCTCATAACTGGGGCAACAACCATACCCAAAAGCAAAGCGATGGGATGGATCGTCCTTCTGGTTGGAATCTGGCTCATCATATCGGCTTTAATACCTGGTATAACGGGATCGAAAGCGGGAGCGATGACCAACGGCCTCATATTCGGTATACTGGCTTTGATACTCTCGTTCTTCATGAAGAAAAAATAAACGAACTGAGGGCGCCATTGGCGCCCTTTACTAAAACCGCGAGAATGTCCTATTTTTTAGAAACTTCCTCAAAGTTCAGTATATCCATGGTATCTCCTCTCATTCCCATGGCGTATATGCCCTCTTCTGTGAGGTAGCTCACGATATCGTCAGGCAAGTGTAGAGAGGAGAATATTGGGATAAATTCTTTCCCCTCATATTCGGGAAAGTATTCGAAGAATTCACCACTTTTCACGAATTCCACAAAATCTTTCACGTACTCGTACCTCGGTGTTGCCTTCGTCTCGTTCAGCAGGACCTTGTCTCTGCAGACGAGGATCACATCGAACTCCCTAATCCTCGATGTATCACCTGGCTTTGTTTTCCTTCTTCTCACAGAGAAATCCTCTATCGAATCGCATTTGAAGTACCTCTTCGCTATCTCAGGAAGTGCTGGTGCTATCATATCCTCCACTATCGTTCCCAGTCTTTTGGATAGATCTCCCCACCTTCTATTGAGCTCTTTCACGTTTCTCTTCAACTCTTCTATACTCCTCTCCGTCAGATCCTTGAACGTTCTCATCTCATCTTTGAAAGCTTTCATCTCGTCTTTGAAAGCCTTCATTTCATCCTTGAATACTTTCATCTCGTCTTTAAATGCCCTCATTTCGTCTT
>CAZANP010000096.1:0-4817 GCA_964486555.1 uncultured Thermotoga sp. | reverse complement strand
TCGGTGATGTCTTGCATGAATCGAACCTCCTTTCTGTTTCCTTGGGGGGCTTTTGTCCCCTTCTTGTTTTGTCCCTACCCAGACACAATTGATTTTACACTACCCTCGTTTGTGATCCATCTTGTTTTAAAGAAATAAAAAGGAAAAGAAAGAAACCATTTTTTAAACCATTCTAATTGTATGTAATCAAAATTCATAATTCATAAAAAGACATTTTTAGTTTTGATTTTTCCCAAGCTATTATTATAAACTTACTATGGCTGAATTATTTGAAAAACGATTTCCATATTTTTCCATACAATCTTCTCTACAGAGGAGGGGGATTATGAAAAAGTTGAGTATCCTACTTATAATGGTGCTTATACTCGTTCCTGTAATGCTTCTTGCAATCGATCCGAACAGAGATTACAGAGGTGTAACCATCCGTATAGCTGTCATGCAATCTGGTAGGAAAGGCGCAATATCTGGTCCTTTGTACGATGCAGCGGAACTTTGGAACAAGGAAACTGGTGGAAAAGTCGAGATAGTCGAGATACCTTTCGAAGACATGTACGAAAAGATCATGACAGATTTGATAGCAGGAACCGGATACTACGATGGAGCAATAATAGCCTCCTGGTGGTTGGGAGACCTTGTCGCTGGAGATTACGTCGTTCCCATTGATGAGTACTATGAGAAGGGAACTCACCCTGTGTGGAAGAAAGAATGGGTCCCACCAGCATTGGCTATACTCCATGAATGGAAAGGAAAGTGGTATGGTCCTCCAAACGATTCTGATGGTCAGATCCTGTATTACAGATACGATCTGTTCACAGATCCCGAAATAAGGAAGAAGTTCAAAGAAAAATACGGATACGATATTCCTGTTCCACCAAGAACATGGGATCAGGTTCTTGATCTTGCAGAATTCTTCACTGGTTGGGACTGGAACAACGATGGAGAACCTGATTACGGTTTTGTCATGCATTTGAAAGTACACGGTCAGGCCTTCTTCCATTTCATGTCCCTATCTGCACCTTTTGTGATAAACCCGTACAATCCAAAACTCTACTGGTTCGATCCCATTGACATGAAACCTCTCATAAAATCACCTGGTCATAAGAAGGCATTGGAACTCCTTTTGAAACTCCACAGCTACGGACCTCCAGCTGAAGTATCATGGGACCTCGGAGAAGCATGGGACTTCTTCTTGAGAGGAAAGGCCGCCATGACGTTCACATGGGGAGATCTCGGATCTCTAGCCCAGGATGAATCTAGATCCAAGGTCAAGGGTAAACTGGGATGTGCCATAATTCCTGGAACCTACGAATCCTACGATATCGTTCATGAAAAATGGGTAAAATTCGATAAACCAAATATAGTTGGAAACACTACAGGAGCCAGCTGGTACGGCGTCATATTCAAACATTCAAAACATCCTGAAGCTGTTTACGATTACTACGCCTTGATGGCAAGAAGGGACTTCTCGCTGTGGAATATATCTAACGGCTGGACAGGAGTCGATCCAGGACTCAAGATACACTTCTTAAGGCCACTTGGAGAAGCCAAGATGAGAGACTTCTTGAAATACGGTTGGGATCCAGGAGACGTTGACGAGTATCTTGCTGCTTACTACGAAAACTTCTTCAGCGAACTGCTCTTCCCATACTTGAGAATACCCGGAACACCAGAGTATTGGGACTCCTTGGATATTCATCTATCAGAGGTTGTAAGTGGTCAGAAAACAATTGATGAAGCACTCGATGCCATCTACAAAGATTGGGAGAAGATCACAAAACGTCTGGGAAGAAAAGAGCAACTGAAACTGTACAGAGAATCCATAAACTGGACTGAGGAGGATGACAAGGAATACTTGAAATATCACAAGAAATGAGGTCTTGAAATAAAGAGATAGCATCTTTAGCAGGGGGCTTCCCCCCTGCTATTTAAGTAAATTCCACACCAGGGAGTGGGATCTCGTGAGGGTCAGTAAATTAACAAAGTTCTTGATTTTGCTGCCAGCTCTTGCTCTAGTTCTTTTCATAGCTATATATCCTCTGATCAACACGGTAAGATACACATTCCTGAATTACAGATTGGGAAGAGGTTCTGTCTTCATAGGATTCGAGAATATTATGAGTTTTTTCACCGATGACCGCGTCCTGGAATCTGTTATCGCGACACTTGTGATAATGGGTATAGCTATACCTTCTGAGATATTTCTGGGATTGCTCCTGGCGGTTCTGGTTGACAAACCCATAAGAGGTATGAAGTTTTTCAGGACCATATTTTCGTTCCCATTCTTTGCAACACCAGCAGCCGTTGCATTTTTGTCTGTTACGATCTTTTATGAACAAGGAGGCCCTGTAAATTCTCTTCTGAGTTTTCTAGGTCTTGATCCAATTCGCTGGCTTTCATCTCCTGATTGGGCGCGTGTGAGTGTTGCTCTAGTTGATATATGGCAATGGACACCGTTTTGTTTCCTCATATTCTTGGCAGGGCTTCAATCCATACCTCAAGATCTTTACGAAGCGGCATGGCTTGAGACAAAATCCAAATGGCAGGTTTTCTGGAAAATCACTTTTCCACTGATAACGCCTGTCTTTGCGGTCGTTCTGATTTTAAGGCTCATGGAAGCCATGAAGATCTTCGATGTACCAGCCGTCATGACAAAAGGTGGCCCTGGAAACGCCACAGAAGTTTTCCCAATGCTCATATACAGAACAGGATTGAAATACTTCAACCTGGGATATGCCTCGGCCATGGGCTTTATTCTGCTGATCGTAGAGATACCCCTGCTCATGTGGATCATAAAGAGATTGAGAGCGATTTTCGATTGAGGAGGAGGAAAGATGAGGGTAACTCTGACGGAAAAGATAATAACGTACATCATCTTAGGGATCATGGCTTTGATCGTCATATTTCCGTTTTACTGGGCTTTTATAAACTCGATAAAGACTCCCAAGGATATCTTTGGAAATAAATGGATACCATTTTTACAATTCGATCCCACCTTACAGAATTGGAAGGAGGAACTCAGCATAGAGAGTAACCTCATGGCTCTCAAGAATTCCTTAATTGTTGCCAGTCTCACAACGTTGTTTTCTCTAGCTCTCGGTACTATGGTTGCGTTCGCTCTCAGTTTTTTCAGATACGAAGGCTTCTTCAAAAATGTTGATATATACATATTCTTCTTAACTCAAAGAATTCTTCCACCTTCTGTTGTTCTCATTCCGATATTCGTCATGATGAAAACGCTTCATCTCCTCGATTCAGTTTGGGCTTTGATACTCGTATATACTGCTTTCAACATTCCTTTGGTGATAGTCATTATGAGAGAGATGTTCAAATCCATACCGGTGGAGGTTATAGAAGCTGCCACCGTTGATGGAGCGAGTTGGAAGCAGAGCTTGCTGAGGATCGTTATACCCCTGTCGGCGCCTGGTTTGATATCCGTCGCATTGATCGTGTTCGCATTTGCCTGGAATGAACTCTTGTTCGCTTTGAGTTTAACCTACATGAAAGCTAAAACAATGACAGTTGTGATAGCGGGTGCTCAGCACACGAGAGGAACGGAATTCTGGTACATAGGTGTGAGGTCTCTCCTGGTTATGACGATACCTGTCATCATATCCATATTCGCTCAAAGGTATCTCGTGAAAGGTTTGACACTCGGTGCCCTGAAGTGAAGGAGGTGTGGGATATGAAACGTAAGGTGAGAGATGAACTTGCAAGGAGGGCCAAGGAAATATTGGATAGAGCGGGTATCGTTATTACAGATAAAGAGTATAAGGAAATGGAAGTTACGGATTTTGGCCTTGGAAGGCCCGAAGAGATGGGGCTTCAGATAGTGGTTTACGTGAACAACGAAAGATACTGTGCCAAAGAACTCATTCTCTTACCGAATCAGATATGCCCTGAACATAGACACCCTCCCTTCGATGATTACCCAGGAAAGCAGGAAACGTTCAGATGCAGATGGGGAGAAGTCCACCTATACGTCGAAGGTGATCCAACGCCGAATCCCAAAGGAAAGGTTCCCGAGGATAAAAAAGGACATTTCACCGTGTGGCACGAGATCGCCTTAAAACCGGGAGATCAATACACGATACCTCCTAACACTAAACATTGGTTTCAAGCAGGACCTGAAGGTGCTGTGGTCTCGGAATTTTCCTCGACGAGCTACGATGAGAAGGATGTATTCACCGATCCTGAGATCAAAAGGATCGTGGAGATAGAAGAATGAAAAAAGGAGGTAGAAAGGGTATGTTCAAGTATTCCGTGAGCAACTGGATATACGGTGATGAGAAGCTGGAGGATACCATGAAGAGGCTTTCGAAATTTGGATTTGATGGAGTTGAGCTCATGGGAGAACCAGATTTCTACGATCCAGACGAGGTGAACTCTCTTTGCGAGAAATATGGCCTGGGGGTTTTATCGATAGCTGGAATCTACACGAAGGGAAGGGATTTATCTCATCCTGATGAATCTGAGAGGAAGAGTGCAAAGGATTATCTTAAAAAGTGTATAGATTTCGCTGTGAAGGTGAAAACCGATGTGATAATAGTAGTACCAACAGAAGTTGGGAGAACCAAACCGTGTGAGGATCTGTCGAAATGGCTTGATGAATCGAAAAGACAGTTCGATTTCGCTGTTGAATCACTCAAGGAGGTAGCACCCTACGCGGAATCGAAGGGAGTTTTCCTGGCCGTAGAGCCGATCAACAGGTACGAGACGTTTCTGATAAACACTGCGGAAGAGGCTATGAAGCTCTGTGAAGCCGTAGGTTCTCCAGCTATGAAGATACATCTCGATACTTTCCATATGAACATAGAGGA
>CAZANP010000095.1:1513-4859 GCA_964486555.1 uncultured Thermotoga sp. | reverse complement strand
TCATTCGGATATCATACAAAAGATTATACTCTCAAAAATTTAAAGGCAAAGAACGGTAGATAAAACCTGATATAATTATCTCCAACAAGGGGGAGAGAGAATGGATCTTGAGGTTCTAGAGAAGGAAATGTTTTCCAAACTGAAAACCATAGAAGATCTGCAGGAGCTCCAAAAATTCAGAGTTGAATACCTTGGAAAAAAAGGAAAGATAACTCAAATTTTGAGGAGTTTAGGAAATTTGCCAAAGGAAGAAAGACCCGTTATCGGAAAAAGGATAAACGAACTCAAGGAGAAGATTCTGGAAGCTTTAGAAATCAAGGAAAAAGAATTGTACGAAAAGGAAAAAGAAAGGAAGAAAAAAGAGCTCTGGGTAGATGTTACAATCCCAGGAGCCAGGAGAAAAACTGGACATTCTCATCCTGTTTTGAAAACTCTCCACGAGATCGAGATGATTTTCGTCTCCATGGGCTTCGATGTGGTTGAAGGTCCGGAAGTTGAGACAACATGGTACAACTTCGATGCGTTGAATACTCCTGAATGGCATCCCGCAAGGGATGAACACGATTCCTTCTACTTTTCAGAGGAGCTCCTTTTGAGAACTCACACATCGCCAGTTCAGATAAGGACCATGCTTAAAAGGAAACCTCCCCTTGCGATAATCTCTCCTGGTAGGGTTTACAGGAGAGATTACGATGCGACACACCTTCCCATGTTCTTCCAGGTGGAAGGACTCTACGTTGATAGGAATGTCAACGTGGGACACTTGAAATACACCTTGGAAACCTTCGCAGAGAGGATCTTTGGAGAGAACGCGAAAGTTCGATTGAAGCAGAGTTTCTTCCCGTTCACAGAACCATCTTTCGAGGTGGACGTTTACTTTCCAGGATACGGTTGGCTTGAGATACTGGGTGCCGGGATGGTGGATCCTGCCGTTTTCGAAAACGTTGGATACGATCCTGAGGAGTGGACAGGATTTGCTTTCGGAATGGGTGTTGAAAGAATCGCTATGCTCAAATACGGTATAACCGATATAAGGGAGTTCATAAGGAACGATGTCAACTTCTTGAGCAAATATTGATTGGGGGGAACAAAGGATGAAGATACCTCTTTCCTGGCTCAGAGAATACATAGATATCGATTGGGATGTTGAAAAGATAGCAAGTGAGCTCACAATGAGTGGGAACAACGTCGAGGATGTGTACAAAGCCTTCGATCTCGAAGGTAAGATCGTCGTCGGAAGGGTTGAGAGTGTTGAAAAGCATCCGAATTCGGATAGATTGCTCGTCTGCAGAGTGAACACAGGAGATAAAGTCTATACAGTCGTTGCAGGAGATCCAACGATAAAAATGGGAGATATCGTTCCCCTCGCACTCGAAGGAACAAAGCTTCATACAGGTCTTGTTGTAAAACCTTTGAAGATAAAGGGAGTCCTCTCCGAAGCTATGATGTGCTCTTTGGAGGAACTGGGGCTTGAGGAAAAGTCCGAGACTATTTACAGGTTCAAAGAAGACATTCCATTGGGAACGGATGTTGTGAGCTTCTTCAAGATGGATGAACCGGTTCTCGATGTAGAGGTTACCCCGAACAGACCAGATTGTCTCTCCGTCATAGGAATAGCAAGAGAGCTTTCCGCGCTCAGCGGTGTTCCATACAAAAGGCCAGAACCCAGACTGACGGAGGGAGAGGAAGAGACCTCCGATGTTGTGAAAGTGATGATAGAGGATACTGAAGGGTGCACCAGGTACACCGCAAAGGTTGTGAGGGGTATAGAAGTTAAAGACAGTCCCTTCTGGATGAAGGTTAGGCTCGTTGCAAGTGGTGTGAGATCCATAAACACGGTGGTTGACGCCACAAACTACGTGATGCTCGAGACGGGACATCCTGTTCACGCGTTCGATCTGAACTTGCTGAAAAAAGGTACGATAGTTGTGAGAAAGGCAAGGCCAGGTGAAAAGGTTGTCCTTTTGGATGAGAAAGAATACACGTTGAAGGGAGGGGAAACTCTCATAACGGACGGAGAAAGCATAATAGCTGTTGGAGGAATCATGGGAGCTGAAAATTCTGGTATAAAAGAGGATACGAAAGATGTCCTGCTCGAGGTTGCACATTTCGACCATGTAAGGATAAGAAAGTCCAGGAAGAATCTTGGTATAAACACGGAATCTTCCTACAGGTTCGAAAGAGGGGTCGATCCCGAGAACAACCTCTACGTTATGGAGAGGCTTGTTGAATTGATTCAAAAACTCTCCGGTGGAGTTGCAACTAGGGGTGCTGTCGATGCTATCGCAAGGAAGGTGGAAAGAAAAAAGATACTGGTTAGAAAAGAAAGAGTTGAAAAAATCCTAGGAAAGAAAGTGGAAAGTGGCGAAATTGAAAGAATCTTCAAAGGTCTTGAAATCTCTTTCGAAAGAGTTGAAAAAGGATGGGAAGTTTTACCCCCGAGTTTCAGACCAGATCTTGAAAGGGAGATAGATTTGATAGAGGAGATAGGAAGGATTCACGGTTACGATAAGATCCCATCTCAACCGCTCTCAAGGCTTTCCGACACCATCGGATGGGACGATTGGAGAATTTTCAGAAAAGAGCTGGAAGATCTCATGAAAGGTCATGGCTTCGATCAGGTAGTCACGTTCTCTTTCGTGGATTCCGAGAAGGTTGAAAAAGTTGGTCTCATGGATGAAACGGTCAAACTCTTAAATCCCATATCTTCTGATCTGGATGTAATGAGACCTTCTCTTTTTTACAGCCTCATGGATGTTCTATCCGGTAACTACAAAAGACAGAACAAGAACGTGAAACTCTTTGAGATAGGAAAGGTCTTCTCGAAAAAAGGAAAGGACATTGTCGAAGTGGAAAAACTCGGTGCGATTGCTGTTGGCCTTGAAAATCCAGAGGACTACACAGATAAAAGAAGTGTGAGTTTCTATTCTCTCAAAGGAGTCATCGACGATATATTCGAGAGGATGGGAGTGAGTGCAAGATACATTCCATCGAAGCTAAAAGGATTTTTCGATATGAGAACAGCGAAGATCATGGTGGACGACGAAGAAATAGGGTTCCTTGGTATGGTCGATCCCGATGTTCTCGACATGTACGACGTGAAGGATGAAGTCTACTTTTTCGAAATAAATCTTGAAACTCTCTACCACCTGAGAGAACGAGTACCGAAATATGAGCCAACTCCCAAATTTCCTTACATAAGAAGGGATGTCTCGTTCCTTGTGCCTTTCGGTTTTGAATCCTCAAGAGTCATTGAAGAACTCAAAAGAATCGGTAAAGATCTTGTGGAGAAAGTCGGTGTATCGGATGTTTACAAAGGGAAAGGAGTTCCTCAGGATCATATAAG
>CAZANP010000095.1:0-1413 GCA_964486555.1 uncultured Thermotoga sp. | reverse complement strand
GCGGAAAATGTTTTTGAAGAGGTGGCTTTTGCTTTCAGAAATTTTTTCCCAGGAAGAGATCCAAAACCCTTTGTGGAGAAAGCACTGAATCTGGTTGGCATGGATCTTGAAAGCATAGGAAACCGCTCTCCTTTCACACTCTCAGGAGGTGAGGGAAGAAGAGTCGCCCTTGCATCGATCCTTGTGCACGATCCCGAGGTTCTGGTTTTGGATGAACCGTTGGTAATGCTGGATAAGAAAGGGAAAGAGATGATACTGGATGCTTTAAAAAGGTGGAAAAGCCTTGGTAAGACGCTGATCATAGCGACACATGACCTTGATTGGTTGCTGTCCATTGCAGACAGAATCGTTCTGATGGAAAATGGGAAAATATTGTTAAATACGGATGTAAGAAGTTTTCTCATGCAGAATTTGAAAAGTTTTACAACTTCAAAATCCAGAGTGTTCGCGGAACTCTTAAGAAAAAACATCGATCCTTTCAGTATGACCTACGATGACCTTATAAAATATATGTGTTGGGGGGAAGGTCTTGAGGCTCGATAAGTTTTTGAAAAACACAGGTATCATAAAAAGAAGAACTCTGGCTCAGGAGGTAATAAAGGGAGGCAGGGTTTTCATAAATGGAAGACCCGCGAAACCTTCAACCGATGTGAAAGATGGGGATATCATAGTCGTGAATCTTCCAAAAAGAAAAGTAAAAGTGAAAGCAGTGGGAGAAGGAGGTTTTGAAATACTGGAAGAGAGTCGCTAATGCAGATGTTCCAAAGAAAAGATATCTTTTCTTTCGCCCTCGAGTTCGACGATCAACCTATCTGGCAGGATTTTCACGATTTTCGCTTTTTTTGTGAAACCTTCCACTTTTATATCCACACTGCTACCTTCTTTGAATGTCAAAAGCCCTTTCCATACCTTTGTCAGCGCTTCCGGTTTTTTCCTGTACTTGTTTATGTTCTTCCAAACTTTACTCAGAATTCTCCTCATCAGGGGTATAATATCCCACCTCCTACCGGTTAACTCCCGAAGACTCACCGCTTTCTCTCTTATCTCATCTGGTATCTCGTTATTGATATTGAGCCCAACTCCCACCACAACTGCCTTCACAAAATCATCCGTCAGGATGGTTTCGGTAAGTATTCCCCCGAGCTTCTTGTTCCAAACGTAAATATCGTTCGGCCACTTTATCCTGACTTTGACCCCGATGTCACCTAGAACCTGAACAATGGATACTGAAAAGAGTTTGGTATAGAAATTGGGATCAAGGATCTTTCTTGGTTTGAAAAGAACCGAGAACCAAAGCCCCCCTCTTGGAGATATCCATTTTCTCCCCATCCTTCCCTTTCCCTTGGTCTGCTCAAGAGCTATCACGACTGCTCCATCGTGAAGTTTCTCCCACTCCCTTTTCATGAATTCGTT
>CAZANP010000094.1:0-4923 GCA_964486555.1 uncultured Thermotoga sp. | reverse complement strand
AAAATTATCGTGATCAACAAGAATCTTTTCTTCACACTCATCACTCCCTCGTGTATAATCAGCACAATAATACACCTTTTTCGGAATTAAAGTAAAATTGTCCTGGAGGAGATAGAATGAAATGTCCAGGATGTGGGGCGGAACTGCAGTTCGATGATCCTAAAAAACCTGGGTACATACCTCTCGAAGTTTATGAAAGAAAACTGTCCAATGGAGAAGAGATATTGTGCCAGAGATGCTACAGATTGAAGCATTACGGTAAGATGATGTCAGTTGAACTACACGAGGATTTCAAGAAAAATTTGAAATCGTATCTTGGAGGATTCGACGTTGTGCTTTGGATCCTGGACATATTCGATTTTGAAGGCAGTTACGACGAAGAGATAAAGGAACTGTTGAAAAATAAAAAAGTCGTGTATGGAATCAACAAGATAGATCTCATACCGAAGGCTGTCACTTTGAAAGAGATTAAGGAGTGGTTGAAAAAAAGATTGAACGTGAGCAGTGAAGATATAAAGCTGATGAGTGCTACTAAAAAACTCGGATTAAGATCCACGATGAAATATTTAAAAAGATTGACGGACAAAGCGCTGGTTATAGGTGTGACGAACGTCGGAAAATCTTCCATTTTGAACGAGTTATGCGGTTTTGGAACAACAGTGAGTCCTTTCCCAGGGACAACCCTTGGTATCATAAGAAGAAAAGTGAAGGACATCAATTTCTATCTTTACGATACCCCCGGTATAGTCACTGGGAAGAGGATTATAGAACTTCTCGATCCAGAATGTCAGAAAAGGATAACTCCCCTCAAAAGGGTAACCAGAAAAACTTTCAAACCAGAAAATGGTAGAGTTATCTTCATTGGAGGATTGTGCAGACTGGATATATACTTCGAAGGAGAGAGGCGACCTATATTCCAGATCTTTTCATCTGAGAACGTTGTCTTTCATGAAACCAACAACAAAAAAGCGGATACCTTGATGAGAGAGAGGATGGGAGATCTTTTAGTACCTCCTTGCAAAAAGGAAAGTTACGATGACTATGAGTGGGAAGAAAGATGGTTCAATTTGAACATAGGAGAAGAACTTGCAATAGCAGGACTCGGATGGCTTAGTGTAAGAAGAGGGCCTTTCAAGGTTAAAGTGACTCTCCCAAAAGGCATAAAGGTCGTTCTGAGAGAGGCTTTGATCAACCCTTACAGATGAAGGTTCTTTATTCTCGCTATTTCCTCTAACAAGCGCTTTTCTTCTTTAGAAATGCTCTTCGGGAGCTCCACCTTTATTGTGACGTAAAGATCACCTTTCCTTCCTCTGGAGGGATCAGATATTCCTTTCCCTTTCAATCTGAAAATCGTATCTGGTTGTGTCCCTGGGGGTATCTTCAACATCGTCGAACCTCCTTCAGGAAGAGGTATTTCCACCATCGAGCCAAGTATGGCCTGAACGTAATCTATAGTGACTGTATAGTACAGATCGTTACCGGATCTTTTAAACCTAGGATCCATCTTAACGTGAACGATGACGTAAAGATCACCGTAGGAGCCCCCTTCCACTCCGGCGTTACCACCACCTGGTACTCTAATTCTACTTCCTTCCTCCACTCCAGGAGGTATCTTCACGACCCTTCTAACTCTTCTAAGAACCCTACCACTTCCTTTACAAACTTTGCATCTTTCCTTTGGAACCTTTCCCGTTCCGCCACAGTAATCGCATGGCCTCTCACTTACGAAGAATCCAAAAACGGTCCTTCTCTCCTCTCTCAGAACACCCGTTCCATGACATCTCGGACAGTTCATGTATCCACTACCTGGCTCAACTCCGGAACCTCCACAATGATCGCATCTTTCGTACCTTTCGTACTCAACTATGACTTCTCCTCCGTTAACAACTGTCTGGAAATCCACGTTAACGTGGATCTCTACGTCCTCGCCCCTTCTAGCCTGCCTTGTCCTCTCTTTGGTTCTCTCGCCGAAAAATATGTCGAAGATGTCTCTATCGAAAAACTCTTCGAAATCTTTGAAAATATCTTCAAAGATGCTTCTAGTCTCATGAGGAGTGTATTGATAGCTTGGAGGAGGCTCCCCAACATAACCGAATCTATCGTACATGGCTCTTTTCTCAGGATCGCTTAGAACCTCATAAGCCTCCTGTATTTCTTTGAACCTTCTTTCCGCCTCCTCTTTGTTTTCCGGATGGAGGTCCGGATGCCATTGTTTCACGAGCTTTCTGTAAGCTTTTTTTATTTCATCTTGAGATGCGTTTCTTGGAACTCCCAGTATCTCGTAGTAATCTTTCCTTGGAGACACGTTATCACCGCCTTATCACTTCCTGGGTTTCACCGCAACTTTTACTTTGGCAGGTTTGATCACCCTACCGTGAAACTTATAACCATCTTCTATTTTCTCAAGAACCGTGTATTCTTCAACATCCTCCGTTTCTATCTTCTCCACCGCTTCATGTTCGAAAGGATCGAACTTTTCCCCCACTTCTATTTTGCTCAATCCCTCATTCTCCAGAATATTCAACAACCTTTTATATATCATCTCCACTCCCTTTACAAAGGTTTCATCGTTCCTTCTGTGTTTCAAAGCTCTTTCAAAATCGTCCAGAATGGGGATCAATTTACTGACAATGTATTCACTGGCATTCTTTATTATCTCCTGTTTTTCCTTTGCAACTTCCTCCTTGAAATTTTCATACTCCGCTTTCAACCTCTTGGCATATTCTTCCATCTCTTTCAATCTTTCTTCTAACTCCTTCACCTTTTCCTCTAGTTCTTTTTTCGTAATCCTGGTTGCCATCATATCACCTCCTCGAAAGCAACGTGAAGTATTCTGTCAGACGGTTCGTCATGTAATCTATCGATTTGTAAACGAAATCGTATCTTGTAACCTTAGACGTTATAACCAATATTCTCCCTATGACATCATTTTCCTTTTTGTAGAAGGAGAGGAAAGAAGCGAAGTTAGATAAATATGGATGACCATGCTCTTGACCGATTCTGATCACTATTCCTTCCCCTTCCGTCATGAGATTCCAAAGGTTCGATTTCTTTCCCACAAAGAATGAGAACTTCTTTATATCCTCCATTGAAAGTGTCTCATCGGATAGTAACATATCCAGTCCTGTTTCAACAAAGTTTTCTTCGGCCTCACATAACAGTTTGTTCACCAAACCGAAGATCCTATCATTTCTCGTTTTCTTGGCCATTTCTATAGCGTCCTTCAGGCTGAGGCCAACGAACATTCTGTTGAGATCCCTTTCCTTTATTCGAATATCTATCTCCGAAGCTCTGAAGGGAAATATCTTTGAAAGACCAAGTTCTGTGATTATACCTAAAACGTAGTAATCTTCGAATATATTGGTTATAACGACTCTCAATATCTTCAAAAAACTCGGATCAGGTTTTTCAAGAACAACGTAGCCTTTCGTCATATGAGATAAAAGTCTCGCTGCTCCTTCCAGAATTTTTTCCAGATCGCCAAGAGGGAACACATGGAACATATCGATCTTGGTACCCGCTTTTTCAACATCCTTCTGAAGCTTCAGCATTTCTTCCAAATAGAAGCGATATCCTTTATCTGTAGGAATTCTACCTGCAGATGTGTGAGGTTGATATATGTATCCCAGATACTCGAGTTTTCTCATATCGTTTCTTACGGTGGCACCACTCCAATTGAGGTTTGTAACCTCCAAAACCCTTTTGGAGCTGATGGGTCTTCTTTGTTCTATATACTCTCTCACTATGCAGTAGAGTATTTTCCTTTGTCGTTCGTTCAAACCTCTTTTCTCCATGTTAGCACTCTCCTTTGATGAGTGCTAACAAAAGTTTAACACATTTTTCCCTCCAAATCAAGTGGAGGATAGGTAACTGACCAACGAATATGTCATCTTCCGCATTTTAATGGAGACATTCCTTTGTTCTTGCAATCTGTTGGTCTATTTGGTATAAAATATATACCAGGGGTGTATAAACTCATGAGACGAGAGAGGCTCTCCATAAATCTGGCTAACGAACTCAAGAAATACATCGTTGAGAACAATCCAAAAAAACTTCCTCCTGAAAGAGAAATAGCCTCTATGTTTGGTGTGACGAGAACAGTTGTTAGGGAAGCTCTCAGGATCCTTGAATATGAAGGGATCATCACAACCATACCTGGAAAAGGTTCGTTTGTTCAGAACACAAAAAACATTTCCGTGGAATACAATTTTCCATTCAAAGTGAACGTACATGATAAGAATTTCTTCAGGGATCTTTTGGAAGTACGAAGGGCTCTTGAAGAATCTGCCGTTAAGTTGTCAATAAGAAACGCTACAGACTCTCAATTGAAAAGACTTGTTGAGATTTCCGAAGAACTTTTAAAAACCTTTAAAGAGGGTAAGAACACAGCCGAGATTGATTACCTTTTCCATGAAACTCTGTTTCTACTATCTGGAAACTCTCTTCTTAAATACCTTCACAGCGTCATGAGAGATATGATGGATCTTCTCTGGAGGTCACCATTGGGAAACGTGAAATTCGGAGACAGGGGGATTCCTTTTCATGTGGAATTGGCAAAGAAGATGTATGAAAGAGACATCGATGGAGCTGTTGAAATGCTGAACAGAATAATAGATATCGACCTTGAGGACTTGAACTCGTTCAAAGGAGGTTAGATCATTGAATGATGTGTCGGCACTTCTAGAAAGAGAGGACAAATGGTATTTGGGATTCGGCGAAAAGTTGGTTTGGACTCCCACTCATCCTGTTTTTCTAGAAAAATTTGGATTCTGGGATCCTGCAAATTTCTACGACATGAAGATCTCACCGTGTTACACTCTGGATATCCTGGATGAGAATCACGAGGTTCTAGCTTTTAAAAACACTTCCAGAAAATGGTATCCAAACTTGTTGAAATCAACCTATGAAGCAGATTTAATTGAG
>CAZANP010000093.1:0-4966 GCA_964486555.1 uncultured Thermotoga sp. | reverse complement strand
AGCTGATGAATGTAAACGTGACTGAATGGTTTCTGACCCATGAACTCGTATCCCATCATTATCATCCTTGCAACCCAGAAGAATATTATGTCAAAGCCCGTGACGAGAAGGTCAGTGGGGTAATACCTTTTGAGATCCTCGGTTTCCTCAGGCCATCCCAATGTTGAGAACGGCCAGAGAGCCGAGGAGAACCACGTATCGAGTACATCCTCATCCTGTTTCAGATTCTTCGAACCACATTTTTCACATTTTTCTGGTTTGTCCTCGTGCGCCATAACGTGTCCACAATCCTGACAGTACCAAACAGGTATTCTGTGTCCCCACCAAAGTTGTCTGCTTATACACCAATCCCTAATTTCATACATCCAACTCAGGTAAAATCCCGTCCATCTCTCTGGGAAGAATTTTATTTCACCTTTTTCAACAGCTTCTATGGCTTTTTTTGCCAGGGGTTTTGTCGAAACGAACCACTGTTCGAGAATCCTGGGTTCAACCACCGTGTTGCATCTGTAACAGTGTCCAACGGAATGCCTGTAGTCTTCAACTTTCACTAAGTATCCTTGCTCTTCAAGATCCTTCACGATCTCTTTTCTTGCTTCATATCTATCCAATCCTTTGTACTTACCACCGTTTTCGTTGATTCTTGCTTCATCATCGAAGATGTCCACAGCTGGTAGGTTATGCCTTTGAGCTATGAGAAAGTCGTTGGGATCGTGAGCGGGAGTTACCTTAACGGCTCCCGTTCCGAATTTTGGGTCTACATACTTGTCGGCTACTATTGGAAGCTCTCTTCCAACAAGGGGAAGTATCGCTACTTTCCCGACAAAGTCTTTGTACCTCTCATCCTCTGGATGAACAGCCACTGCCGTGTCTCCAAGCATCGTCTCGGGTCTTGTCGTTGCAACGACTATGAATTCATCCGAATCTTTGAGAGGATACTTGACAAAATACAGTTTCGACTCGTGCTCCTCGTAGGAAACCTCCTCATCGGATAGAACTGTTTTACACCTTGGACACCAGTTCACGATGTATTTCCCTCTGTACACCAAACCTTTTTTGAACAGTTCAACAAAAACCTTTTTGACCGCCTTGTTCAACCCTTCATCTAAAGTGAATCTTTCCCTTGTCCAATCGACAGATGCTCCAAGAGCCTTTATCTGATCCTTTATCTCCTTTCTGTATTTTTCAGCCCAGTTCCACGTGATCTCTAGGAACTTTTCCCTACCTAGATCCTCTCTCTTTTTACCCTGAGTCTGCATTATGAATTTCTCAACAGCATTCTGTGTTGCGATTCCGGCATGATCTTCGCCTGGAAGCCACAGAACATCGTAACCTTTCATCCTTTTGTATCTAACCACTATATCCTGGAGTGTTATATTCAGAGCGTGTCCCATATGGATTCTTCCGGTTATGTTGGGAGGGGGAATAACGACGGAGAACTTTTTTCCCTTACCTTTCGGCGTGAAAAATCCTTTCTCTTCCCAATATCTGTACCATTTTCCTTCTATATTCAACGGGTCATACCTGGTTCCGAGCTCTTCCACACCACGCACCTCCTGTCTTTACGAAAAGCTTTTAAAATATTTTACCATCGAAACGATTCTATGTATCCCTGTCGAATTTGTGAGGTATCACTATTCGGTTTAAAATAGATCCGTACCAATTTTGAGGAGGAAACTTCCTTTCCAAATGAGCGGGTGTGGAGCTCATGGATCACTGTTTCTATCATCCTGTTAAAGTTTATGTCTCCGAATCAGGCGTGATTATGATTCACGAAGCTGAAATTTCCTGACTTCAACGTAATAGATGGAGTGGGAGCATTCGTAGTGATAATAAAACGTATCGAAAACTGGAAATCGATGAAGTTTACAAGAAAGATTTCAGAAAAAGTTGGCAGATTCCTTGAGAAAAAGTGATGTTCTGGATTTCTCAGACCTTTGTGGTACCATCTTTCACAGATAAGGAATTTCAAAGGGGTGAAAGCATGATCCTATCCTTAAATGGTGCATGGAGAGTTAAGGATCTTCAAGGGGAGCTCTCTTTTGAAGGGAAGGTTCCTGGTGTGGTTCAGCAGGATTTGATAGAAAAAGGGATATTCCCTCACCCTTATGTGGGTGACAACGAGGATGTTTTCTCAAAGCTTGAGAGGAAGGATTGGATGTATGAGAGAACCTTTGAGTTCAATGAGGAAATTTCTGATGAGGAAGAGGTGGATCTTGTTTTCGAAGGGATAGATACTCTGGGGAAGATTTTCCTGAACGGTATCTTTCTGGGGAAAACTGAGAACATGTTCCTTGAATATAGATTCGATGTGAAAAACGTATTGAAAAGGGAAAACGAGATAAAAGTGTTGATCGAATCCCCTGTGAACGTACCTGAATCTTTGGAAAAAACTTATGGAAGGCTTGGGGGATTAAATCCAATAAGGGGTTACATAAGGAAAGCTCAATACTCGTATGGATGGGATTGGGGAGCAAGGATCGTGACTTCCGGTATATGGAAACCCGTTTACATCGAAAAGTACAAGATAGCAAGAGTACACGATTCCACAGCGTACATTCTGGATACAGATGGAAAGTCAGGAATGGTGGTAGTAACTGGTATCATCTCGAGTAACAGGAAGCTCAACGCTGAAGATCTTTCCGTCTTGATTATAGTGGATGGTGAGGAGGTTGGAAGGTTCCCCGTCTTCTCGAGGAATGGAGAATACTGGTTCAAAGGTGTTTTCAAGATGGAGAATGTTCAGCTGTGGTACCCTAGGGGAATTGGACCTCAGAAACTGTACGATTTCTCCTTTATTCTGTTACACAAAGGAGAAGAAGTTTATGAAGAGAGAAAGAAAATCGGTTTGAGAACCGTCAAAATCATCAAGGAGAGGGACGAAGAGGGTAGGACGTTCATATTCGAAATCAACGGTGAGAAAGTCTTCGTCAAAGGTGCAAATTGGATACCTGGGGACAATATACTGACGTGGATGAAAGATGAAGATTATAAAAAACTTTTGAAAATGGCTTACGATGCTGGTATGAACATGCTGAGGGTTTGGGGTGGGGGGATATACGAAAGGGATGTGTTTTACGAAACGTGCGATGAATTGGGAATAATGATATGGCAGGATTTCATGTTCGCATGTCTTGAATACCCTGACCACCTGCCATGGTTTAGGAAACTGGCAAATGAAGAGATCCGAAGAATCGTGAGGAAGTTAAGGTATCATCCTTCGATAGTCCTTTGGTGTGGCAACAACGAAAATAACTGGGGCTTCGAAGAGTGGGGAAACATGACGAGAAAAGTTGATGGTTACAACCTCGGGAACAGGCTCTACCTGATAGATTTCCCGAAGATATGTTCAGAAGAAGATCCTTCAAGGGAGTACTGGGTTTCGAGCCCGTATGGTGGAGAGAAAGCCAACAGTCCAAAGGAAGGAGACAGACACAACTGGATAATTTGGAGTGCGTGGGTTGACTTCGAATTTTACGAGAAAGACACGGGAAGATTCATCAGTGAGTTCGGCTTCCAGGGAGCACCACATCACAAGACTATAGATTTCTTCCTGAAACCGGATGAAAAGTATGTTTTTCATCCCGTGATGGTTAAGCACGAAAAGCAGGAGGAAGGGCTTGAGAGATGCTTGAGGTTTATAAACGGTAGATTCGGCATAGTGAATGATTTCGATTCTTTCGTGTATCTATCCCAGCTGAATCAAGCTGAAGCCATAAAATTCGGCGTGGAGCATTGGAGAACCAGAAAGTACAGAACGTCAGGTGTTCTCTACTGGCAATTCAACGACAGTTGGCCAGTGGTCAGTTGGTCCGCCGTGGATTATTTCAAAAGGCCAAAGGCCCTGTACTACTACACCAAGAGATTTTACAGCGAGATTTTACCTGTGATAAAGCTCGAAAAGGGAGATAGATCGTTATCTCTCATCGTGGTGAGTGACCTTAAGAAAACAGTTGAAGCATCCGTTAGTCTAGAAATATACGATTTCGATGGAAATCTGATCTTGGAAAAACGTGCTAAGATAGTTTTACCGAAAGATAGCGTTGTTGAAATTTTCACCGTGGATGTTTCTTTCTTGAATCTGCAGGAGACGATAGCCTTCTCAACAGTGGAAGTCGAAGGAAGATCTTTCAAAAATTACAAGGTCTTTGAAAGGTACAGAAACATGAATTTGAAGGATCCAGAGCTCTCGTGGGAGAGAGTGGGAGATACAATCAAGATCTCTGCGAAGAAACCTGCCATAGGTGTTCATATCGTATCTGAGCATGATGAGAAATTGGAAGATAACTTCTTTTTCCTGAAGCCAGGAGAAACAAAAGTTTTGCAGCTTGTGGATGGGGAATTCGTCGTAGAGAGTTTGTACGATCATTTACCCAAGAAGTAAGGATTTCATCTTGATCTCTCTGAAACGAACGTTCTCGAGGATTTCTCTAATTCTTTCAACTTTTTCTGGATCCTCACCGGAAAGATCTTCACCTTTTTCCATCTTCATCAGGATTCTATCTGCATCCTGGTAGCTCATACCAATGGCGAATTCGTCCGTGATACCAGGTATCAAATCTGGAGATGGAGCTTTTCTCAATATCTTCTCAGGAACATCGAGTTCTTTTGCAAGTTCATACACCTGTGTCTTGTAGAGATGAAGGATCGGTTCTATATCTACCGCATCATCTCCCCATTTTACGTAGAACCCCAATTTGTACTCCGTTCTGTTGGTGGTTCCAACGACCGCGTATCCTCTCCTTTCAGCCTCGAGGTAAAGATAACACATTCTCACTCTATGTTTGACTCTGTAGTAAGCGATTCCTTTTAAAAACTCTTCGTTTCCTTCATTTCTCAGGTCTTCAATGTATGCATCCTTTTGGGGAAGAGACCTCCATTTGTTTTTCACGTACCTTTCCTGGATTTTGCGAGGTATGAGGAAAGCCGGGGGTTGTAATCTATAAACTTCCATGGCTCTCAGAAC
>CAZANP010000092.1:0-5030 GCA_964486555.1 uncultured Thermotoga sp. | reverse complement strand
GGTCTAATACCGGAGGAGGTTGAAAATGTGCTGAGAGTCCTTAAATTGAAAAAGTACTATGGACGTATCAGGGGAATTGAAGATGTCTCATTCGAAATAGATGAAGGGGTGATCTATGGTCTCATAGGTCCGAACGGTGCGGGAAAAACGACCACGATAAGAACGATCATAGGAATGATAAAGGCAGATGAAGGGGAGGTTTACATAGGCGATTTTAAGGTACCCGATGAGTTGGACAGGATAAAGCACGAGATAGGTTACGTACCAGGTGAAGTCAACTTCTACGGTGATATGAAAGTCGGAGAATTTCTTGAATTCAACAGAAGATTTTACAAGAACGTGGATACAGTGTACGAGAAGGAACTCATAGAGACTTTGGGGATAGAGATGGACAAAAGGTTCAGGGATCTGTCACATGGGAATAAGAAAAAAGTGGCCATCCTTCAAGCTCTGGTCCACAAACCAAAGTACTTGATCATGGATGAGCCCACAAACGGATTGGATCCTCTCGTTCAGCAAAGGTTTTACCAACTTTTAGAAAGACATAGGAAGATGGGGACGGTTATTCTGTTTTCCTCTCATATTTTGTCGGAAGTTGAGAGAATTTGCCAGAGGTTCGGGATGATAAAGGACGGAGTGGTTATAAAGGATGGAGATGTGGACTCGTTGAGAAAGATCTCTTACAAAATAGTGAGAGTGTACGGATTGAGAGGAGAATTGGAAGAATACAGAAAGTCCTGTGAAAACGGTGTTGTGACGTTTCACGTTCCAAACGATGATATGAGGAGATTCCTTCAAAAAGTGTGTGAATTGGGTTTTGAAGATATCGAGGTAAAGAGCCCAACACTCGAAGATATCTTCCTTGAATATTACAAATAGGAGGGAAAACATGAACATAATTGTCCGGGAGATCAGATCGAAGTTGAGGACCTTCATCATATGGATTGGAATAATAACCTTGTTCATACTCATGTACATACCATTCACGAATCAATTTTTGGAAGAGTCCGAGACTATGGTAAAGTTTCTAGAAAAGGTACCTAAATTCCTGCTCAAAGCGTTCAGTATAGATGTGGAACTCTTTTCAATGCCGGAAGGGATCTTTGGATCGGAGGGTATGAGTTTCATATACATCCTAGTGGGAGTATTCGCATCGATGATGGCAGGTGGTATCTTTGCGAAGGAATTCGAAGAGAAGACGATAGAGTATATTCTGGTCAAGCCCATTTCAAGAAAGTATCTGTTCAGGCAGAAAGTTCTGGCGTTGCTGATTTTCGTGCTTTCACTTTCTTTGACCTTCACGATAGGAACGCTCGCTTTCTTCAAGGTCTTCGTAACGGTAGGATACAGTCAGAAAGTTCTCTTTGGATTTGGCCTTTACGTTTTGACCATACAAATTTTCTTTAGCTCCATCGCTGTGCTTCTATCGGTGATCTTCCAGAGATCGTCCTTAACAACGTCTATATCCCTTGGCATCTTGATCTTCATGTACTTTGGGAACGCTTTAGCTTCCACAATCGAGAAGATAAAATGGCTAGAAAAGATTTGCGTTTTCCACTATCTTCCATTGACGGATACCATCGTCAAGAGACAGATATTTGGGATGAACGCTCTCATGATCATTGTGGTATCAATGGGAATTCTGTTTGTATCCCAGAAGATCTTTGAAAGGGAAGATATACTGATATGAGGTGAAAAGTTGTGAGAGGAAAATTCTCGAAGATAGAAAAACTGGTGGAAGCAGCTATAGATGAGTTCTCTGCGCACACCTATTACGAAGCTTCTCTCAACAGGATCTTAAAAAGAGCCGGTGTGAGTAAAGGTGAGTTTTACTATCATTTTAGAAGCAAGGAAGAACTCTATCTGTACATCCTCGACTTGATAGTTGAAAAGAAGAAAGAGAATCTTTCCGAAGTGTTGAAGAAAAGACCAAATGGTTTTTTCGAACTTCTTGAAATGGGTATCAAAGCGAATATAGAGATGTTCAGGAAATACCCGAAACTTTCAAGGATGAGCTTTCAACTTCTGAAGGTGAGGGATAAACCTATATACAGAAAGGTTCTCACACAATTCGAAGACGTATCCATCGAGTTCCTTGAGAAATACGTAAGACAAGGTGTTGAAGAAGGAGAAATACGAGACGATATCCCGTTAGAATTTCTGATAAAGTTCCTGAATATGGTATTTTTTCATTTGAACGAGCTGTATGAAGATGAGATCGACATCGACAGGATGGAGGAGTATCTGTCGTACCTCATCAAGATACTCAAATACGGTCTGATAAAGCAATGATACTACTTCAAGGAGGTATACCGTATGAACAGGTTGAATCTTGCTCAAAAGCCAACTCCCATCGAATTTTTGAAGAGGGCTTCTGATGAATTCGGTTTTGAAATCTGGGTTAAAAGGGACGATCTCACGGAGATGGTGGGAAGTGGGAACAAAGTGAGGAAGCTGGAATTTCTTCTAGCCGATGCTCTTTCAAAGAAGTGTGATACCGTTTTCACGTGTGGTGGTATTCAATCGAACCATGCAAGAGCAACCGCTTACTTCTCGATAAAGCTGGGAATGTTTCCTGTTCTTTTTCTCAGAAAGAGTGATGAGTTCGTATTCAACGGGAACTACTTCATCGATCATCTTCTTGGAGCCGAGATAGTCGAGATAACTCCCGAAGAGTATGAGAGGATAGATGAGATATTCAAGGAGAAAAAGGTAGAATACGAAAAAAAAGGTAGAAAGGTTTACATAATACCAGAGGGTGGATCTAATCCGCTTGGCGCTCTTGGTTATTATCATGCTGTCTTCGAGATAAGGGATCAGATGGACCTTGAAGAGTTCGATGCCGTTTTCAGTGCCCTTGGAAGTGGAGGAACAGTTGCAGGACTCGCATCGGGTCTTTCACTTTTGGGAAAGAAGCCCCATCTTGTGGGAATCAACGTGACGAAGAGGTCAAAAGACCTTTTCTACGAAAGGATAGAAAGAATAGTTGAAGGTATGAAGGAAATGGGAATCCATGTGGAAAAACTAGATTACGAAGTTGTTGATGACTTCAGTGGCCCAGCCTATGCCGTACCCAGTGAAGATGACGTGGAGATGATAGAGAAAATGGCGAAGCTTGAGGGCATAATACTGGATCCTGTCTACACTGGGAAGGCTTTCAGAGGAATGGTTGAGATGATGAAAGGTAGTGGGAAAAAGGTTCTTTTCGTTCACACGGGAGGGTTGTTTGGGCTCTTTGCCCAAACCAGGAGGTTCGAGTAATGTTTCACTACGCTGTTATCGTGAACACGATAGCGGTGATTCTGGGTGGGACTTTTGGAACCATATTCGGAAAAGGGATCCCTGAGAAGTACAAGGTTATATTGTTTCATGCCGTTGGTTTAACGACTCTTGCCATAGGTGTGCGGATGGTCATGGAGGGTAAAGAGTTCCTCCTGATATTGGGATCCATGGCTCTTGGTGGAGTTATAGGAACGCTTTTTGGAATAGAGGAAAAGCTTCAGGGATTGGCAGATTACATGAACAGGAAGAAAAAGGATGAAGCAAACTTCGCAAAAGGTTTCGTTACCGCCTCCGTTCTCTTTCTGGTAGGCCCCATGACGATCATAGGATCGATAAATATAGGTGTTTCCGGTGATCCAAACCTCATTCTAATAAAATCCCTTCTTGATGGGATATCTTCAACTATCCTTTCATCCTTGTTTGGAGTCGGTGTGGTTTTCTCCGCCATCATGGTTTTCCTCGTTCAAGGGCTTCTGGTTTCATTCGCTTCTGCTTTGAAATTTCTGGCAACTCCTGAATTTCTCGGAGACTTTGTCGGGGTTGGCGGTGTCATGGTTCTTGCACTTGGCCTTAGAATACTCGAGATAAGGGATATAAAGGTTGGAAATTTCCTTCCCGCCCTTCTCATAATACCCTTTTTCGATTGGCTCAAGATGTTTTTCTAAGAAATTTCTAAGCCATGTCTAAAGCGATTTTAAGCAAAGTATCACATCCCTGGATGATCCAAGAGGGTGACATTAGAGTGGTTTTGGATTTAACCCTTGTAAACACAGTCCTTCTTATTTAGAAACGAAAACACCATCTTCCAAGATTGGCACGACGTTGAAGAGGTCGATTCGAGAACAAAAGATCACATCTTTTTCAAACCCAAGGTTGATGAGTTTCTGAGCATGCGATGATCTTCTGAGCTCTGTTTCCACATTCTTCACACTTTCATAATAACGCATAGCCACTTTGGAAGCATCGTCCAGATCTTCTCTGTCGAGGAGTTTCACGATCATACCAGCGAGGAGAAAATCTTCTAGGGAAAACTTCCCTTCAGTACCAGAGCAGACGATGTTTATCTCTTTCGAATCCTTCACGAAATTCACGACGGAAGAAGCATTCAGGAAAGAAACCGCTATTATCTTTGAGCATTTCAGAAGTTTCACAGCTCTTGTACCATTCGTCGTTGTCAGAACTATCTTTTTTCCTTTTACTATCTCTTCCTTGTACTCTAGAGGTGAATTTCCAAGGTCAAATCCCTTTATTTTCAACCCACCTCTTTCACCGCAGAGGAGAGCATTTTCTTCTCTCATATTTACAGCTTCTTCAACCTTCTCGACCGGTTTTACGAACAGCGCACCATTTGAAAGAGCTGTTACAATCGTGCTGGTTGCCCTGAGAACGTCTATTATAAGGCAAACACCATCTGTTTCTATATCTTCGGGAAGTATGAAAGTTCTAACCACGTTATCACCTTCCAACAGAATCTATCACGAGAGTCTTCTACGTAGCTCCTCAATCTCTTCTCTTAAACTTCTAATCTCCCTTATGAGGTCTTTTATCATCCTTTCGATGTATTCCCTCTCATCCATGAAAGGTGAAACCTCTTTCCATTTGGAAAGGTTGTGCCTGAACAACCAGAGTGTTACAGCGACTAAGACTATAAACCCAACGATGGTTATACCAAAGAACAAAGCGAAATAGGAGAGAGAAGCTGGGAAATTCTCCATCATCTCACCTCGAATTCCTCATTTCCCACAGAA
>CAZANP010000091.1:0-5224 GCA_964486555.1 uncultured Thermotoga sp. | reverse complement strand
GTATATCCTCGGATTTGTTAAGTATCCTGGATTGTATTATTTTGAAAAGAATGAAAAATTTTCTCTCAGAAATTTAATTTCAAAAGCAGGAGGATTCATAGACGAAAATAAAGTAAGAATGGTAAAAGTAGTTGGAAAGGAAGAAAAAACTTATATGATCCAGGAGGTGCTCGAGAAAGATATCGATCTTGAAGACAGTGCCTTTGTCTATGTAGAACCCGCAAAAGAAAAATATGTTTATGTTGTTGGGCTTGTGTCAAAACCTGGTTATATATCCTTCCTTCCTGAAGAAAAAATGACCCTGAGTAGAGCTTTGGCGAAAGCAGGAGATGTCCCTTCAGACATGATGGAACGAGTGGAAGCGATTGTGATCGTTCACGAGGATAACTCGACGGAAAAATACGATCCACAGATTATTTTCAACAAAACACAAGACCCTGTTTTGAAAACGGGAGATCTCGTGATAGTTAAGGAAATGGAAGAAAAATACGTTTACGTTGTTGGTCCTGTATCGAAACCTGGTTACATATCCTTCCTTCCTGAAGAAAAAATGACTTTGAGTAAAGCCCTTGCCAAAGCTGGTGGCATACTTCCCGATAAGTTAAGATACGTGAAAGACATAAAAGTAATTCACGAGGATAGCTCTTCTGAGGTTTTCAGCCCTGAGGATGCGTTCAGCGAAAACAAAGATTTCATTTTGAAGAAAGGAGATCTTGTTGTTGTTGAAGAAGTAGAGGAAAAGTATGCGTACATTGTAGGAAACGATCTTCAAAAAAGAGGGAAAATCGTTCTGGATCCAGAAGAACCTTTGACACTTCTAACTGTTTTGAAAAAAGCTGGCATTGAGGATTTTGATCTTCTAGAAAGTGTGAAAGTGATGAGTGAAGGAAAGATACTTCTTGTTGATCCAGAGAAACTACTTACCGAAGACTGGCCTCTTAAGAATGGAGATACCATCATGGTGAAGATTCTTGAAGGTACAAGGATCTATTTCACAGGTGATGTAACAGGATATGTCTTCTTCGATCCTGAAGAAAAACCAACCTTAGATAGAGCGATTGCCAAGATAGGAAAAATCGAGGAAAAGTACATAAATTCTCTGAGAATACTGAGAAAAAATGGGAGTGCTATGACTTTAAACGAAGTAGTATCGATCCCTTTGATGGATGGTGATGTTGTAGAAGTTGACCTCAAGGAGGAAGTGAGGGTTTACATAGGAGGATTCGTGAAAAATCCCGGACTTGTTGTTTTCCAACCTGATGAGAGACCATCTCTGAAAAAAGCTATATCAAAGGCTGGAGGATATATGGAAGATGATGAAACCGTAGCCGATGAAATCGTTTTAATGAGGAATAGTGAGAGAAAAGTTTTCGATGTGGAGATAATAAAGTCAGGAAGAGCGGATATTCTACTGAAAGATGGTGATTACATAAACGTCACTCAAAGACCCTTAAGGTATGCTTTCGCATTAGGAGAAGGACTGAAAAATGGGAAAATCGTCTTCAAGGATGAAGAGGAATTCAACGTGAAGACACTTCTTGGGAAAGCGGGCGGATTAAATGAAAAGGCATCAAAAGAGATAGAAGTGATCATGCCTGATGGGGAAATTAAGAAAGTATCTTTTGATGATGTGTTGAAAGATGGTGGGCCGGAGCTTGAAATTGGAGCTGTCGTTCTTGTTCCTGAGGAGACTAAAAACTTTGTTTACATCGTCGGTGAGGTTAAACAACCAGGGGCTTACAGGATAAAAGGCGATGTTAACCTCCTTCAAGTTATCTCATGGGCAGGAGGTTTGAGTGACTGGGCACAAAAGACGAAGATATTGCTCAGAAGAAACGGAAGAGAAATGGAACTGGATATAAATGATTTATCGAAAGTTGAAAAGACAAAAATCATGCCAGGAGACGTTGTGTATATACCACCACTAGAAACAAACAAAGTATACGTATTAGGAGAAGTAAAAACACCAGGTATAGTAGGTATAGATAAGTTTTCAACGGTGTTCGATACCATTATGAAAGCAGGAGGATTCACAAAAGACGCAGTATACAGCAACATATTTCTGTTCAAGAAAGGATCGGAGGAAAACGTCATAACCTGCGACCTTTCAGGATTTATAAAGGGAAAAGGTCCTTCCGTCAATCCGAAAGTTGCACCAGGAGACGTTATATATGTTCCGCGAAACCCGTTTGTTAAAGTATCGGAAGTCTTACCTGTTGTGAGAGATATCCTTGGGATCATCTCAACGAGTAAAGATATCATGGGATGGTGATTGAAATGAAAAAACTCTTTATTATCATGATCTTTCTCTCATGTATCGTAGTTTTTTCTGAGAACCTTAAGATAACCGGTTCTTTCGATATATCGAAGAATTCACCGGAAGATGATCTGAATTTCAATTTGATATTGGAACAAAATAAAATCACCTTTCTAGGAGAGATGGGGTTTGCTAGAAAAGATAACATCACTATCCCATACAATCCAAACAGTTTTGGGAATCTTTTCGGTCATTTCTGGTACATAAAGAATTCCTATATCTCAACGAAATTATCTGATAATCTAGGAGTAAGCCTTGGGATAATGAGTCACGAAGAAGGTCCCGGTATCAACAAGCTCTTTTTAGATGACAACTCGATCATAGGATTTCCTTCCTTTGTTCTTAAAAACGATTTTGAGAGATTCACCTTCAAGGACATTTGGGTATCTATAAAGCTTCCTGGTTATGGAAGAACCAAGAGCTTGAATTACAGAAGCTTAATTTTGAATTTTGGAAATCTAAAAATAGCTTTCGAGGATTCTGTTGTTTATCTCGATCGAATCTTTGATCCTTATTACTTTTTCACACCCTTACCTGTTCCTGTAATTCAAGAAATGTGGCATTTTTTAAACGCTCCTTGGAGAAGTTCTGTTGATGACAACTCCTTCATTGGTGGTTGGTTTGACTACCGCTTCACCAGAGGGAGAGTGTATGGAGAAATACTGGTAGATGACATAAACTTGAACAGATTCCTCGCACCTGAAAGTGATTATCAAAATCCTGACAAAATCGCTATTCTTTTAGGAGGATCCATAAATACGACATACGGGAAAGTGTATGGAGAAATCTCAGGAGCGACAGCCTACACTTTCGAAAGAACGAAGGAAGATGTTCCGTACGAATACACGTATTTCGATGAAGGAGATATAGAGGACAGAATGATTGGATACAAATACGGTGAAAACAGTTTGGCGATCACTGTTGGTTTCCAGAAGAGTATACAAAAACACAATATGTCTATCGAGTACTCTTATTTGGTACATGGAACAAGAACACCATCCTCCCCCTGGCATGGGGAAGAAGAGATGCCAAGTGGTACAAAATGGCTTGTGGGAGATCTTGAAAGTATCCATGATATCTCCTTCTACCTTTCAACCAGCGCTGATTGGTTCGAAGCAACCTTCAAACTCTCTTTGAACTCTTCTGAAGGATTCAAAATGGGGGTGAGTTTCTCCTATGAAATGGATGATACCGATTTTGATCATCTGTTCAGTATGTTCAATCGCAGAACCTCTGGTCTTTGATTACACCATCGATGAAATGTTTGAAACCATAGAGAGTGGAAAAGTATTATCCCATGCTGTTTTTCCATTTCCATCGAACGAGGAAATGAAGAGTGGATTTTCCTTCACCCTGACCCCAGGCGTCTTCTTTGGAAAAATCAACGAAAGTGTTCCTCAAGGTCGCTATTCCAATCCCATAGATCCTTCTGAAAACTTCTATGTGTATGAAAAAACACCTCCTTTCATGACCATGTCCTTTGATCTTGGAAACGATGTTTTCAAACTTCATGTCGATTATCCATTGAAGAGAGAATATGTCCTGTTCCATGAAAGAAACATAACCAACGTTCCTATCACCGTGGTTGATCCCTTTTTCTCGATAGACTTGAACTTTCCTCAAAATGCGTACGGTGTCTTCGACCTTGAAAACCAATATTTCGTGATTGGAAGGTGTAAACTGAAATGGGGAGATGCAGAGTATCCAGTGGCCCTTTCAGATACAAGTCCCTATTTCGACAATTTCACCTATTCTTTCCTGGGTGATAAGGTTCATTACACTTTCCATTTTGTTTCCATAAATCCTGTTTTGACAGCAGATGAATATGCTTCTCAAACAAGTGTCATTCCTGTAAACAGCGATCCAACAGCTCCTTATTTCACCAAGGTCAAAACACTCGTTGGTCACAGACTCGATTTCTTTCCTCTGGAAAATCTAAGGCTTGGCATAGGGGAACTCACGATGATAGGAGGAAAATTCCCGGATTTATTTACCATAAGTCCTTTCATTGTTTATCACAACAATTTCAACGAAGGATACGCCAACTCCATGGGTGTTTTCGATTTTTCATGGACACCCATTCCTGGTCTGAATTTCCATGGGGAGCTTGCACTTGATGATTTGGTGATCAAATTGACCGAAAGCGATGTAAAACCCACTGCTTTTGCTTTCAACATTGGTGTCAGAAAAACTGTATGGACAACTTTGGGAAACATATTGATTGGTGCTGAATATGTCAAAGCAACGGATTTTGTCTACAACAGTTTTACACCCTACCTCAAGTTCTACAACAGGATAACCTATCTTTCAAACTTCCCACCATCGAGAAACATAGTTGATTATCCTATAGGATTTTCTTACGGACCTGATTCTTCTCTCTTCAGTCTCAAAATAGATTATTACAACGAGAAAATAACCCTTGAATTGGAACTCTTCAGTCTTTTAAAAGGGCCAAACACGATCCATACAGAGTATGGGGTTCAGGAGCAAGGTGAAACGAAAAGAATAAACGGAATGTCCCTTTCAATTTCATACAAGGGAGCAAATGTATTTTTCGAAGGTATAGGTGGGAAAAGGAGAATAGGAGTTGTTTATAGATGGGCGTTCAAATGAGTTCCCATGATCTTTCAAATATTTTCCTAAATTCCCTTAAATCGATCTTTAAAAGATCGAGTTCATCTGCTGAATGTATATCGGTCCCCAGAAAATCTATGAGATCATTTTTGTAATACCAAAGAGCATTTTCATTTCTCATTGCAAGAGGTTTTACGTTAACCTGGAAAAGAACGTTTCTATCTCTAAGTTTCCATATCAGGTCTTTATCTTTTATCAACCATTCGTATCTTTCAACATGGGCTAGTACAACCCTGTATCCTGAGAGTTGTAGATCAAAAATAGCGCTTTCCA
>CAZANP010000090.1:0-5279 GCA_964486555.1 uncultured Thermotoga sp. | reverse complement strand
TCCTTCTTTTCGATCTTTACAACCTTTGGCTTCTCTTCTTTTTTAACACCGGTTCCTTCCCTTTCCACCACTTCAACCGGCAGGTACTCGGGGTATGTGTCTTCCTTGAATCCTTCGAATTTCGGTGGAGTATATGATAAGAAATTCTTTATCCTGTTCAAGACTTCCTCTTTCGTATATATATCCAGAAAAGAAGCGTGATATGTTTCATGTTTGAAAGGATAATCCTTGAAATCATCGATTTTGGTGATTCCATCTCCTCTTCCCAGAGTCAACTCTGGGTAAAATCTTGCAAGTTGTGTGTTTGAAAAATCTATATCGAAAGGAGGAACATCACCGGAAATCAAAAGTAAGTTTTCTTTCTTAAAACTCAGATTCTTCAACCCTTTCACAATCTCAGAATCTGGTAGAAGGTCGCTGTAGTACGTGTTGACAGCTTCTAGGTAGTTGAAAATAAAGACAGAAGCGGATTCTGCCATTCTCTCAGGTATTCCAAATATTTCCGCCACGATCTTCGGATCCTTGTTGTAGAAAGTCGCTCCGAAAAAGAGAGGATTGACAATGTTGTTGCCTTTAACAGGTGTGGAGATCAGAACGATCTTTCTGAAGCTTTTCACATCTGGATGGTTCTTCAAAAGAGTCAGAACGATCAATCCTCCTATTCCATGTGCGATAACGTCGAAAGTGTATTTATCGTATTTTTTCAACTCCTCATAGAGTCTTTCACTTTCGAAGAGAACGTAACTCGTTTTACCAGACTTTTTGAACTCATCGTACATTTGGTTATACAGAAGGGATCTTGAATCGATCAAAGGGTATCTGTAAAGTGCAATTGTTCTATCTGGAAACACGCCTTCCCAGAAATTGACCCCTATTTCATGCATTTCACCTTTAAACGTTGGATCTTCCCCAGGAACTATCAGTACAGCTGGTGCTGAAGATTTAGGAGCTTCTTTTATCACACTTATCCCCAACTCCTGCTTTTTGGGAACTTTCGTCACTATTCCTATGACGGATGTATGAAACGAAGAAACTTCAACGTAATAACCCTTATCGTCTTTTCTTATCTGAGAGCCCGGAAACACTCTGTAGTGATCCCCTGATTTTGGAATGTAAGCAAGAGCCAGATTGTTGTATTCGGGTCCGTAGTAATATTGCGCTGGAAAATAATATCTGAATTTCAAAGGTTTCAATGCGAATTCATCGACATTGTCCGAGGGTCTAACGAAGTAGAATTCAGAGATAAAAGGGCCCAGTTTTCTGTAAGCGTTTGCCGTATCCCCCTGAACTCTCTCTATTCTGATCTCTTTTTTTCTTCCGAAAGCGCCTGATGGTATATCCACAACAAGATACCTAACGGCGGCTCGACTCCACTCTTCCGTTTTGATCTCAACTCTCCCAGGTTGTTTCACGAACAGAAAGAAGATGAGCAAGCCACCGATGATACCACCCAATATGGAAATTAGGAGAATCTTCCTCCTGAGGATCCTTTTAAATATGGATTTGAATCTGTCGATAATCATTTTCTCATAATGGCCTCTTTCACATCTTTGAGAAACTCATACGTTTTCCTGAAACCCAAGCGCAGAAGCTCCAGTGATGTCTCTTCATAGATCTCATCGGCCATTTTTCGAGATTTTTCAACTCCCACGAGTTTTATCAAGGTCTTTTTATTGATATCTTTCCCCACGTCTTTTCCTACAAGGTTCGGATCACCTTCAACGTCTTTAAGGTCATCGAAGATCTGGAATGCCACACCAAAGGCTCTTCCCAATTTTTTCAAGGTCTCTTTCAAACTCATTTCTTTTGCGACTATTGAAGGAGCAGAGAAGGAAAAACCGAAGAGGGCACCCGTTTTGAGCTCGTACATTTTCAAAACGTCTTTCTCTGTCACGTTCTCACGATTTTCATATTCCACATCCGCGGATTCTCCCAGGAGAAGATCGAAAGCGGTTTCGGAGAATTCCCTCATCAGTATGGGATTCATCGTTCTGGAAAGGATGGAGAAGGATAGAAAGAAGAGGCCATCTCCCGCCAACACAGCGATGTTCTCCCCAAAGACTCTGTGACAAGCAGGTTTTCCTCTTCTCATTTTTGCATCATCTATCGCTGGTAAATCGTCGTGTATCAGTGAAGCCGTGTGGAGGAGTTCGACTGCTACGGCAACATCAATTACTTCCTCTTGCGACAACCTCAAATCACTGGATACGGAGAAAATGATATTAGGTCTCAATCTTTTTCCACCAGCTGTTAGAGCATATTCCATGGCTTTTTCCACAGCCAGATTCAACCTTTTCGGTATTGCCTCCCGCAATTTTCTCTCGAAGAGCTCATTCATCCTTCTTTCCCTCATCCTCTTCTCCACGATTTTCCAACATTCGTCTGAACATGTCGATATCCATGTTCTTCACGAACTTTTTGAATTCCTTCTCCTCACTCTCGGTGGGTATCTCCAGTTCCACAGAGTGCTCGTTTATTATCTCGTTCGTAACGTAAATCGGTATTCCTTTCTTAACGGCCAAAACAAGGGAATCGGAAGGTCTTGCATCGATTTCCAGGAAGGCCGCTTCTTCATCTTCTCCTTCCTCAACATCGATATACGTTAAATCCTTTATAACGATCGTTGCGTAGAACGTGTTATCTTTGACCGAATGTATTATCACCCTTTCTATCTTCGCATCCAGAGATTCCAGAACGCTGAATATGAGGTCATGAGTTAGAGGCCTTGGAAACTCCATCCCTTCCAACGCCATTGCGAGTGCATACGCTTCACAGGCTCCAATCCAGATGGGAACCACCTTGTTAGTACCTTCTATTCCCAAAATAACAACTGGTGTGTTGTTTATCCTGTCTAAAACCAACGCTTTCACCCAGGCTTTTCTCACAATGAGCACCTCCTGAACGATCTACCACAAAAAGATTATACTATCTATTGAGAAAAAAAGGAGGGTGACAATATGGAAATATATCTTGCTACCACCAACCATCATAAATTCGCAGAAATCAAAAGAATAGCACCATCCTGGGTAGAACTCATGCTTCCAGAGAACAAGATAGAGGTGCTGGAGGATGGTGAAACGTTCATCGAAAACGCCTTGAAAAAAGCGTTGATTTATGGAGACAATCTTGAAAAGCCCATCTTAGCTGATGATTCAGGGCTCGTTATAGAATCACTCGGAGGTTTCCCTGGTGTTCTGTCTGCCCGATTCATGAAGGGTGAAAGTTATGAAAGGAAGATGAGGGAGATATTGAAAATGCTGGAGGGAAAGGATAGAAAAGCTTCCTTCGTGTGTTCAGCCGTCTTTTACGACCCTCTCACAAAGCTTTTGATAGGGGTGGAAGAAAAGGTGACGGGTAGGATCACGGAGAAAATAAGAGGGAATGGGGGATTTGGGTACGATCCGATATTTCTCCCGGAAGGACATGATAAAACCTTTGGAGAGGATCCGGGTATAAAAGAAAAGCTGAGTCACAGATCAAAAGCCTTCAAGAAGCTTTTTTCTCTACTCGAGAGGATCTTAGATAAATCAGCAGGATGATACCTATCGCTATAAAAACCAAACTGATGATCTTGGCTATTCTGTAATTTCCAAGCATCAAACTATCGACTCTCAAACCTTCAATGAAGAACCTTCCAATTGAATAAAGTATGAGATACAGGGCTGTTACCTCTCCGAATCTTTTTCTGTATTTTCTATAATACACGGTCAGTGCATAGAAAACGAAAAGATCCCATAGGGATTCATAAAGGAAAGTGGGATGAAAGAAATCTTGGTTTCTGAATTCCATCGGCCTGAACTTTTCGGGAACGAACATCTTCCACGGAAGGTTCGTTGGAACGCCAAAAGCTTCGTAATTGAAGAAATTTCCCCACCTTCCGATTGCCTGGCCCAGAGGAAGCACCCCTGTGAAAATATCGAGTCCTTGAAGAAAGGTAAAAGATACGTTTTTCTTCAACCTCGTGTACAGAAAACCTGTAAGAATAGCAGCTATAACGGCTCCGTGTATGGCGAGTCCTCCATGCCATATCTTGAATATTTCGGAGAAATTTTTAGAATAGTAATCCCATCTGAACACAACGTAATAGATTCGAGCTCCTATCACACCAGCTATTATCCCGTACACCAAGACTTCATCGAGGTGCTCGGGATTTACCCCTTCTCTTTCCGCCCTTCTTCTTGCGATGTAGTAGGACAGAAAGATCCCGGTTATGATCAAAACAGAATACCATCTTATCTCCAATCTACCAATTCTCACAATGTAATTTTTCAAGATCAACCTGCCCGTGAAAACCTCTCTTAAGAAGAAAAACATCAGAACGATAATTACTACTGCCAATAGAACGATGAGAAATTTTTTCATCTTTTGCCTTCCCTCCAGATGCGTTTTGCCAGGTCTTTAACCTTGAAAGAAGTCAAAACTATGTGTCCACTGTCCAGGATGATCGCCGATTTTGCCTGCTTTCCATAGGTTATGTTTATCACTTTGTTGTGGTATTGTGCTGTATCCTTCACTTTTTTTGCAAAAGAGCTTGAAATAGGCACAACAGCGATCACACGATCGCTTGGAATAAAGGCTTTTCTGCTTAGAGATACGAATCCCACACTTTCACCTCACATCATTTATGAGGTTTGTATTCTTTCAAAACCATGGTGTGAGATACGTTGCCGCTATCGTCGTAGGCGACCACTTCCAAAGGAACTGGGAAATCTGGATCTATGGTCATCATGAACACTTTCTTCTTGGTGTTGTCGTAGTAGTAAGTTTCGTATCCTGTCCTTCCACATACCTCCTTTTTCTCTCCCACTTCTATGTATCCCATATTGTAGAGGCTCATTTTCTCTCCTTCATAGAATTCAAGCTGTTCGTAGATCGGCATGATCATTGCAAAGAATGGTATACCAAAGAAAGCACCGGTTCCCCAAAGTCCCACGATACTTCCCCAGACTTGGCCAAAATCCGCAAGATCCGCTGTTGGTACCACCGTTTCGAAGCTGACGAAGATCTTCGATTTTCCCTCCCCAAGATTCGTGACATCCACTGTCATTAAGGAAGTTTTCATCTCGGAATCTTCCCTCACTGAAACTTCAAAGACGTATTTTCCAGGTTCCTGAAAACCTTTCGGCACCCATGCAAAGGATATCGCAACGAGTCCCAGGAGTATCACAACCAGAGATCTTTTCATATACATCCCTCCTCAGAAGATCGCTTGTTCTCTTATTATATCATCAAACAGTTTTGATAGAATAAATTGGCAGAAGATAACGAAGAGGGATGTG
>CAZANP010000089.1:0-5405 GCA_964486555.1 uncultured Thermotoga sp. | reverse complement strand
CGTTCACTTCCACCATATCAGGCTCTTTCTCCTTGCAAATGCTTTTGGCATAAGGGCACCTTGGATGGAAGGGACACCCACTTGGAGGATTTATAGGGTTTGGTATCTCTCCTTTGGGGATGACTTTATCCTTCTTGTTCTTTGGGTCAACACTTGGCACGGCGTTCATCAAAAGACGTGTGTAAGGATGAGATGTCCTGTAGAATATATCGTCTTTACTTCCGATCTCAACAACTTTTCCAAGGTACATTACAGCGCATCTATCCGCCATGTAATCGACAACGGCAAGGTCGTGTGTTATGAACAGGTACGTTAACGAGAATTCTTTTTTCAGATCCTTCAAAAGTTTAAGAACCCTTGCCTGAACGGAAACATCCAAAGCAGATGTGGGCTCATCGAGAACTATAAACTCAGGCCTCAGAACCAATGCTCTCGCTATCGCGATCCTCTGTCTCTGCCCACCACTGAACTCATGGGGATATCTGAACATGTGCTCTTCTCTCAAACCCACGTATCCTAGGATCTCTCTGACTCTTTCATATATCTCATTGGATCTCATTTTGAAATGTATTTTAAGACCCTCACCAACGATATCTTTCACGAGTTTTCTGGGATGAAGCGAGTTGTAAGGATCCTGAGGTACGATCTGCATCTTCCTTCTAATAGCTCTCATTTCCTTGGGTTTTAGATCTGTTATGTCTTGGCCTGAGAATAATATCTTACCTGAAGTTGGATCCAAAAGTTTCAAAATGGTTCTGCCGAGAGTCGTCTTTCCTGAACCAGACTCCCCAACGACTGCAAATATCGATTCTTTCGGAATATCCAATGTCACGTCGTTCACCGCTTTAACGTATATCGGTTTGGAAAAAGGGGTCTTCCTTATGGGAAAGTACTTCTTCAGGTTCTTCACCTCTATCAGGTTCAAGTTCTTACACCTCCGTGAAACAGGTGACATGCAACGAAATGTCCCTCTTCCACTTCGACGAGCTCTGGTTTTTCACTCGAGCATACATCTAATCTGTCACCACACCGCGGATGAAATCTACATCCAGGAGGAGGATCAACAAGGTCTGGTACCATCCCAGGAACTCCTTCTAATTCCTCAGTCCTCCCGATCCTTGGAACTGCCTTGAGAAGACCTTTGGTATATGGATGAAGGGGATTTTCAAAAATTACCTCCGTTCTTGCATACTCAACAACGTTTCCCGCATACATAACCGCTATCTTATCACAGAACTCAGCGGCAACCCCCATGTCGTGTGTTATCATCATAACCGCACTTCCCATTTCTTTTATCAGTTCATCCAAAAGTTTCAGAATCTGAGCTTGTATCGTGACATCCAAAGCAGATGTCGGTTCATCCGCTATCAAAAGTTTGGGCTTGGTAACCAAAGCCATAGCTATCATGACTCTTTGAGCCATACCTCCTGAAAGCTCATGTGGGTAAAGATTCATCGTTCTTTTCCAATCCAATCCCACCATTTCAAGGGCATCCTTCACCTTTCCATACGCATCCTTTATGGATACATTTTCAGCGTGGGCTATGGCTTCCGCTATTTGATAACCCACTTTGAAAACAGGATTCAGAGCAGATATGGGCTCCTGGAATATCATCGATATTTCCTTTCCCCTTATTTTCATCATCTCACTCTCAGAGAGCTTCAAAAGATCTTCACCATCGAATATGATCTCGCCATCGACTATTTCTCCAGGCTCCTCTATCAACCTCATTATCGAAAGTGATGTGACAGATTTTCCACATCCGGTTTCCCCAACCAGTCCCAACCTTTCTTGCTTGTTGATCCAGATGTTCACACCGTTCAGAGCTTTTATTATTCCCCTGTAAGTGTGGAAGATCACTCGAAGATTTCTGACAGTGAGAAGATCTCCCTTCATCCTCTACCTCCTCAACCTCGGATCGAGGATATCCCTTATACCATCACCCAAAAGGTTGAATCCTAAAACGACAAGAGCAATTGCAAGACCCGAAAACGTTGATATCCACCAAGCGTTCATCATGTAAAGCCTGCCATCACTGACCATGGCACCCCATTCGGGAGTGGGGGGTTGGGCACCAAGCCCCAAGAATCCCAAACCAGCTGCCGTCAAGATTATCGTTCCCATTCTCAACGTCATCTGAACCAAAATTGGAGAAACTGTCATCGGGAGAATGTGAAGAAACAGGATCCTGAAAGTTCCTGCTCCAAGGGCTTTTATGGCTTCTATGTAAAGTGTACTCTTTATCTTCATGGTCTCAGCTCTAACCAATCTGGCGTACACCGTCCAGGTGACCACAGATATGGCTATTATCGCATTCGTTAGCGATGGACCAAGTGCGGCAGCGAAGGCCATGGCCAGAACCAGGCTTGGAAACGCCAGAAACATGTCGGTTATTCTCATGAGAATTTCATCGACGGCTCCCCCAAAATACCCTGAGATCAAACCTATGATGGTTCCTATAGTCGTGCTTATCACTGTCACGAGGAATATTATCTTCAGCTCTATCCTGGTACCCCATATTATTCTGCTCAGAACATCTCTTCCAAATTGATCTGTTCCGAGGATATGTTCTTTACTTGGAGGTGCAAGCCTTTTGTGGAGATTCTGTTGATAAGGATCATAGGGAGCCAGAACGGGCGCAAATATGGCAACTATTATGAACCCCAATATTATGACGGTCCCCACCATGGCTAGCTTGTTTTTCCTCCACAAATACATCGTATGTTTGAGATCTTCTATTAGTGGTCTCCACCTGGAAATGCGTTCACTTTCCTGGTATTCCACACTATCACCTCAAATTCTCATTCTAGGATCGAGAACGGCATAGGTTATATCCACCACTAAGTTGGCTAAGGAATATATCAAGGCGATGAAAACGGTCCCTCCCATTATGGCCGGATAATCCAAAACCAAAAGCGCGTTGACGATGTACCTGCCAAGTCCTGGCCATCCGAAGATCGTCTCTGTTAGCACTGCTCCTTCCAGGAGACTCCCGAACCTCAAACCTATGAGTGTAACAACAGGGATCAACGCGTTTTTAAGGGCATGTTTGTATATTACCAATCTTTTTGGAAGTCCTTTCGCTTTCGCTGTTCTTATGTAGTCCTGTCTCAAAACATCGAGGACACTGGCTCTTGTCATCCTCGCTATGGAGGCACTGGACGCGTATCCCAAAACAAAAGCTGGGAGAATTATGTGCTTTAATCCATCCCAAAATGCTTCCCAATTTCCCTCGAGCAATGCATCTAGAATTATCAGGCCTGTTTTGGGTTCTGGAGGTATTATGAAAAGTTCCAATCTCCCCGATCCAGGAAGCAAGTCAAGTTTGTAGTAAAAAAGCAAAAGAAGAAGCAAACCCGTCCAAAAAACAGGCATGGAAACACCGAGGATGGAGAATATCCTGGAAAAGTGATCTACAACACTGTTACGCTTCACAGCCGAGAATATTCCTAGGGGTATCCCTATTCCTACAGCTATGATTATTGCGAATATCGCAAGTTCCATAGTGGCAGGAAAGTATTCCTTTATATCTTCTATCACTGGCCTGTTTGTTTTGAGAGATATTCCAAAATCCCCTTTGAGGGCCCCTTTCATGTAATCGACGAACTGAATTATCAGAGGTTTATCCAGTCCCAATTTGTGCTTGAGTTCATCAACAAGCTCTGGTGGTGCATTGCCTCCAAGTAGAGCACCTACAGGATCTGCAGGTATTATCTTCGTTATGAAGAAAACGAGCACTAGTATCCCAAAGAGTACTATAACCATTAAGAAGAGTCTTTTCATTATAAAATACCAAAGCTTCATTACGATCTCTCCTCGAATCGGAGGGGGACTTCCCCCCTCCGAGGTTGATTATTTATGAATCTTTTCAAGTTGAAGGTTAAAACTATATGGAGCGAACGCTTCTTCTGCGCCTTTGACCTCTTCTCTGACAGCCCAGTACTGCATGGGTTGATAGAGTATTGCGAAAGGACCGTTCTCAAACCAGTAATCTATGAGGATGTTGTAGATGACAGCCCTGACTTTGGGATCCATCTCTTCAAGTGCCATTTTCGTCAGTTTAGATGCGAAGTCGTCGTACCACATGTTCCTCCAAGCCAGCTGATGAGCGGTGTAATCTGTAAACGGTGCAGCCTGAGCCGCTGGATCTGGAAAGTCCACACCCCAACCAGCAACTATCATCTGATGCCCTTGTTGTCTGTACTTCGTGTACATCTGTGAAGCTTGCATGAGTTGGATGTTAGCTTTTATACCAATCTCTGCCAGATTGGATTGGACTATGACGGCTTCTGCCTTTCGGATTGCTGTCGTATTGGTCAATATCGTGACTTCGAATCCATCTGGATATCCAGCTTCTGCAAGAAGCTTCTTGGCCTTTTCTACATCTCTTTTAACTTTCAGTGGTTTGTATCCGAGGTATCCAACTGGTAAGAAAGTGAAGTTATCTATAGCAAGCCCTTTTCTGACTTCTTTTATTATCGCTTCGTAGTCTATGGCGAGTTTAATAGCCATTCTGACTCTGGGATCTTTGAATGGTCCCCAACCCACGTTCACTGCAACGTACTCTTGAGCCTGAGCTGGTATTGAAACGAGTCTGGCTCCTGGTACCTTACCCTCTTTTATATCGAGAGCTTGTTCTGCCGTGAGGTTCCAGGCTATGTCTATATCTCCTTTTTGTATCATGAGGTACTGAGTGTTCTCCTCTGGTATGTCTTTGAATATAACTCTCTTTATAGGAGGTTCCCCTCCCCAGTAATACTTGTTAACTTCAAGAACGACCATTTCGTTCCTCTTCCAAACTTTCAAATAGTATGGTCCAGATCCAGCTGAGTGGTCTGTTAACCATGCGTTTCCTAGGTCTCCATCTTTTTCATGCTTCAACACTTCTTTCTTGTTGACAATTCCTCCCCAGGAACCGGACAGAACCGAGAGAACTATGTTGGGAGCGAGTTTTTTCGATACAACGAGTTTTACCGTGTAATCATCGATTTTTTCAATGGAATCCTCCGTCAGACCAAGCACATCTTCGAAGAGCCAAACAGGCGGTTTTCTGAGTTTCAAAACCCTTTTCAGAGAGAAGACAACATCTTCGGCAGTCAATGGATCCCCATTGTAGAATTTGATTCCTTTCCTTATATGGAATATCCACGTTTTCCCATCTTCTTTAATTTCCCAGCTTTCAGCAACTGCTGGTATAACGGTGAACTGTCCTTCCTTCACCACTATCTCACCGAGAGCATCGTAAAGGTTACTGGTTATGACAGCACCGAGGACTTCGTAACATTGAGCCGGGTCGAAGGTTATGAGTATTCCGGTGTTCGCACCTATGACCAAAGTGTCCTTGGGAATTTTGGCGGAGAAAACACTCAAAACCAGAAAGGAAAGAAGCAAAATCACCAGAAACT
>CAZANP010000088.1:0-5411 GCA_964486555.1 uncultured Thermotoga sp. | reverse complement strand
AATTCTTTCATAGACAGCCTTTTATATATTATGGGCTTATACTCTCCGGAGTGAGCAGGCCAACTTTCCTTCCAGAAAGTTCTTCAAGGTAGAAAGCAAGATTCATAAAATTATCAAAATTTTTCTTTCCCTCTTCAAACTCAACGATAATGTCAATATCACTTCTTTCTTTTTCTTCACCTCTTGCAAACGAGCCAAAAATCCCTATTTTTTTGACACCAAAACTTTTAATTTTGTCCTTATTCTCTCTCATTACTTTTAAGATCTCCTCCTTATTCACCTCTCCACCTCCTTAGTCATCTTCTAACATAATAAAAAGTTGCAATCTTCACAACCTTACTATATCTATTACCACAAAGGTTGAATCCTGAATGAATTACGATAAATGGTAAACCTAGCAGAGACATTTTCCTCTCAGGCTACCCTGTTCATTACCAACAATCTCATAATGAATTTTAAGCCGAATTTTACAAGAATTTGTGGTATAGATATTATCAGAACACATGAAATACCGATGAAACTTTCGAGGGAGAGAAGAGATCATGAAACACCTCACAGAGAAAGACTACAGATGGAACTTCATAGTGGACTCAGTAGACATGGCTTTCTTCAGCCTCGGTATGACCTTTGGATCCATATTGACTCTCTTTCCCCTTCTTGCTGAAAAACTCGGCGCATCGAACATTGAAATAGGGCTTATCCCAGCTATAGCGAACCTGGGGTGGGGTATCCCCGCCATTTTGGGAGCTCAGTATGCTGAGAGAACCCCAAAGAAACTTGCCCTTGTTCTCAAAGTCACCCTTGGAGAAAGACTTCCCTATTTCTTTCTGGCTCTGATATGCTTTTTTCTTGTACCCTACAGCCCAGCACTTTCACTCTATCTATCTCTTCTCATGCTCGGTATAGCAACGTTCTCCATGGGGTTTCTAGGACCTCCTTGGATGAGCATGATAGAGAAGGTCATCGACCCAAAAAGAAGGGGGACTTTCTTTTCCATTGGAAATGGCCTTGGAGCCATAATGGGTGTTGGAGGAGCTGCCCTTGCAAGATATTTCCTTTCATCCTATCCGTTTCCAAAGAATTTTGGATATTCCTTTCTCTGCGCCTCAGTTGCCTTCATGATATCCTTTGCGTTTCTGGCCTTGACAAGGGAAGCACCAGACGAGAAGGTAGCTGACTCCATACCCTTTAAGGAGTATTTGAAGGATATAAAGATCGTCTTGATGGATAGAAATTTCAGAAATTACATAGTGAACAGGGTTTTGGTCTCTCTTTCTACTTCTGCAAGTGGTTTCATAACAGTCTATTCTATAAAGAGATTCTCCGTATCGAACGAGATCGTTGCAGATTTCACAGCCCTTCTTTTCGTATCACAGGGACTATCCTCGTTCTTCTTCGGACCTTTGGGGGATAAATTCGGTCATAAACTGACATTGGTTTTGGGAAGGATCTTCCTTGTACTCTATCTTACTCTTCTGATTTTCGGTAACAGCGTGATATACGTGTACATCGTTTTCGTGCTGGTTGGATTCATAAACTCTGCTTACATGGTTGGAGATCTTGCCTTCACACTCGATCTTGTTTCAAGAAAAAGGAAAGAACTCTACATGGGGGTTTTGAATCTTTTGATATCACCGTTTTCTTTCGTATCACCTTTGATCGGTGGGAAAATCGCCGACGTTTTTGGATACAAAGCGTTGTTCGTATTCGCCTTTATCATTGGAATCTCTTCCCTCATTTTCCTGCTGAAGCATGTCCAGGATCCACGAAGAGGTATTTCACGATCTTTTTGAAAAGTTTGATATACTATCCATGGCATGGATAATTTTTATCCATGGAGTGGATAAAATGTATGTAAAAAGGTGGTTGGAGGAGAAGATAAAAGGATATCTCAAGATCTTTCCCGTTGTGGTCGTTATCGGGCCAAGGCAATCCGGCAAAACCACAATGGTTAAAAAGGTATTCAAAGAAGCTCAATACATCAATTTTGATGATGTCTACACTCTCTACACTGCGAGGAAAGATCCCAAGTCGGTGATACCCTATCACGACATGGCCATACTCAATGAGGTTCAACACTTACCTGAAATCTTACTCGCTGTTAAGGAAATTGTGGATAAGGAGCAAGGAAGGCGTTTTGTAATAACTGGCTCTTCAAACCTACTGATGATGAGCAAAATATCAGAAACTCTTGCAGGAAGAGCAGCGTACGTTAAATTACGTCCTTTTACTCTGGGAGAAGTGATGGGATTCCCCCCCACCTTGGATGAGCTAGTAAATGGAAAAATCCCTGACAGGAAAATGGATTTGGATCTTTTTGAAGTCATCAAAAAAGGCCTTTTTCCAAGAGCTTTCTTGATGGACAAAGGTTGGGATGAATGGTACAGGATGTACATGGCAACCTACGTTGAGAAAGATGTTAGAAGTCTTCAAAATATTCTAGATTACACTCCGTTTGCTGCGTTTGTCACGAGTTTGATGTACAATATCTCGGAGATTCTAAATGAGAGTGAAATTTCAAGAAAGCTTGGGATACCCCAAAACACGATTTCACGGTATTTATCCCTTCTTGAAACGTTGATGATATTCGAAAGAGTCCCAAGGTATGATTCTAGAGGAAAGGGTTTGAAAAAGAGAAAAAAAGTGTATGCGGTGGATACAGGGCTTGTGTGCAACGTTTCACGAATAGAACCTGATGATCCCTGGAAAGGAAAACTCTTTGAGAATCTGATGTATCTTCAACTCGTATCACAAGCCGAATTCTTCGGATACGAAATTTTTTACTACCGAGATAATGAGCTCGAAGTGGATTTTCTTGTTAAATCAGACAAAAGCATCACACTTTTTGAAATAAAGGCTTCTGAAAATATAGGTTTGATCGATATAAAAAAACTCATAAATGCTTTTGATCGAACAAAAGCAAATTATGCCTATATAGTTTACATGGGAAAAACCATCCAAAGAATCAGCAACAAGATATTCATCATACCCTGGTTTCTGTTATAACACAACCTTTCCACCTATCAAAACTTTCTCTATTTTCGAGTAAACCTTCAGAGGATGATCGCTTGCTATCACGATATCGGCATCTTTTCCAACCTCCAGAGAGCCGACTCTATCGTAGATACCAAGGATCTTGGCAGGATTCACCGTGATCATCTTGAGAGCCTCATCGTAATCAAGGCCGTTTCTGACGACAACGGATGCAAGAAATCTTAAGTGTTTCTGAGGGATAACGGGATGATCCGTCATTATCGCAACGAGTACTCCTTTTTTGGCGAGTGTAACGGGAATCCCATCATGAACGTATCTGAAAGCCGAATAAAGCTTCGATATCATGGGAGGGCCATACACAACGGGAACTCCCGATTTTGCAATCTCATCTGCCAGAAGATCTCCTCCGAAGACATGATCTATACTGGCTTTTATACCGAATTCTTTTATGAGATTCAAAACTGCTACTATCTCATCAGGTGATGTGGAAAGATGTATCTTTGCCATCAGATCCCCTTTTAGGACTTTTGATATGACCTCGTATTGGATCTCCTTTTCTTTATCTACTTCAAGATCCTTTTTCATCCATTTCTTGACACTCAAAAAGGTGTTTCTCAAAAGGGCAACGGTTCCCATTCTGGTTGTTGGATAGGGCTCTTTGGATTTTCTGTCCCTGTTTCTCTTTGGACCCAGAGCCATCTTCAAGGCCGCTTCTTTTTTGATTATTTCCCCAGTTGTTTTCATTACAAGACCAACACCACCGATCACGTTCGCACTTCCTGGTCCTGTATAAACCGTCGTCACACCACCGGTTATGGCATCTTCGAAAGCCTTATCGTATGGATCGAGAGCATCGATCGCTTTCATCTGAGGTGTAACCGGTCCTGTATAGTCGTTAACATCTGAATACTCCCAATCTAGCCCTTCAGGGATCAGACCGATGTGGCTGTGTGCATCGACAAAACCAGGGGTTATGAATTTACCGCTTGCATCGATGACATCCGCTTTTGCATCGATCTTCTTTTCAGGTCCGACGTAAGATATCTTACCGTTCTCTATGATTATCATCCCATTTTCTATAGTTTTCCCTGTTCCTGTCCATATCGTTCCTCCTTTTACAACTATCATTCTTCATCCCCCCTCTTGTAGACGATTTCCCCATCCACAATGGTGTAAAGAACTTTAGTCTCTGGATCGAAAGGTTTTCCAGACAATATCACGATATCGGCATCTTTCCCAGGTTCCACAGATCCGATCCTGTCATCCATCCCCAGAATCTTTGCAGCATTTATGGTTATCAAAGAGAGTGCTTCTTTTTCAGAAAAGCCTTCTCCGATCGAAAGTCCTGCAAGAAGATCGAGGTATTGTATAGGAATGGTGGGATGGTCCGTGGTCAGAGAAAACAAAAGGCCCTTCATGTATTTCAAGTTCGAGCTGTTCAGATTTTTCAGTTCCGTTCCCCTTCTTGAAAAGACAACGGGACCGTAAACTATGGGAACGTCCGAGAGTTTTTCTTTAACAAGGTGAGCTTCCGTCGCATGGTCGAAAATCACATCGATATCGAACTCTTTTGCGAAATTCAAGAACGTTGTAATATCTCTTGCTGTGTGAACATGTACCCTGAGAGGTATTTTCTTTTCTATGACAGGTATGAGAGCTTCAAGTTTTGGATCGAACTTTTTCTTCTCATTCTTCATGTAATCTTTTGCTTTGATGAATATACTCCTCAACTCGGCCATTATTCCCATCCTCGTTGTGGGAACCATCTTCTGCTCCGATAGAAACCTTTTTGGATGCTCACCCACTGCCACTTTCAAGAAAGCGTATCTTTTGATTTCCTTCTTGTTGGTTTTGTATATGGCTCCCTGACCCGGTATTATGTTTATTCTCTCAACACTGGTGCCGAAAGACATGTAAGAGCCTGGCAACACCCCTATCGTCGTCACACCACCTTTTAAAGCATCATCAAAGGCTGGATCGTATATGTCGAGCCCATCGGATACATTCAGATGAGGTGTTAATGGATCTCCCGTTTCAAAACCGTGATCTCCCGGTTCAGCTTCGAGTCTGTACACTCCAATGTGAGTATGGGGATCGATGAATCCAGGGACTATATACTTTCCTCTCGCGTCTATAACCACGTCATCGGAAATTTCTTCGGCTTTCGTTTCTATTCTGACGATCTTTTCATTTTCGATGAATATGACAGGATCTCTTATCTCTTCAAATGGTGTCAAAAGAACTCCACCCTTTATGACCATGAAGATCCCTCCTTTTCGCCGTGAATGGAAGACTTTCTGAAATGATATCATAAAGGTGCACAGGAAGTGATGTTCATCTTACTTTTCGATAGGGGGGTATCACAAATGAAAACAATGGTCGTAAGTGGAGGAGCTAACGGTATAGGAAAAGGTATC
>CAZANP010000087.1:0-5744 GCA_964486555.1 uncultured Thermotoga sp. | reverse complement strand
TGTGTAGAACACATTTAGATCATTTCTTAAGTACCATATACCATCCTTTCGGGATTTTTGTAATGACCTGAGGAACATCGAATCGATTAGAGAAGGTGTAGATGGCTCCCTCACTTCACACTCTTCACTCTTCTTCTGTCTACAGTCGCGGCGGCAAGGGCTATGGCGATTATCCCGAAAATCACCATTTGGATATCTCTTCCAATGGCCAACATCAAGAGTCCTGTTTGAGTCCACGTGATGATTATCACCCCGAGTAATGTACGATGCGGCCCACCTGTTCCACCTGTGAGCGCTGTTCCACCTGCTATTATGCTTGCAAAGAGCGGAACTGCAAGATCTGTTCCAAGACGAACTGATCCTCCACCCAGTTGCCCCATGTACAGAACACCAGCAAGGCCCGCATAGAAACCACTGAGCATGAAAACGAGGATTCTGTGACGGACGACATTAACACCGGAGAGGCCCGCTGCAACAAGGTTCGATCCGATGGCATAAGTACGTCTTCCAAAGGGTGTACAGAGAGCGATGAAGACACTTACAAACCATATTGCCATCGCCCAGTAGAAGATGGCAGGAAGTCCTGCTATGGATTTTATAGCAAGAGCCCGAAACTGCTCGTTATACATCAAAAACAAACGCCCTTTGGAAAAGTACAAGGCTATACCTTCCACTATGATGGAAACACCTAGTGTTGCCATGAAGGATGGAACGTTGAATCGAGCCACAAGCAATCCATTCAAAAATCCAAACCCTGTTGTCAGGAGAATGGCTAAAGGGATCACGAACAACCCATATCGATCTATGAAGACAACACAGAACAGAGCAGCGAGTTTCAACAGGCTGACTACAGAAAAATCGAACGATCCCATCATTATGACGAAAGTCAAACCGCAGGCTACGATCAGAAAATAGGACATGGCGTAGATCGAAGCCCTTATCCCTTCGTGACTTAGGAAGGAAGGGTTGATGATTTGGAATATTATTATGATTATTATCGTCACTGCAAGTGATGTTATCACCGTTGCATTTTTACGCGACCAGTCACGAAGTTTTGTGAAATTTTTCATGTAATGACCATCCCCTTCAACTTTCTGGCACCCACTAAGATGGCTCCCAGAACCACAAGTCCCAGGAGAAGCTGAATCAATTCGGGTTTCCAGAATGTAAGACTCAATCCACGCTGGATCACCGCAAAGGTTAAGGCACCAAGGAGTGTCCTCTCGGGTCCCCCACTTCCTCCAACAAGAGGTGTACCACCAAGGACAATGGCTATGAGAGGATCGACGATGCTACCGAGTTTGAGTTCTGTTGGAGCTGAACCTCCGAGGAGTGGAAACAAGATGATCAAACCAATACCTGTGAACAGACCACTCAGTGTGAAGGCAAGTATCTTGTACTTCTCCACATCGATTCCACTCAGTTCGGCACCTTCTTCGTTTGAACCTATGGCGTAGAAGTAAGTCCCGATTCTCGTACGTTTCATGATGAATACAGCAACGATCATTATTGGAATTGCCCACAACAATGCCACAGGAAGATAAGGTAGAAGTGAGGCCGTGATGAACCCGAATCCCTTGACTCTCCTTGGATACCCTCCTGAAAGCCATGCCGTCAGTCCCCAGTACGTCACAGTGATACTCAAAGTCAATATGAAGGAAGGGATTTTGGCCTTGACTTGTATGACACCCACGAGTAAACCTGTGACAAACCCCAAGATAGGATAGATCAGTATGGCAAAGGGCCCAATCCAAGATGAGACGTACCAAACCAAAATACCTCCAAGCATCCAGATTCCCACATAGGTCAGATCCATGGAACCTATCACGACCACAAACGTTGGGCCCAATGCAAACAGAGACAGTCTGATGAACTGCCTCACGATGGATGATATGTTAACAGGCGATAGGAATTTTTTTGGATAAGCGCATATGAACACAACCACAAGTAAAATCAAGACCATGAGTACGAAGTTGTTTTTTATCATTCCAATGAGGGTTTTCATTCCTATTCCTCCCTTATCATCGCCTCGAACTCTTCTGGGGAAACGATCTTTTCAATTCTTCCGCTTTTTATATACGCTATCCTGTCGCACAGCAGGAGATATTCCTTAGGATCATCGCTCACAAGTATCATGGCGATACCGTTTTTCTTCATTTCCAACAACGCTTCGTAAATGTCCTCCCTCGCTCCAACGTCTATGCCTATGGTTGGATCTTCAAGGAGGAGTATTCTTGGACTTTTTTCCATCCACTTACCCACCGAGACCTTCTGTTTGTTCCCACCACTCAAAGAATAACACTCGGTTTGAGGATTTGGAGCTTTTATTCTCAATTTCCTCATTATCTCCTCAGCCAGTTCGTTCTCCTCGGCAGGGCTTATAACCAAACCGTTCCATTTCAGAATCTTCTCCAGATTTAGAATCGAGATGTTCCGTGCTATCGACCAATTCAAAAACAACTCTTTCCCAGTCTCTCCAGAGAAATAACCTATACCATATTTCAGGCCGACGTACGATGCTTCCATTCCTTTCAGACTGTGTCCATCCACGACGATCGAACCATCATCAAAATCCATGCTACCTGCAAGCGTGCGTACTATCTCTACTTTACCCGACCCAGCTGTTCCAAAGAGTCCTATACATTCTCCTTCATGAAGATCAAAGGATATGTCGTAATAATACCCTTTCTTCGTCAGGTTTTTGACGGACAAGCAGACTCTATCGCGTACCGTACTGGACGTAGCCGTTTTGTAGAGATATTCAGAAGAACTTCGCCCGACGATCTCTTTAAAGATATCTTCCTCTGTCACTTTTTGGCTGGATGAATCATGGTAGGCTACTACTTTCCCATCACGTAGCACGTATATTCTATCAGCAAAATTCAATATTTCTGGAATTATGTGTGAGACGAAGATGAAAGAAGAAGTTTTTTTGGCTTTCATGATGAACTCAAACAGCTGTTCTCTTTGTTCAACAGCGAGTGGAGCTGTTGGTTCATCCAATATGATGATGGGAGTGATATCAGGATCCTTGCATCGCAAGCGAACTGTCAAGATAGCTTTTGCTATCTCAACAAGCTTTTGAAGGGGAAGAGAAAGATCGTACATGAAAGAATCCACGTCACAATCTATGTGAAGCTCTTTCAGAATATCTCTGGCCAGACGTTTCATTTCTCGCGTTTTCAAACCCCAAAAACTCGTGAATTCATCTTCATGCCCCAGAAACAGAAATTGATAGACTCTCAGATGCATGACCACACCTTTTTCTTGAGGAACCAGAGAAACACCTCGTCTTGCAGCTTCCCTTGGATTTTTTGGAAAAGGTACTTTCGATCCAAGGTGATACATCTCTCCACTATCTGGTGGGAAAACTCCAACTAGTATTTTCATCAAAGTTGATTTTCCTGCCCCATTTTCGCCAACAACTCCCACGATTTCGTTTGGATAGACTGAAAAACTAACATCCCAGAGAGCCCGAACGACACCATCGAAGGTTTTTCTTACATTTCTGACTTCAAGCAGGGGTGCTTCGTTTTGCGGCATATTTCATCATCCTCCAGAAGGGCTCCCATCCCGATGAATGAGATGGGAGCCCAGGCTTTTCTTCTTACCACACGGGTTCCAGTTTGAGTTCTGGTGGGAACTGTTTAGCGTATTCTTCAGCTTCTTCCCAGGTATCCGCCCAGCTGAAGTCGAGGAAGTACTCATGAAGAGCTTTAACATGCGCTCTGAACGCCTCCAGGCTTCCAAATCTTGGACTCAACACGGGATAATAGTAATCAAAACGGCCCAAATGCCTGATTCCGAATTTTTCAGCTCCGGCGTGTTTGTCATAGGTTAATCCGAGTTCTTTACATTTTGCAATGGACATCAATCTGAAGTCGAAGGGGTAATTGGGTTTTTCCTTCTTCATCTCGGCGAGGATCTTCTCAAAGTACTCTCCAGGATCTACCATGGCAAAGCTAGGATGGTCGATGATGCCAGCAGCTCGCGCCAGAGGTTCTATCTCCTCGAGTTTTCCATACACAGTCAACCTTGGAGCCTGTATCATTTCCTCTGGTAATGGATACCAAGCTCCAACACACATATCATAAAGCATCGGTACCATTCTACCAGCAAAGTATGGAATATCAAAACCGGATGTACAGAGGAAATTGCCTTTCAGAATCTCAAGGGCTGTACTGTATTCCATGTCCCTGGATGCGGTGAACGGTCCTATCTTCAAACCGTTCTCTTCCAGCACCCTGAGAGCTCCCATGGTTTGAGAATCGTTAGCACCCCATAGAGCCTCGTAATCCCTGCGGATTGCAAGGGAAGCTTGCGCAGCTTTTCTTCCCCCTTCGTACGTCCACTCACCGTATTGATGTCCGAGAACCTGGATCTCAGGATAGTGCTTCCAGGCCATGAAAACTCCTAGATTGATGTAAACAGTCGATACTGTTGCCACCGTCTTGGAAGCCTGATGATGCAGAAGCTTCGTCTTTCCGTTCTGTTTCATCTTCTCGAAGAGTATCATCAGTGGGAAGTACGTTTGCTCATCTGAAAGAGGCGTGTTGTCGAGAACCCAGTATGGTCCAAGATCTCCTGGGAGGAAATCTCCAGTGTAGCCAAAGAACGTTGCCATGAATACCCGGTTTTCGTTACATATTCTGGTGAGCTCCGGCATGACAGCTGCTGAAGGACAGTTGTAAATGATCGCTTTTGCACCTGCAGCTATCATGTTCTCCGTGGTTTCGATCCACGCAGCATCCGTTTCAGCCACAGCACCGATGAAATCCAGCCCCAGTTGGCGACACGCTTGTTCAACAGCTTGCCAACAGATCATCAAATATTCTTGAGCCAGTCCCCATGTGATGTAACCTATCGCGAAACGTTCACCAGGTTTCGCATTTGCGTATTTTTTAGCTAGTTCCATTCTCAAAGCTTCTCGATCTGTAGTTTCCGCAAACACAGCTACGAAGCACATGACAGCCAGTAACAACACCATCAAAACAGCCTTCCTTCTCATAGAAACACCCCCCTCACTTAACCTGGTAGCAAGGTTGACCCTTTCCGGGAAACGAGGTGATCGATAACCCCCTGATACAAAAATTGTGATGAAGGATGGATGATATTTTGTAGAAGAAGTTTTCACACCAATTCACGGGTTTTATGAGTTATTCAATTTCGATTCTGAATGTGACCCCTTTTGCTTCCTGCAGATCCTTTATTTCCAGATCTTCATCCGGGGTTCCCTTTCGAAACAGAACTAGCAGGTGTACCTTAGGTTGTAGAGGGTAGGGGATCCAATGCCATGTACCCTTTTTGAGGAGGACACCTTTTCCAGGATCAACTCGGAAAGCACTCACGGTATCTGGGTCGGGAAACTCCTGACCTGGAGTGGGAACACCGACCAAAGCTATCACAGGACCATCGATGGCAAAGAATATTTCTTCAGTTTTCACATGCCTTTCCATCATACTGAACTCTGGAGATCTCGTTACGACCTCAAGGAATCCCACGGTGAGTTTTCCATCTACCTCCATTTCGGCTAATCCATCCCAAAATGTGAAGATATCTTCCTTCATTTTGGGTTCTATAACTCCAACGTCCAAGATCCGACCATATGGAGAGAAAGAGCTTTCTGTGAGATTTTTCACTTTTAATTTTCTAACCATAATTTTTCATCCCCTCGGTGTTTTACTCCGGATGATATAATATCATATCATTATTAACTTTTCAAAGTTGGAGAACTTTCTTCTCAA
>CAZANP010000086.1:1752-5745 GCA_964486555.1 uncultured Thermotoga sp. | reverse complement strand
GAGATGGATATAACGGATGCGAAGTTCTACGATCTCTCAGAAGATGCTCCAAAGGAATACAAAGAAAAATACGGTGACTTTGGAACTGTGATGGTTCTGAAGATAAAAAACACAGGGAACGCGGTTCTTGCGCTGAAGGGAGAGATGAGGGTCGTATCGAGAGAATTTGGAAAGATCGTGATGAGCAGACCCTTGTCGAACGAGACCTTCGTGGTTTTCCCAGAAAGGGAAGAGGAGTTCACGTTCTTCTCGGACGCCGTTTTCCCACCCGGGAAACTCTCTGTGCAGTTTGAAGGGGTATCCCAGGGTGTCAGGGTTGCGAAATCCTTCGAAGTGGTAGCTTTTGAAAAGAAAAAACTCGAAAGGCTCGCTGTCAGAATGAACCCGGATATGATGCTCTTTAAAATCGAAAGACCCGTTATAAACGAAAAATTTCAGATTCAAAACCTAACCTTCGAAAAACTCAAAATATCTCCAAAGGTGAAAGAAAAGCCAAGCTTTATAACCATCCTTCCAAGGAGGGCGACCTTAGCACCGTATGCGGCTGGAAACTTCTATCTGAAAGTGGACACAAGGAAGGCAAAATTGAGAGATGGGGACAACATATACCACCTCACCGTCGAATCACCAGATCCGAAGGTCGAGGTCTTTGGAGAGCCCCTGATCATACTGAGACATGGAATTGGGAAAACGGATCACATGGTTTCGATGACGGAATCTTCGACCGAGACGAAACAGGCAACGATCGTTGTTGAAAACACGGGTGACATGCTCCTTGAGTTCCAGGTCGTTGAGAGACTTCCTCTGAGGACCAACTCCCTTTCGAAAGTTTTCCTCGTTCTCCCTGGAGAAAAGAAGAAAATATCCTTCAAATACAGTGTTTCCGATGTTATGGCCAGAAACGCCGTTCTTCTGAGGTGGAGAATCTACAGGGAGAAGGAATGGAAAGAAGAAAAACTTCCATGGCCGGAGAGTGATTGAGATGAGGAAGGTTTTGGTTTTCGTTTTTATGACGCTTTCTATCCTTTTGCTTTCACAGGAGAAGCTTCTTGATCTTTCTTTCTTTCAAACCGATATAAGGGAAGCTCTGTCTCAGCTTTCCTACGAGATAGGGAAACCCATACTGATGGACAGCACCGTGAGGGGATACGTGACCCTCGAGATATCGGGGGTTGATATAAAGAAGGCGCTCGACCTGATACTCCTTCCGTATGGATACCAGTGGACAGAGCTCGATGGTGTTTACTTCGTTGGAACAGCAGACCCAGGGAGTGAAAATTTCATGTATTTTGCAAGAACCTACCTTTACAGAACGTCCGGTTACGATTCCTCGAAACTCATAGCCCTCCTTCCCGATTTCATGAAGAAGTACGTCTCGACGAGTGAGGTGGATCCAACTCTTGTTGTCATAAATGCGCCTCCAAAGATAGCGAGCAAGGTCGCGGAAACTTTGAGCAGAATAGACGTTCCAAAGAGGGAAGTCGTCGTCGAGGTCAAAATAGTCGAGGTCGATGAGGCGACCTTGAAGAAGTGGGGAATAGGGTGGAAGTACGAAGAGGTCGAAGGTGAAAAAGGCCTCACTCTGAACCTCATAGACGCCATTTTGGACATAATATACCAAACTCCAACCTCCAAGATACTTGCGGATATAGAGGCATCCATCACGGATGGATCCGCAAAGCTTTTGGCAGATCCAAAGATAAGGCTTCTGAGCGGGCAGAGCGGAACGGTTTCTGCAAAGACCAAGAGAAGCTACGTTCAGATTCAAAACAACAAGAAGGTCACAAAGACGGTCGAACTTGGTGTTGAGGTCACTGTGACACCGACTGTTTTGAGAAACGGGGAGGTAGTTCTCTCTGTGAAAACGAGCGTTTCGAACGCTCTCGAAACCAACAGGGAAGTTCCAGACGTTGTGACTCACTCTTTGGATGGCGCCGTGAGGGTGAAGATAGGAGACACTATAACCGCGGGTGGTGTTGGATTCGACACATACACGCAATCCACAGAAAAAGTCCCGTTCCTTGGAGATATCCCCGTTCTTGGATACCTTTTCAGAAAAGAGATTTATTCCAAGACTCACAAGGAGGTTCTGGTTTTCGTCAAGTGCGTGGAAGTGGGTGATGTGAGATGAGAAAGCTTTTCATTCTTTTGATTCTTCTTCCAGTTGTTTTGCTGTCTGTTGACATATCTTTCTACCAGACGGACCTCAGAGACGCTCTGACACAGCTTTCCGAAATGTACGGTGTTCCCATAATCTTTTCATCGAGAATAACGGGGAAGGTCACGATAGAGCTCTACGATATCTCTCTCGATACCGCTTTGAACCTAATTCTGACTGGAACGAGCTACGACTGGGTGAAGAGGGATGGGTATTATCTTGTCGGTGACCTGAAATCCGAGATGGCGATATACCTTTCAAAAGCGCGCGTTCTGAACTTGAAATATATGACGGCAGGCCAGATAGCGCCCTATCTTGAGCCATACAGGGATTACATCATGTTCGAAGAAGGTGGAAACTCCATCGTGGTTTTCGCTGGAGAGAGGATTTTCGAAAAGATAAAGGAAATCGTCGAGAAAGTCGACAGACCTGGTGTCACAAGAGCTGTTCTCTATAGATTCGCAAGGTTCACAGAGGATGAATACAGGATCGTGAAGAAGCTTCAAACAGCAGGAGTTTTCTCTTTCAGCGACGAAGGATTGACCTTTGTCGATAAAACTGGGATCATAGCGGTGGATGACGTTTTCAAGATGATAGAAGCGGAAAACGAGGGAAGAGTGATCCAGGGGTTTCTCCCTTTGATGGAAGGTAGGGAATCCAAGGTCGAGATAAATGGTGCGACTGGCTCTATGAAAGTAACTTTTCTTCTTTCGTCTGGAAACGTGAAGGTTTCCTTCGATGATGGAAAGACAAAGATCGAATCCGTTGTTCCGTACAAGCCTGGAAAGATCGCTATCGCCCAGGTCGGTGGAGGGATGTTCGAGATTTACTTTGGAGAGGTTGCGCCTGTTGTCAGGGAGAGGTTCGAGGAGAAAAAGCTTCCAAATCCATACAACCTGTTGTTACACGTTTTCTACTCGAAAGACACGGGCTTCACGGTGATGGGAGGGGTTGGATCCTATATAGTTGGAAACCTCAACCTGAGTTTCATGGGAGGGTATTCAATAGAGGGTGAAAAACCGGTTTTTGCAGTGTCTTTGAGAGACTATCAGGATGTTTCAAACATTCTCTACACCAGCGGTGAAGTCTTCCTGAAATCTGGAACAGATTGGGATTTCAGTGGATGGATATGTGTTGGTGCCGGGTTCAAAATGAAGGGGTTGAAAATTGGTGGAGGTATCGTCACGGACTTGAGGAGCGTGAAACCCCAGCTCATGTTCTCCATGGATTTCAAATTTCTGTACCTGTTTTTAACCTACACCTTCGATGTGAAAGAGATCGAGAGGGGGCTTCTAAGAGTTGGAGTGGAAGTGAGGTGGTGACATGAGAAAGATCATGATAGTGATCTTTGTTTTAGCAGCGATCCTCGTTTTCTCTTCCGTGAGGGACGAGCTTTTGAAAACGAGGGAAAACGTGAGGAAGGAGATAGAGGGTACAAGGGAAAAAATGTTCGTCGAGACGAAGGAAAAGGAGAGAGAAGAAAAAAATGATGAAAAGGAGAAGAATGGGGATATAATAAATTTGACAAAGTGTTGTAGGAAAAGGGATTGGATTGCATTTATTTTGCTTGATCCTGTGGAGCTTGCTGAATTTTTGGAAAACTGTGGAAATAACGGTTTAGGGGACATCTTAATCTTTCTAGCTTGGGGAAATTGGGGTTGTTCTTTTGGGAAATACTCCAAAGACCTTGGCGATATATACGATTACGAAAGTAGTTCAAAGCCACCGCCTTGGAAAGATAAAACCATAAAAGAATTCGCTGGTTTTGTGCTTGCAAGCTCAACGGAAGTCACGTTGACAGTCGAATCATCGGGATTGAAATTGGAAAATGGAGA
>CAZANP010000086.1:0-1652 GCA_964486555.1 uncultured Thermotoga sp. | reverse complement strand
TCCAGGGGGGATAGCGTGCCGTACCATTACGTTTGCAAAAATTGCGGGGAGGTTTTCTATTCAGCGAGTTCTCAGAAGTACCACTATTACCAGAAATGCCCAATCTGTGGTGGGGAGCTTGTTCAGATAACACAACGTCCCAGAATAGGTGAGATATTGATAAGTCTTGGGCTTTTAACCCCAACAAGACTTGCGGTTGCTTTGAACATTCAGAAAAGCCTTAAAAGGAAAATCCCCCTTGGAAGGATCCTCCTGTGGCTTGGGTATATAAGTCATCCTGATCTCAGAAAAGCTCTCGAGATTCAGAGATCGATAGTCTGATTCACATACACTCCCATTCGTATAGTATTCTCACGTTTTTCATGTCTGGCCTTTCTTTTATTCTTCTTACGATGCTTTTCACGACTTCTTCCGCGCTTTCTTTCCTTATCTCGTTCAGCAATATGCTTATGTTGTTCACATCGAGCGTTAGGACATCTCCTTTCCTCAGAGAGCGTGAAAGCTCTGTGAGGATCCCCTCAAGATCTGGTAGTTTGTTATCTTCTGAAACGAATGTGAGAGAAAGTAAAATGGATGTCGGCTTTCTCTTCCTGGATTCATAAAGGGTTATCTTGTTGAACAGGCCTTTTCCAACTATAAGGGCACCTCTTCCAGTTATGGATCTGAAGTCCCTCTGAATTCTCAAAAGCTCTTCGAAGGTCCTCGATGGATATATCCCCAGATCTTCCTTCAGGGTTTTTTCGAGTTTCTGGTACCATCTTCTAGCATCGTTCAGCCTACCGAGTGAAAAGTAGGCCATTATGACGGTGTAGTAGGCTTCTTCGTTGTAAGGATCCATCGAGACGAGTTTCTTTGCAAGGTTTTTGACTTCCGTATATTTTTCTTTCTCCATGAGGATGTGGCACAAATTCCTTAGAGCGTCAATGTAGAGTTCTCTGTAGTATTCCCTGTATGGTGTGGACCAGTCCTCGTAGATGTCCTCTGGTAGGAAATCTCCTTTGTAGAGCTCCACAGCGCTTCTCAAAAGCTTTTCTCTCTCGTTCATGTCTTTTGACGATTCTGCAAGCTTTATCAGCTTCTCGAAAACATCGACATCCACTTCCACGTTCTCTGGAATGAAACGAATGCTTTCGCTCCTCACGCTCAAGATACCGCTGTTGAATCCCGCGACTCTTCTTATGGTGTGTAAGGTTGAATGGAGGTTGGCTTTTGCGGATTCCCTGTTCATTCCAGGCCACAGATATTCGAATATGCGGTCCACAGGGATCTTTTTGTTTCTGTTTGCAACAAGAAATCGAAGGAGTTCCAACGCTTTCTGCGATTTCCATTTCTTTTCCGGTATTGGCTCGCCGTCCTTTAAAATTTGAAAACCGCCCAGGGTTTTTATGAGATATTTTCCACTGATGGGGATTCCCCCCCACGGTTATTGTGGAAAATTCGCCAATAATTGAACCACTTGGTATACACTTTCAGGGAATATTATAATACATATTTTTGTCTACCTTGAAATATCGTTCTAACTCATAGAAACTATGCAATTATCTATCTGGCTCTGCAAAAGAACTTGCGGGACGTGTGCATGTTACCTTGGAAGGCATCATTTTGTAACTATATTGTTACATAAAAATTCTCTATGGGGATCGGTGATCGAT
>CAZANP010000085.1:0-5853 GCA_964486555.1 uncultured Thermotoga sp. | reverse complement strand
CTTTAGTTTCTTCGTGGATGAAAATTACCTGTATGTAGCCGATGGGTTCGGTGGACTCTTGATATTCGACGTCTCGGATCCTCAAAAACCTCAAAAAGTAGCATCTGTCGATATAGAAGGAAAAGTTGTTGATGTCTTCGCCTCAAACGATTATGCGTACGTTACAAACATGGATGGTTTGACCATCGTCGATGTTTCAACACCTAATGCTCCCACAGAAAAAGGGTACTTCCCTATTGAAAGATACGCACAGAAAGTTTGGGTGAAGGGACACTACGCATACGTTGTGGGTGGTCGTGGAGGATTAACGGTTGTGGATGTTTCGGATCCAGATGATCCTAAACTGGCGGCTCGGTTATCCATAGAGGGTGAAACATTCGACATATGGGTCACAGAAGATAAAGCCTTCGTGGGAAGTTCCAGCGGTTTTTACATCATGAACGTTTCAACACCGACAAGTCCTTACGTCGAAGATTCTCTTGATGTGTACTGCTCGGGGATGTGGATTTCCGGAAATCTCGCTTACATAACATGTGGTGACGATGGATTGAAAATTATAGACTGCGAAAACCTTGAGATTTTGGGAAGCCTAGAAATGGAAGGATTTGCAAAAGATGTGATAGTTCACCAGAATTTAGCGTACATAGCGGAAGGAGAAAATGGAATGGTAGTGGTGGATGTCTCGAATCCAAGTAGTCCCGAAGAGATAAAGCATTTCAACAGAGGAGGAAAAGCGTATCATGTGATGAAAAAAGACAACTACGTTTACATAGCAGATGGTGTTTCCGGGCTTACGATTGTGGATTTCAATGCAGTTGAGATAATGGGGCAGATGAATACAGAAGGAGAAGCAAAATCTGTAGCAATTTCAGGAAATTATGCATACATAGCAGATTACGGAAATGGATTAGTCGTGGTAAATGTTGAAAATCCCGAAAGTCCTGTTTCAGTCGGATATTTACCAGATACCTACATCTGGGACGTCGACGCTCAGGGAAGTTATGCATATGTGGCTGATACAGAAGGATTAAAAATCGTTGATGTAGAGAATCTGGAGGTAGTAGGAGAATATGGAACAGAAGGTAACGCCGTTGGAATATACCTTGAAGGAAATACAGCATACGTAGCAGATGAAGGCAACGGTCTTTTGATACTCGATGTGTCAACACCATCATCACCTCAGCTCCTAGGTTCTTTGAATTCTGACAACCTTTCAACGATAAGAGATGTTGTTGCACTGGAGGATTACGCTTTCGCATCATGCGGCCAGAATGGACTGGTGATAATCGATGTCAGCGATCCAGGGAACCCTCGGGAAGTCAAAAAAATACCTGTTGTGGGCTCCACACGCACTTTGATGATTCATGGAAATTACCTCTACATCTCTGCAGAATACTCAGGAGTGTATGTATTCGACATATCGAATCCACAAACTCCTCAAAAGATAGCATTGATAGACACTCAAGGTGTATCCTATGGTGTTTGGGCTGATAAAGATGGCGTATACATAGCTGATGGGGAGAACGGCCTTGTGATAGCAAACAGTGAATTTAGTATTATCTCCGATCTAATCTGGTTTCCTCTTTTCAATCTGACAAGTGATAAGTGATTATTTCGACCTAAAATCAGCTATTATCCATAAATATTTCCATTTAAGCTTTGATATCTCTAGAAGCGTCGTCTTCCTCTGAATTGACATGATATCTGATAATCTTTATAATGATTTTTGAAGTATCACATAAAAAAATATTGTTTCACTTTATGAAACACCAAATGAATCATAAGGAGGGATATCTATGAAGAAGATCTTACTGATCATCCTGATGGTCAGTTCGGTGCTGGTACTCGCTGAGAAAGTTTACGTCATGAAATTTGGATGGATAGACCCACCAGATCCTTACAATCATCCAACCAGTGCTTACGCTGTGACTCTTAAGAACGAAGTGGAAAGACTCTCTGGTGGTAGAATCAAGGTGGAGCTCTATCCAGCGGGTCAACTCGGTGATCAAAGATCGGCCGTTGAACAGGTACGAAAGGGAACAATAGAAGCTTACAACATCAGCTCAGGTGTCCTGGCTTCTGCTTACTATCCACCTCTTGAACTGGTCGACATGCCGTTTCTGTTCACATCTCGAGAACATGTCAGACTCGTCATGGAGAGCGATTTCATAAAGAACCTTATCGAGGATTGCGCGAAGAAAACTGGGATAAGGATTCTGTCGCTTCAACCATTTGGATTCAGACACATCTTCAACAGTAAGAGACCTATAAAAGCTCCGGAAGATCTGAAAGGCCTCAAGATAAGAACCATGGAGATAGTGCCTCACATGAAACTCATCGAAGCCGCTGGTGGGACTCCTGTTCCTATGCCGATGTTGGAACTTTACACGGCACTGCAAACAGGTGTTGTGGATGGTGCCGAAAACACGATATCCAACATATTAGCTCACAAATACTACCAGGTTCAGAAATATCTGACGTTGACAGGGCATCTGATGGGGATAGGGGCCACGATAGTTAATGAAAAATGGTTCCAATCCCTACCAGATGATTTGAAAGCTGCCCTCATCGAAGCTGAAAGAACAGCTTGGATGGTTTATGCTGGTATTGGACAGTTAATAGCGGACGTTAAGCTGAGTGAGGTCAAAAAGAGGATGAAGGTGTACGTTCCAACACCTGAAGAGATAAAACAGTGGAAGGAAAAAACCCAACCTTACGTTAAAGAATACCTTGTAAAGAAACTAGGTGAGGACCTTGTTGAAGAGTTCCTTAAAGTCGTTGAAGAGGCCAAACAGAAGCTCGTAACGGAAGCTGCTTCCATGGGGAAATAATTTGAGGAGGAATAAAACCATGGGGGGGATCTATATCCCTTCCATGGTTTTAGTAAATACTCAAGGAGGAAGTTCCATGCTGAAAAAGCTCGATCAATTTTTAAGCAAATTGGCAACATACGTTGGTGTAGCACTCTTGATATCGATGTTTGGTGTAACGATCTTCGGTATATTGAACAGGTACGTCCTTGTAAGACCTGTTTTCTGGACAGCTGAACTCACCAGATACATGATGTTTTACATGGTGACTATAGCCTGTGGGATTGTTTTTCGAGAGAACAAACACCCCGCCCTTTTGATAGTGTTAGATAAGATGCCAGATAAGATTCGCAGGAGATGGTCATTCATCATAGATGTTCTCATATTCGCATCGTATGTTGTGGTCATAAAAGAAGGATTTGCAATGGCGGTGGATGCTCTGATAATGAGGACACCGGCTTTAAGAATCCCGTTTTTCTACGTGTACATGGCCCTTCCAATTGGTGGTATTTTGATGGCGTTCCAGATAATCTTCAAATACATCGTCAGATCCCAGGAGGGATGATGCAATGTCTCTTCCTCTTCTCGTTGTGATCCTGTCTTTCACATTTTTCACTATAATGGGAATACCCCTTTCCTTCACGATGCTTCTCAGTTCCATCATATACTTTCTGGTTAAAGGAGATCCTCTTTACCTTGTTGTTCATACCTTTTTCACAGGGTTGGATGCTTTCACCCTTCTGGCAATTCCATTTTTCATTCTGGCCGGTGAACTCATGGCGTATTCCGGAACAGTCAAAAAGATAGCTGATTTCTCAAACATCGTTGTTGGAAAGTACAGAGGAGGACTTGCATACGTCAATGTTCTTGCCAGCATGTTGTTTGGAGGTGTATCGGGATCTGCTATCGCTGATGTTGGAGGTATTGGACGTTTGATAATGGATTCCATGAACGAAGCGGGATACGATAGAAGCTTCTCCACGGCTTTGACTGTGAGCTCTTCCATTCAAGGACCTTTGATTCCACCGAGCATAATGATGGTTCTTCTAGGGGCAATAACAGGCGTGTCCATCGGTGGGTTGCTTTTGGGTGGGGCTATCCCTGGTATTTTGGTAGGAATTGCCCAGATGATGGTCATCAGGCTCATGGCCGGGAAGAAGAAGTTCCCCCGCCAGGTTATAAAGATGGGAACTAAAGAAAAGCTGAAAACGCTGATGGGAGCGATCCCGTTTTTAATGATGCCTTTCATCATACTCGGCGGTATACTGAGTGGTATATTCACACCAACCGAGGCTTCCGCAATAGCAGTGCTTTACGGCCTTGTTCTTTCATTGATCGTCAAGAAAGGAAGGATTGGGAAGGATATCTTACATTCTTTTAAAAACGCTATGATAACATCGACAGCTATTCTCATGCTGACAGGAACATCGAGCATCTTCAGCAGGATACTAGCAGTTGAGAAAGTGCCTGATGTTCTTACAAACTTCCTTGAATCCACTATAGGGGACAATCGCTTCCTTTTTCTATTGTTTGTGAATGTGTTTCTTCTTCTGTTTGGAATGGTCATGGATGCCATGCCAGCTTTGCTGGTTCTTGCCCCAACTTTCTTACCCGTTGCGGTGAACCATTACGGTTTGAACCCAGTACATTTCGGTGTTGTGATGGGCTTCAACCTGATAATAGGCCTTATGACACCACCTTATGGAGCAGCTCTCTTTACAGGAGCAGCTGTGAGTGGTCTTCCCATAGGTAAAATAGCTAAAGATATGGTTCCTTTCATAATAGCTTCTATAATAATCCTGTTTCTAGTCACCTACTTCCCAGAAACGGTTCTGTTCTTACCGAAACTATTTGGCATGGCTGAATGATTACCTCAAATTCGGTATCACGAAATCTGGATCTTTTATGATTGCTATCTTCAAATCTTCGTTTTCGGATAAAAACGAATCGATAGCTTCCTGTATAGTGTTGAAGGGTATCAATCCCAGCTTTTCCAGCTTCCTTTTCGGTATACCTTCAGTTACAATACCTATCTTGGAGATCAGCAAGAACGACGCCAGAAACTGTGCGGCCCATTGTTCTGGAATAGTCTCAGAATTCTTCAGGTAATTCAGAACACCCCCAGGATCCTTGAACTCATCAAAAAGTCTCTCTATTATGTCGCTTCCAACACCTTCTCTACACTGAGCTAGAAAGAGGATCGTCCCGTTTCTTTTCAGTATGGGTCTTCGTGTCGTTAATGCCACGTTGCAACCAAAGAGTGCTTGATACAGATTTATAGATCCGGGATAACCTCCTTCCACTATGACCAGATCTATCGGTTCATTTAGATAGATCTCTGCCATCTCCTTGAAAGTTTTCACACCCCTGCGATGAGCTGAAACAATATCTCCACTCACAACATCGATTATCCGATTCTCCTTGTTGAGAACAACGTTCATGATGAATACCGGGAGTTTCCTAGCACCTTCTTCCATATCCTGGCGTGTAACACTTCTCTCAGCATCTCCAAGTATTCCATTTGGATATTCCACAAATTTGAAACAATGATTCGAGAGAATAGTCTCTCTTGATGAGACACCAGGTATGATGCTTTTAGCTCCTCCCGTGAAACCAGCGAACGCATGTGATTTGATCATACCTATGGTCACTACCAAATCAGCATTTGTGACTCTTCTGTTTATGTACAAAGGAGTACCCCGCGATGTCTTTCCAAGGTATTCGTAACGATCTCTATCTTCAGGGTAATTGTCCTGAACCTCGAATAAGTTCAGAACATCCTCTCCAAGTATTTTCTTTTTCTCATCTTCGGTGGTTAGCCTGTGCATACCGTTGGCGATCTGTATGAGGATGCTCTTCCTTTTTATACCTATCTTCTCAAGTCTTTCCAGAACGTGTTTTATTATCTGCCTTGTCGGTGTTTGGCGTGTGGCATCATCGACAACTATGGTGACTTTGGAATCCCTATCCAAGATATTCTCTAGTGGTTTCATATCCACCGGGTTTTCCAAAGCCTCTCTTATCAACTTTTCAGATTCTCCTT
>CAZANP010000084.1:0-5859 GCA_964486555.1 uncultured Thermotoga sp. | reverse complement strand
TAGGTTCTCCAGCTATGAAGATACATCTCGATACTTTCCATATGAACATAGAGGAGAAAAATTTCTACGATCCGTTTATCATGGTGAAAGATCTGTTGGTGAACGTTCACATTGCTGACAGCAACAGGCAAGCTGTGGGATATGGACACACGGATTTCAGATCGATGGTGAAGGCTTTGAAAGAGATAAACTACCAGAGGGCTTTGGCACTTGAACCTCTACCGCCAGTTCCCAATCCTTATCTTGCTGTAAAGCTGGGCCTCTACAAAGAGCTATGGGATGAGTATGCCAAGGTATCCATAGAGAGACTGAAAAAGTTGGAAAAAGAGGTTTGAAGGTTTTCAAACATCGACTTTTTCTCACTATAGTTTTGTCATAAGATATTCATGATTGAGAGGTGATAAAGAGGTCGATATCATGAGGATAAAAGATATTGCAAGAATTTTGAACGTGTCACCTTCTACCGTTTCCAAGGCTCTGAACAATCGACCAGGGGTTAATCCTGCATTGAGAGAGAAGATAATTAAAACTGCTCAGAAACTGAACTACAAGAAAGATATGATTGCGAGTTCTTTAAGGACCACGAAAAGCCATATCATAGGAATTGTGATTCCAGATGTGAGTAATTCATTCTTCGGAAGGCTCGTACTATCCATCGAAAAGATTCTTTATCAGAGAAATTACAGATACATACTCTCTAACACAGATGAGGAGATAAAGAAAGAACAAGAATACGTGTTGACTTTCATGAAATACAATACAGATGGAATAATCACCGCCACGTCCGCTGTGAATGGCAGGCAGAGGGTATCCAGGTACTACAGAGACTTCCTGTCGCAGGGGAAGCCAGTGGTTTTTGTTGACAGAGTGATAGAAGGGTTGGATGCGAGTTACGTTATCGTGGATAACGCTGGTGCTATATACGAGGCAGTTGTATATTTGAAAGACAGGGGTCATAGAAAAATAGGTGCTATTGTAGGTCCCAGTAGTATTTATACTTCTAAAAAAAGATTTGAAGGATTCATTAAAGCAGTTAAAGACCTGAATCTTGAAACGAAGGAACGGTGGATTCTTCGTGGTGAATATTCTATAGACATCTCCAGAAAGGTAACGAAGGAAATGTTTGGTAAAGTGAAAAATCTTCCTACAGCCTTGATAAGTTTCAACAACATCATGACAATAGGTGTACTCGAAGCTTTTGAGGATTTAGGAGTGAAAATACCGGATGATATATCCCTGATAAGCTTCGATGATACTCCCTGGCATAGATTCAGTAAAGTGCCTATAACCTCTATTGAGCAACCAGTTGAGGAGATGGGAATAATAGCAGCGACTATCCTTATGGATCTTCTGAATTCGTCAAAGAGAGAGAATAGAAAAGTGGTGCTTAAAGCCAGACTCATAGAACGTGGGTCGGTGAGCTACCTGAAAAATTAGAGAGTTCCTCTAGGAAAGATGATTGTGGTATCGTATTTCTTTGCCAGTTTCAAGAAAATCTCATCGGGTTTTCTGTCAGTCACCACCACATACGTTTCCTCCATTGTGGCCACTCTCCAGGGGAATTCTTTTCCAAATTTTGTATGATCTGCCAGAAAGATCACTCTTTTTGCTATTTTTACTACCTTCCTCTCTAGAGCCACTTTAAACGGATTGAGATTGAAAAAAGCTTAGAATGAATCTTTTTATTGTAACTCTGATGATTGCAAGGACTCTCGCTGAGATATTCAGTGGTGGAAAGATAATATGGGGACTTCCGCCTGTTTTTTCAAAAGCTATTTCCGGTAAAGTGGGTCCCATACCTGTTTTAGTACTCATAGCCGCTTCAGTAGATATAATAGCTCATTTCATTCTATCCAATACAAGATTTGGTGCGAATGTTTACACAATCGGTGCCAATTTCAGAGCGGCTTTCGCGTGTGGTATTCCAGTTAAACGATACACGCTTTCTCTGTACGTGATCTCTGGTTTCTTGAGTGGAATCGCCGGACTTCTGCTAACAGGACAAATGGGAGCAACGAATCCCACAGTTGCCAACGGTTATGAACTCGATGCGATCGCTGCTACCATCATAGGTGGAACGAGTTTCAGTGGTGGAGAAGGTTCCATAGAAAGTGCAAAAGTTCTTGATCTTATAAAAGAATAGAGGGTCTATAATACTTGTGAGCCACAACTTAGATCATGTTTTCGCTATAGCCGACAGAATAGTCGTTCTACGGAGTGGTAGAAAAGTGGGGGAAAGGTTGATTCATGAAACGACCAAGGAAGAGATAATCAGCATGATAGTGGGAAGCTATAAGGAAGAATAAGCAATTCATGGATTTCGTTTTAATCGTTTGGAGGTGTTCGGTAATGAGTATTCTTGATAAATTCAAATTGGATAATAGAACAGCTTTCGTAACAGGAGGAGGACAGGGTATCGGTAGAGCTATTGCTCTTGCATTGGCTGAAGCGGGAGCTTCTGTTGCTATAATGGATATAAATGAAAAGACAGCAAAGAAAGTAGCAGAAGAGATAAAAGAGCTAGAAAGGGACTCTTTAGTCTATGTTGAAGATGTTACAGTAGCTGAAGATTGTCAAAAAGCTGTTCAGATGATCTTAGACAAATGGGGAAAACTCGATATAGCCGTCAACAACGCTGGGATAGGAGATTGGGCGAATGCGGAGACGTATCCTGAGGATAGATGGATGAGGGTTATAAACGTGAATTTGAAAGGGGTTTTTTTGTGTGCTCAAGCGGTGTTCAAAGCTATGGCTCCAAAGAAGTACGGGAAGATAATCAACATAGCTTCGATGTCAGGACACATCGTGAACAGACCTCAAAATCAATCCGCTTACAACGCATCAAAAGCTGCTGTCATTCACCTGACAAGAACCCTAGCAGCGGAGTGGGCACCGTATGGAATACGAGTGAACAGCATAAGTCCAGGATACATAAGGACACCTTTGGTTGAGTCACCAGAGGTTCGGAACCTTGTACCCAAGTGGCTTGAATGGATCCCGTTAGGAAGGTTGGGAGAAGTTTCCGACATTCAAGGAGCAGCCGTTTTCCTAGCAAGTGAAGCTTCTGATTACATAACGGGACACGATTTGGTCATAGATGGAGGGTACACAGTGTGGTAGGATAAGAAAGACAGGAGGTAGTAATATGAAAGCCATCGTTATAGAAAAGCCTCACTATATCAGAGTTGATGATGTAAATTATCCAACTTTTGAAAAGGGTAAAACGATCCTGCAGGTTCTGAGTTGTGGTGTGTGTGGAACGGATTACAAAATATATTCAGGGGAGACAGAAACAGTGTATCCAGTCATCCCAGGTCATGAAATTGTGGGGATCGTTGAAAAATCAGATTCGTTTGAGAAAGGGCAGCTTGTAGTAGTTGATCCGAACAAAGCATGTGGTAAGTGTGAATACTGCAGGCAAGGTAGAGTGAATCTGTGTACCAATTTGAGGGCAACGGGTGTTACAGAGCCCGGTGGATTTTCCGAAGCCTTGATCGTTGATGATGAGCAAGTCTATCCCCTATCAAAAGATGTCCCTCTGGAGAGAGCCGTATTTTCAGAGCCTCTATCTTGTATTTTGAACGGTGTCAGGATGATAAAAAACTTATCACCAGAGAAGGTATTGATAGTTGGAGCTGGCAGTGTGGGTGTCATATTTTCTATGTTACTCAAAAAAAAGTTTGTAGCAGGGGATATAACGTTATTCGAGAAGGATGAAAAAAGGGCGGAATATGTTGAAAAGAACTTCAACATGAAAGTTGTGATTGAAAGAATAAGTGGAATGTACGATCTGACGATTGAATGTTCAGGAAGTATCGAAGGATTTAAAACGTGTTTTGAGCATGTTGGAAAGGGTGGAACGATCCTACAATTTGGAGTAGTACCTAAGGGAGAGAAAGTAGAGATATCACCTTTTGAGATATACAAAAAAGAGATTAGGATTTTAGGATCTTACCTCAATCCCTTCACAATGAGAGAAGCTGTGAGGATCATAGAAAAAGATGAGTTCGTATTTGAAAAGCTCGTAACGGATGTTCTCACTTTAGAGGAAGTAAAAGATTATCTAGAAAAGCACAGGAAACCTCTCATGAAAGCTATATATAAGAGCTCTTAGGTGTTTTGACAAATGTGTGAATGCGTGAAGGGTATTAAAAAGGTATCTAAGTGTTTCATTCTAAAAAATGAGGATTTTTTAGAGAAAAAATTTTTCAGCTATCCTCAAATTTTGATCATCCTCAGAATTTAAGCACAATAAAGGCCATGCAAGAATCTCCACCCCTCTTAAAATTGGCCTGTCGTTCATTTTTATAATCCCCTTCTAATTTGATTTAATCTAAGTGTCACCCTCATTAAGTTTGAGAATCCTTAAAAATCGAGGAATGATAGATAAAGGTTTTTGTGAGCAAACCATAGATGTTATTCTTGCTAGTAGGAGGGGTAATCTGTGAACATATACGAGGAAGCCTTGAAACTTCATAAAGATCTTAGAGGGAAGATAGAGATACGTGTAAAAGAACATGCGAATAATAGGAAAAAACTATCCATGCTGTACACACCTGGTGTTGCAGAGGTAGCAAAGAAAATACATGAGAACGAATTACTCGTAAATGAACTAACCATGCGCTGGAATTTCGTGGCGATTATAAGTGATGGATCGGCTGTGCTAGGGCTTGGTAACGTTGGACCTTACGCTGCAATGCCGGTTATGGAAGGGAAAGCCCTTTTGTTCAAAGAGTTTGGAGGGGTAGATGCTATACCACTTTGCATCAGCACACAGGATGTGGATGAAATCGTCAAATTCAGCTTGATGATCTCACCAACTTTTGGTGGGATAAACTTCGAAGACATCTCAGCACCGAGATGCTTCGAAATAGAAGAAAAGTTGAGAGGGAAGATAAATATACCGATTTTTCACGATGATCAGCACGGTACCGCCATTGTAGTTGGTGCTGCTCTTTTGAACGCACTGAAGATAGTAAATAAGAAGCTATCTCAGATAAAGGTCGTTATAAACGGTATCGGAGCGGCAGGAACGGCCATTGCAAAATTCCTACTTCATATGGGTGTGGGGAAAATGCTTTTATGTGACAGGAACGGTATACTCAATCCTTACGATAAGAGAACGATCCTTCATAAATATCATCTTGAACTTGCGAGTAAGACGAATCCAGAGGGAATATCAGGAGACCTTGCGAAGGCTATGGAAGGTGCAGATGTATTTATAGGTGTCTCAAGGGGAAATCTGGTAACTGGTGATATGATAAAGAGAATGGCGGAAGATCCGATAGTGTTTGCGATGGCAAATCCTACACCTGAAATATTTCCAGATGAAGCAAAAGCAAATGGTGCAAGGATCGTAGCGACTGGAAGATCAGATTATCCAAATCAGGTGAACAACGTTCTAGCATTTCCTGGAGTGTTCAGAGGAGCTTTAGATGTATGGGCAAAGGAGATAAACGAGCAAATGAAGATCGATGCTTCCAGAGCACTCGCAGATTATTGGGAGGATAATCTAAAGGAGGATTCCATCTTACCACCAGCTATGGATAAACACGCCGTTGTGGAAGTAGCCTTTGCAACCGCTAAGAGCGCTATAAAATCTGGTGTGGCACGAAAAATAATGAAAGAAGATGAGCTTAGGAGAACCATAGAGGAAAGAATCCTTGAAGGTGATAATTGAGATGAGGTATCATGAGAGTTTCAAAATTATCAAATTTATCGTTCAGTCCCTTTTCGTAAACAACTGTAAAAAGTGAATCATTCCGGTTAAGGTGTAATCATGAGTAGCAAAGGGTATGAAAAACGGTACATAGAATACTTGGATTGAACTGATTTCATTCCGTTATCAATTTCCTTGCT
>CAZANP010000083.1:0-5887 GCA_964486555.1 uncultured Thermotoga sp. | reverse complement strand
CACAAGGCCGTTCTCCCCATCAGCTATGTATACGCCATCTTTATCAGCCCAAACATCGTAAGATACATCTTGAGTGTCTTTTAATGCTATGCTTTTGAAGATTTAGGACGTCGAATATCAAGAGTCCACCGAACCCATCGGCCACATACAGGTGATTTTCATCCAAGAACACACTAAAGCACCACCCGTCGGTATCCTGGTTTGCTAGTATATGAGGATTTTCTGGGTCTTCAACATCGATTACAAAGAATCCCTCAGGTCCCCCTGCTTCATAAATCACTTCCACTTGTGATTTTTCCTCGGTTGGAATTCCTAGGAGCGCACATAGTCATTAGAAAAGATAATGAAGCCAACATCGTCACCATGAGAAACCTTCTCATGGAGGATCACCCCACATTTCATGATAGGGATCCTTCAAGATATAATATAAAACGATGGTGAATGTGAAAAAATAGACATTCCTTCCTGAGGTGGAGGAATTTTCTGACACCGAGGGGGGAATAGTCCCCTTCGGTTGCGAAGGGGATTTTTTATAAGGAGAGTGAGATTTCATGAAGATGCCCGATGCAGGTTTCAGAAAGTACATAGTTATAGCTGGAAGAAGGAACGTTGGTAAATCGTCCTTCATGAACGCGCTCGTTGGACAGGACATATCCATCGTCAGCGATGTTGCAGGAACAACCACGGATCCCGTTTACAAGAGTATGGAACTATCTCCCATAGGTCCTGTAACCCTCATAGATACACCTGGACTCGATGATGTGGGATCCCTTGGAAAACTCAGGATTGAGAGGGCAAGAAGGGTTTTTTACAGAGCAGATTGTGGAATATTGATAGTGGATGATCAACCTTCCCAATACGAGGAAGATATCACGTCCCTTTTCAAAGAAATGGAAATTCCTTTTGTGATAATCGTGAACAAATCGGATGTCCTGAAAGATAGAGCAGAGGAATTGAAGAGATTGTACGAGGATAAGTATGATGCAAAAGTTCTCGTTGTTTCTGCAAAAAGAAGGGAAGGGTTCGATAGCATAGGTGAGATTCTCCACAGTATACTGCCGACTGACGAGGAGATACCGTACCTTGGAGACCTCATAGATGGAGGGGATCTCGTTGTCCTGGTAGTTCCCATAGATCTTGGAGCTCCCAAAGGAAGACTAATAATGCCTCAAGTTCATGCCATAAGAGAAGCTTTGGATAGAGAAGCGATTGCACTCGTTGTGAAGGAGAGAGAACTCAGATACACTTTGGAGAACATTGGTATGAAACCAAAACTCGTTGTTACAGATTCTCAGGTTGTCATGAAAGTCGTATCCGATATACCGGATGATGTGGAGCTCACAACGTTTTCGATCTTGGAATCGAGGTACAGGGGGGATCTGAGTTATTTCGTGGAGAGCGTGAGGAAAATAGAAGAGCTTCAAGATGGTGACAAAGTGGTGATAATGGAGGGATGCACCCACAGGCCTTTAACTGAGGATATAGGACGTGTGAAGATACCAAGGTGGCTTGTTAACCATACAGGGGCAAAGATCGAATTCAAGGTCATTGCAGGGAAAGAGTTTCCTGACGTTGAAGAGCTGGAAGGAGCAAAACTCATAATACACTGTGGAGCATGCGTTCTCAACAGATCGGCCATGATGAGAAGGGTTAGGATGTCGAAAAGATTGGGCATCCCCATGACCAATTACGGTGTTACGATCTCTTATCTCCATGGTATTTTAGATAGAGCGATCAGAGTTTTCAAAAGGGAAGTGGAAGTGTGAGGATTGAAAAAGATTACCTTGGAGAGCTCGAGATAGATGATGAGGCGTACTACGGTGTTCACACGAAGAGAGCCCTTTTGAATTTTCCAGAGACGGGCGAAAAGATGGATGAAAGGTTCATATGGGCTTATTTCATGGTGAAAAAGGCATGTGCCATTCTGAATGGAGAACTGGGATACATCGATGAGAAGATAAGGGATGCTATAGTGAAAGCGTGTGATGAATGGGAAGAGCTCAGAAAACACGTTGTTGTCGATCCTCTTGTTGGAGGTGCTGGAACATCCATAAACATGAACATAAACGAGGTCATCGCAAACAGAGCTACGGAAATCCTTGGAGGGAAAAAGGGAGAATACCTGGTTCATCCTATAGACCATGTGAACCTTCACCAATCCACGAACGATACCTTCCCAACAGCTGCGAAGATCGCTGTCATCGTAAGACTCAGAGAACTCATCGAAGGTGTGATAAAGCTCCAGGAGGCTGTTCAAGAAAAGGAAAAGCAATTCTACAGCATAAGAAAACCTGGAAGAACTCAACTCATGGATGGCCCTCCCATAATGTTGGGACAGGAATTTGGAGCCTTTGCAGATGCGTTGGCCAGAGACAGATGGAGACTCCACAAGGTTGAAGAGAGGATCAGAAGTGTGAACATAGGAGGAACGGCTATAGGGACAGGAATAGGAGCTCCAAAGGATTTCATACTCAAGATAACCGAAAAAGTTAGAGAAGTGACGAAGGTGAAGATAGCGAAAGCTGAGAACCTGATAGACGCCACACAGAATTGGGACGTTTTCTCAGAGATCCATGGCCTTTTGAAATCGCTCGCTGTGAACCTTTACAAGATATCGAACGATATAAGACTCCTCTCAAGTGGCCCAAATACTGCGATAGGTGAGCTCATCCCTCCCAAAGTTCAGGCAGGAAGCTCCATAATGCCTGGAAAAATAAATCCTGTGATACCAGAATATGTGATGCAGATCTGTCATGTTGTCTTTGGAAACGACGTTATAATAACCCATTGTTGCTCTCTTGGAAACCTGGAATTGAATCAATTCGCTCCCGCCATCGTTCACTTCACCCTGAAATCATTGAAACTTCTGAACAGAGCATGCCTTTCACTCAGGGAATACGTTTTGAAGATAGAAGCTAACGCCGAACGGTGTGAAGAGAATCTGAGAAGATCCACATCGAATCTTACACCACTCATAAAGATATTCGGATATGAAGAGGTTTCGGAAGCTATCAAAAAAGCGAATTGGGATTTCGCAAAGACCTTGAAGATCTTAGCAGAGAAACATGATATGTCTCATGATGAACTCTTGAAAAGATTGAATCTGAGGAAAATGACAGGTCTTGGATATGCTCTATAAGAGTTTCAAAATTCAGTGAAAAGTTATGTGGTGAGAAGATGTGGACGTATATTGAAGAATAATCGACAGAGATCGGGGATAATTTTCAAAAATGGATTTTGATGATTTGTTGGTAATTTTTTAACATATCTAGATGGTGACTCAATTATTATTTTTTGTATTTTTATTGAGAATTGATTCAGTTTACTGAAGAGGGTGTAAAAAATGAGAATACAATCAGAAAATCTGAAGAAGAACGTGAAGGAGAGAATGCTGGAAGCAGCTGAGCAACTTTTTGCCGAAAGGTGTTTCAGTGACGTTTCCATCCTCTCGATAACGAAGAAAGCCAACGTCAGTAACGGATCGTTCTATAGATACTTCTCTTCTAAAAAAGACATCTTGAAGGAGATTGTTGAACAAGCTTTCAACAGGCTCGATGTTTCGTTGAAAGTGCGTGGAAAGTGCTTGGAAAGTAAGTTGACGAGGTTGATAGAGGATTACCTGTATTTCGTGGAGGATAACACACTTCTGTGTAAAGTTCTCCACGAGGCGGAATACATAGAAACGAGTATCCTTAAAAATCTGAAGAGGATTCTCATGGGAAAACTCTCAGAAATTGGTTTTAAAGCCAACGATACCTTTTTCTGGTTTTTCTGGGGATCTGTAAGATTTTTTGCAATATGGTCCTATTTTTGGAAGAAAAAAATCATAGATGAAGATGATTTCAGAGATCTTATGGATTTCATACTTCATGGTGTGGATCCCGATCAACATCAACTCGATTCGAGAGTTTTCGATGTCACCATAGAACCTGTTGAGCTTGAGCAGGATACCACGAAGATGAAGATACTTCAAAGTGCTGAAAAGCTCTTCGGTGCTTTTGGATACAAAAAAACACAGATCTCAGATATAACGAAAAGTGCTGGATTTGCTCAAGGTACCTTTTATCTCTATTTCAAAACAAAGCAGGACGTATTGAAAGAACTCGTCATCAGAACCAACAAGGCTTTTCGAAAAACATTGAAAAACGTGATATCCAATTTCAAGGACAGAAGAGATGCGGAAATAGCAGGATATTACGCTTTTCTGAAATTTTTTAGAATGCATTCCGATATGTACAAGATCGTTCGAGAAGCGGAATTCGTGATACCTGAAACAGGCCTTTGGTATTACGAGAAAATTCATCAGAGCTATCTGAAACCACTAAAGGAATCCATGGATAAAGGGCAACTGAGGCCGATTGAACCTGAAAACCTGGCAGTTTTCCTCATGGGTATCGGTCACTTCATGGGGATGGAGTTGATCGTCTTCGAAAAACATTCTGAAGAGGATTTCAAGAAATTCTTGATGGAGCTCTCTCCAACTCTCTACGAAGGCATCAAGGGGGGATGAAATGAAGTGGGGAAAAGAATATGAAATGAAAAAAGTGAGTGTTGAAGATGTCCTCAAGATTCTTAAACCCGGTATGACGATAGTTGCAGGTATGACACCTATGGAACCTCAACTCTTCCTTTCTCATCTTCATGAAGCCGATGTTGATAACGTTTCTATCTTCACGTGTCTGAATATCAAAGACTACAATTTTTATCTTGATGAGACTTACGAAGGAAAGTTCATGAACAACTCCTGGTTCTATGGTCCATCAAATCGAGAAGCCGTTAAGAAGGGTATCAAAACGGTTACCTATGTTCCAAACAATCTTCATCAGGCTGGTACCAATCTGATATCCTCCAGGAAGATCGATCTTTTCGTTGGTGTTGCTTCACCCATGGACAAAAATGGTTTTCTCACTCTCTCTGCAAGTGTAGTTTATGAAAAAGATATATTGGAAGCTGCCGAGATGGTAGTCCTCGAAGTCAATCCGAATGCTCCGAAGACACACGGCGATACTCACGTTCACATAAGGGATGTGGATTTTGTTGTGGAGGTTGACTATCCTCTTCCTGAAATTTCTGCAGTTGAACCCACCGATGTTGAGAGGCGAATAGGAGAAAACATTGCGAATCTGGTAGAGAATGGCTCCACGATACAGCTCGGAATAGGTGGGATACCGAATTCTGTCGCCTTGTTCTTAAAAGACAAAAAAGACCTGGGAGTTCATACAGAGATGCTCACGGACTCCATGATAGATCTCTTCGAAATGGGAGTGATAACGAATAAGAAGAAAACGCTATGGCCCGGTAAATTCATCTGTACTTTCGCTTATGGCTCTAAAAAAATGTACGAGTTCATAGATGACAATCCCGCTGTTCTCTTTTTAAGAGGTAAGTACGTTAACAACCCATACGTCATCGCTCAAAATGAAAAGATGGTGAGCATAAACACGGCGATCATGGTGGACCTTACAGGGAATGTCTGTTCAGAGGCTATAGGTACGAAGCATTACAGTGGAACAGGGGGACAACTCGACACCCACAGAGGAGCAGTGATGAGCCCTGGAGGAAAAGGAATAATCGCTTTGAGATCCACAGCCAAGAATGGTACAGTATCGACAATCGTTCCCCTGTTCCCAGAAGGATCTCCTGTGACCGTACCAAGACAGGATGTGGACTATGTGGTAACAGAGTACGGAGTAGCGCATCTTCGAGGTAAAACTATCAGAGAAAGGGTGCTGGAGCTCATCAGCATAGCTCATCCAGATTTCAGAGGTTTCCTCAAGAAGGAAGCTCAGAAAATTGGATACTTGTGAGGTGGAAGCGTGAGGAATGTCTTCATACTCGGTGCCAAAAGGACCCCCATTGGAACCTTTGGTGGATCTTTAAAGGATAT
>CAZANP010000082.1:4407-6274 GCA_964486555.1 uncultured Thermotoga sp. | reverse complement strand
GTGGTGACTGCGAAGGTTTTCATAAAACTCTCTAAAATAGTGGGATACGGTAACGTTGACGAGTTCGTCAGGAGGTGGGGATGATCCATGGTCAAAAACTACGTTCTCGATACGAACGTTCTGATTCACGATCCAAACGCCATATTTTCGTTCGAGGATAACAACGTGATAATCCCTTTGCCCGTTCTTGAAGAACTCGACAAACTCAAGAAGGAAAGTGGAAGCGTTGGAAAGAGCGCAAGGGATGTCATAAGAAAGATCGATGAGCTGAGAAAAAAGGGTAGTCTTCAGAAAGGGATCCAGCTTGAAAATGGAGGGATTCTGAGGGTACACGTTGTGAAGGGAAACGTCGACACTCCCAGGTTTCTCCACGAAAGGTACATGGACAACTGGATTCTTGCATACACTCTGGACGTGAAGAGAAAGAGCAATATTCCAACTTTCCTCGTTACGAAAGATATAAATCTCAGAATAAAAGCTGATTCCTTGGGAATACCAGCTCAGGATTATCTGACCGATAGATCGGATATGGAAAAGATCCATAAAGGTTACGTCGAGATTGAAAACGAAGATTTGAAGAAAGAGCTTTTGAAAAATGGAAAGGTAGAAATACAGCTTGACATACCTCCAAACACTTACGTGGATCTTGGAGATGTTTACGGTAGGTACAGAAAAGGAAAATTGATCAGAATCTTCGAGAGAGAAGCGTTCGGTATAAAACCAAGAAACAGAGAGCAGGTTTTCTCCATGGACTCTCTTCTCGATGATGAGATAGATCTTGTGACTTTAATAGGAGTTGCAGGAACTGGGAAAACGCTTCTTGCCCTTGCATGTGGATTGAAGAAGGTTCTGGAAGAGGGAAAGTACGAGAGGATAATAGTTACAAGGCCGACGATTCCCGTTGGAAGGGATATAGGGTACCTTCCAGGGGACATAGAAACGAAGATGAAACCGTGGCTCCAGCCTATAATGGATAATTTGGAATTGATAGCAAAGATCAAGGGATTGAACATAAAGGAACTGAGAAAAAGGGGTATACTGGAAATAGAAGTTCTGTCGTACATAAGGGGAAGGTCGATACCAGGTCAGTACATGATAATAGATGAAGCGCAGAATCTGACACCTCATGAAGTTAAGACCATTCTCACAAGGGTTGGAGAAGGGACAAAGGTGGTTTTGATCGGAGATCCCTATCAGATAGATACACCATACCTTGACATGCACACGAACGGTTTGGTTTACGTATCTTCAAAATTCGTTGGAGACGATAGAGCTTCAACCGTGTTTCTGACGAAAGGCGAAAGGTCACACCTTGCAACAAGAGCTGCAGAACTTCTATGATCAGATCCATTCGAAGCTCTGAATCACAAGAATTCCTCTTTTTTCTGCTTCCTCTTTAAGCTTTGGTTTTGCGTAATGTGTCACAAGAATCGGAACCACTTCTCCCCTCAGCAGTTCCGTGACACTCTCAAGACTCTTGAGAACCTGGGAAAGCTTCTTTTTACTGTCAAATCTCAATGTGGACTCACCTATCACGAAAATTTCCTCTCCATTCCTTACAGCTTTTGCAAAGAAGTTCACTTCCCTTCCTTTTATCTCCGTCCTTATCAATCTATCGATTATCTCTATATTGTATCTTTCCTTCAAAAACTTTGGAAGCATCCTGAACGCTTCGTTCTCTAGAGCGTAAGCAACGGTTCTTGAAAGTCCTCTTATTTCTTTCTTTATCACCGTAACCTCTTTTGTTAATTTGTTCACATTCATTGTCAATTCTTCCACGACCCTCTCAAGTCTTGAAAGTCTCTTCTCGGTTTCTTTCTGAGCATTCGTCAATTCGACAATGGCAGTCTCGAGCTTTGAAATCCTT
>CAZANP010000082.1:1220-4307 GCA_964486555.1 uncultured Thermotoga sp. | reverse complement strand
GTCTCTTTCTGAGCTTTAGTCAGCTCCAAAATGGCATCTTTGAGTTCTTTGAACTCCTCTTTGGTCACTCCTATTTTGATTCGTTTATTCATCTCATCGAGCTGATTCAGAAATTCAAGAAAAACCTCTTTCGTTTCGGAGGGTAGTTTTTCGAGTTTTTTAAATAAATTTGCTATTCCCACTGATATCATCCTCCTGGCCTTTCAATTATACCATTCAGCTGTTTCTATGGCCTTTTCTGTAGACTGTGAAAACTGGTATCAGGAAAAGTGATGAGGCCAGGACCAGAGATCCCGCGATGAAAAAGACATAGAAATACCCCAAATTCGTTGCTACTATTGCAGACAAGGCCGGTGTGAAGATCCTTGTGAATATGTTCAACCCCTGAAAGAATCCCTCCCATCTTCCAAGCTCCTTTGGCGCTATCTCCATTTTAACGGATTCTTTCCCGGGAAGCCAAAGAACGAAAGCTATCCCCATGATGAAATGCGCTGAGAAGAACACATAAACGTTGGGAACGCACATCACAAAAAAGGAAAATGAAAGTAGAAAACTTCCGAATATCATGTTGAATACAGGAGATGTTTTAAGTTGTGGTCTCCACAGAAGTGACATGACGACAGACACAGAAAACAGAACTTCAAATAGGATGGGAGAGCTCGGTCCGAGTTTAAAGTACTCTATCAGGTAATAAGTTATTATCATAAAGCTTCCAAAGCCAAAGGAGGTGTAGGCAAGATACTGATGAAACATCAAAAGGAGGAAAGTTCTCTTATCAGATAGTTTTTGGACATGTTCCTCATGAAAATCGCTGCCACTTCTCACTTTTGGCAGTATGAATATAAATGAGAGAGCGTAGAAGATGTTGGCACTCGCTATTACCAGGAAAATGGTCCTGTAGAAAGAAAGACCTGAGAGGTTAGGAGCCAGGATAAACACGAATAAGGAATATCCAACAGCTTTTACCATATCGCTGAAAGTGAAGAGAAACCAATAGAGCTTTTCTCTATGCCTTGGTAGGAATATAGCGCGCTCGTACATGACAACCGATGGATAGAAAACATCCATGAAACTCACAAAAAGCTGAGCTACGATGAAGGTGAGGATCTTGGTGGTCATGGCAAACAGAATGTTCCCAACAGCGAAGAAAATTTTTGAAAGGAAAAGAGCGATGTTTGGAGATCTCCTCTCAAAATTCTTTCCAAGAGCGTAAGTGAGAACAGCCTGAAAAGCATAGGAAACGCTGAAGATCCAACCAACATCTTCCAAAGAAAAAGAAAGCAAACTTCCAAGAGCAGGTGATACTATGTATGTGAGGAAAGAAAAACCACCGATCGCTGAGAGAAATATGTAGCTCTTCAAACTCCTTGGTATCTCCCTCCATGTCAAGTTCATCACCATCCTTTCACCACTGTTTGAACGATTTTCAGAATCGTGAAATTGTCTCAAGATATGAAATTAAAAATCGAACCTATCTATCAAAGACCGGTCATATTTGAGAAGGATCCTGGTTATCAGATGCCTCTTTGAGAGAATCTTCAAGGACTCTTTTCAGAGTCTCTTCTATCATCGTGACTTCTTTAAAGCTCTTTGAAAGTTCATAAAGGTAAGATCTACCCTTTCTTTTTCTCCTCACAACACCCATCTTATGGAGAGAAGAGAGAATGGCAGAACTATCTCTTCCTCTGAAACTATCAAGTTCTGCTTTGGTAAGAGGCCCGTTCACGAGGAGTATAGCAACGACTTCAAGTTGAGAATCCGAAAGCTTGTCGAATCTTCTCCGTGTTATCTTGAAAACGTAGTCAGAGTAAGCAGGTTTTGTGTAGAACCTGAAATATCCATCTATTTCTGCAAGTTCAACACCATGATCTTCAGAAGAAAAGTCGTTCTTTATCTCCTCCAGAGCTTTCTTTATCTCATCAACATCCCTTCCCGTTATCTTTGAAATCCTCTCTGGAGTAATCCCCCTTGATGCAAAAACGATGGCTTCCACAAGTGCTTTCAAGTTCATGAGGATAGCCTCCTGATCTTTTCACCATCCAAGTATATCTTTCCAAGTTTTAGAAGTTCAAGAAGAGCGAGAAATCTCACAAGAAGCTCATACTTTGTTTTAGATCTAACGAGAACATCATAGATCTCCTCTTCTTCGTCCATTTCCTCCAGTATTCTTTCCATCATATCCTCGACCGAGATTTCTTCTGTTTTTATTTTATAGACAGCTTCTTGGGTTTCCAGAGTATCCAGAACGCTCTTTAAAATTTTCAGGAATTTTTCTCTCTTTTTGAAACTTCTGACAAAAGAGAGAGTCATTCTAACGGGTGTTCTTTCAAAAAGCCTTTCTTTTTTTCTCAAAGTCTCCAATATCTCCTTGACCTTCATGTACTCTTCAACCCTTCTCATCAGCTCTTCTTTCTTTCTCTCAAATTCTTCTCTTTCTTCCTCACTCAACCTTGGAAGAAGTGATTTGGATTTCAGTTCCATCAGCGTGGAAGCCATCTCTATGAAATCGGATGTTATTCTTATGTCCATCTTCTCCATCTTCTCGATGTATTCAACGAATTCATCTGCAAGCTGAGCTATAGGAATCTCTCTCACATCCAGTCTCTTTTTCCTCACAAGGTACAAAAGAAGATCCAGAGGACCTTCAAAATGAGGTATTTTGAAAACGAGTTCCATAAGAGTCACCTTCAGAACATCAGGTTCATAGCTTTTCGAACCTTCTCCATGGTTTCTTCCGCAACTTCCCTTGCTTTTTCATTACCTTTGGCTATAACGTCGTCAACGTATCTTGGATCCTCATCTATCTTTCTCAGATTTTCCCAGATCGGAACGAGCCTTTTTCTCATGTTCTCAAGTAAAAGCTTTTTACAATCCACACAACCTATCTTTGCCTTTGTGCATCCTTCACGGATCCATTGACTCTGCTCTTCGGTGACACCAAAAGCCTTGTGGTACTCCCAGACAGGACAATTTTCCGGATTTCCAGGATCCGTTCTCCTTTTCCTTGCAGGATCCGTCACCATGGTGAGGATCATCCTCTCAAGCTCTTTCTCATCTATCTCGATGTTTATAACGTTTCCATAGCTT
>CAZANP010000082.1:0-1120 GCA_964486555.1 uncultured Thermotoga sp. | reverse complement strand
ATCTCCCTTGTGAGTTCTATGTGGTAGACCTGATCTTCTCCAACTGGAACCCCTTCTGCCCTGTATATCAAGATATCTGCAGCCTGAAGTACAGGATATATGAGAAAACCAGCGTTTGAAAGATCTTTGTAGTTCAATTCCTTCTTTATCTCTTTGTATGTTGGAACTCTTTCAAGTCGCGAGACCGAGACGATCATAGAAAAAAGAAGGGTGAGTTCTGCATGCTCCTTGACACCTGATTGAACGAAAATCACGGACCTTTCAGGATCGATCCCTACAGCGAGCAGAACTCTCACGATATCTTTTGTGTATTCTTTCAAATGTGATACATCATCGTAATGTGTTGTGAGGGCATGCCAGTCTGCGACAAAATAGAATGTTTCGTTCCCTTCATTTTGAAGCTTCACCCAGTTGTCCAAAGCCCCCACAAGATGACCTATATGGAGTTTCCCAGTTGGCCTTATACCACTCAGAATTCTCAAGGGTGATCCCTCCTGTTGTTATGAAAGAGAATGTGTGATAACATATTCTCTTGAGGTGATCGAATGGGAAAGAACATCTTCTACCTCATCATATTCGTCATGATCGCTTTTCTTGTGATAGACCTCTTCTTCATATTCGCAAGAAGAGCGCCTTTTGAGATAGTATACTACAGAACCAACATGGAGTATGACTACGATGGCAACGCGACCTTCACAACCGTTGCGGGGCTTTTCTTTAAAGACCCGAGAAAACGAGAAAGTTACAGAGAAACTTATCTAAAAAATTCCAAGGAAACCTTCCAGGAGTATTTCAAAAAAGTTGGAGAGGAAGTTGGAAGGGATATAATTCCTGTATCCTTCGATTCCACCGTCACGGTGCGATCAGGTATTCTTGAGATATCAGAAACGGCTTTTCTCAAAAACATAGCCGTAAAAAAAGATGGGGCGATAGATACAAGTATGGGAAGTTTGACTTTGAACATAGTGGGAGACTCGGAGGTTAGTCTCAAGATCCCAGAAGGTGCAACGATAGTTTCCATAGATCCTACCCCCACCTCCATCGTTGGAAAAACGATAAAATGGAGGCCAAAAGGCCCCATGCTCTTTCCACGGGTTATATTCAAAAAGAAATGATCACC
>CAZANP010000081.1:0-6498 GCA_964486555.1 uncultured Thermotoga sp. | reverse complement strand
GGGAAATCTTGAAATATTCGGGTGATAATGTATAATTACAAAATAGGTGTGGGGCCGTAGCTCAGTTGGGAGAGCGCTACCATGGCACGGTAGAGGTCGTGGGTTCGAGTCCCATCGGCTCCACCAAGGGTGCCCCTGTAGTTCAACGGATAGAACGGCGGATTCCTAATCCGCAGATGGAGGTTCGACTCCTCCCAGGGGCATTTGAAAGAGTGGGCCGTTAGCTCAATAGGTAGAGCACCTGATTCTTAATCAGGGGGTTGCAGGTTCGAGTCCTGCACGGCCCACCAGATCCAAGAAGAGGAAGCCGCCCGGCTTCCCACCCTGGGGCAGAAAGCCACCAGGGTCAATAGGAAGAAGCTACTTCCTTGGGAAGCGGGCTTTTGCCCGCTCTTTCACTGAATGAAAAGGAGGGGAAAGTTATAGGAGAAGTAAATCTTCCAAGAAATGAAGAGATAAGGGTGAGCAAGGTCAGGGTCGTTGATGAAAATGGAAAGCAGATAGGAATAATGCCGACGTGGAAGGCATTGGATATCGCAAGAAGGAAAAACTTGGATCTCGTACTCGTTGCTCCGAATGAGAATCCCCCGGTTGCCAAGATAATGGATTATGGAAAGTACAAGTACCAAATGGCTAAAAGGCAGAGGGAAGCGAAGAAAAAGCAGAAACAGATGCAGGTTAAGCAGATGAAGTTCAGGATAAAGATAGATGATCACGATTATCAGACGAAACTGAAGCATATAAGAAGATTCTTGGAAAATGGGGACAAGGTTAGGGTCGTGATAATGTTCATAGGAAGGGAAATAGTTTTTTCAGAGAAAGGGAAGGAGATCCTTCAGCGGGTTATAGAAGACACGAAAGACCTTGCGGTTGTTGAGACACAACCAAAACTGGAAGGACGAGACATGTGGATGGTTCTGAAACCTAAAAACGCATGAGGAGGGTCCAATATGGGAAAGAATAAGATGAAAACCAATAGAAGTGCTATGAAGAGATTCAGATTGACAAGGCGTGGAAAACTCATGAGGCATCATGCTTACACCAGTCATAAAACAGGAAAAAAGAGTAGAAGAGCTTTAAGAGAACTCAGGAAGAAAGATGTTGTCTCCGATGCTGATAAGAGAAGAATGCTGAGACTCATGGGTCTTAGATGAGGGGAGGATGAAGTATGAGAGTAAAAAGGGCAGTACACGCCAGAAGGAAAAGGAAAAAATATCTGAAGGAAGCTAAAGGATACAGAGGCGCTCTCAGTAGAAGGTACAAACTCGCAAAGCAAATGTACATGAGAGCGAAGTGGTTTTCATATGTTGGAAGAAAACAGAAAAAGAGAGATTTCAGAAGATTGTGGATAACGAGGATAAATGCTGCTGCGAGGAACGAAGGATTGAAATACAGCGAGTTCATCCATGGTCTCAAAATCGCCGGAGTTTCGATAAATCGGAAGATGCTAGCGGATCTTGCTGTGAACGATCCGGAGAGTTTCAAAGAATACGTTAAAATAGCAAAAGAAGCTTTAGCCAGTCAATAGAGGTCTCCCTGCGGAGACCTCTTAAATTTTTATATACAAGGAGGTAATGATGATGGAAAATCAGAAACAGCGTTTTGAGGCTATTAATAGAAGAGTTGAAAGGGAAAAACGAATAAAAGAGAAGATGGAACTTATAAAGCATAAAATAGCTGTTATGAGTGGAAAAGGAGGCGTTGGAAAAACAACTGTCGCAGTGAATCTTGCTGTTGCTTTGGCTGAAGAGGGATTCAACGTTGGTCTTTTGGACGTGGACGTTCACGGTCCAAACGTTGCCAGGATGCTTGGAGTAGAGGATGTACTGAACGCAGAGGACGATGAAATCATACCTTTTGAATTAGCTGGAAACTTGAAAGTGGTATCCCTTGCCATGATCCTCCAGGAAGGAGTTCCTGTGATATGGAGAGGCCCTCTCAAACATACTGCTCTTCAGCAGTTCTTGGGTGATACCAGATGGGGAGAGTTGGATTTTCTGGTCTTCGATCTTCCCCCTGGAACAGGGGATGAAGCGTTATCCCTCTTTCAACTCGTTAAAATGGATGGAGCTGTCGTTGTGACAACACCTCAGGAGGTTGCCATAGACGATGTCAGGAGAACCATAAACTTCGTTTTGAGAATGAAGCAGAAGGTCCTTGGGCTTGTTGAGAACATGTCTTACCTTGTGTGTCCGAAATGTGGAGAGAAGATAGAATTGTTCGGAAGAGGAGGAGCAGAAAGGCTTTCTGAGGAATTCAAAGTACCGATCCTTTCAAGAGTTCCTTTTGATCCGAAGATACCACAACTTTCGGACGTTGGAAAACCGGTGGTATCCTACTACAGGAACTCGGATGTTGAAAGAAGTTTCAGAGAGCTTATAAAAAACATTCTTGAAATGCTGGAAAGATGAGGGGAGTTCCCCTCATCTTTCTTTTTAGATATTCTCCAAAAATTTACCGATTCTCAGAATAAATCTTACCTTACAAATGCTAAAATCGTGCTAGTCTAACCATCTGTTGGGGAGGATCCAAAGTTGTTCTGGGCGTCAGTGATTGCTCATTTCATTGTGGATCTGTTCTCGAGCATATTCAAACCATTAGGGCCATACTTCATCTCAAAATACCAGATAGAACCGAAAACATTTGCTACGACTCTCTTCGGAATATCCATTTTAACTTCCATCATGCAACCATTTTTTGGAATAATTGCTGATAAGGTGAAAAAAAGAAATATATATCTTGCGATCGTCTTGAGTGTTATCATCCTTTCTTCAACAATGATTTCTATTGCAGGTACCTTCTTGATCGTGGTAATCCTCATTTTAATCACCCAACTTTCCAATTCAGCTTTCCACCCGATGGGAGCTTCCATGGCAGGACATTATGGGAAGGGATACCATCTTGCTTTCTTCTCATTTGCTGGGATGCTTGGATTCGCAACAGGGCCTGTTATCATAACTTGGTATGCTCAGACTTTTAATTTGAGTTACATGTACGTCATAGGGATCATTCTCTCTCTTATTATGATTTTGATTGTACCCAAGATGAAACATTTAGAACTTGAGGAAAAACCGAAGGTCGTGTCGAGTGTTGGCGTGTTTATGAAATTACTACCGTTGTTCCTGTTCGTCTCCTTCCGATCCTTTTTCATGAATTTATCAGAAGTCTACGCTCCACTGTACACCAGAGAGATGGGGAAATCTCTGATATTCGGTGGCCTTCTTTTGACATCTTCAAGGTATTTTGGGATGTTCATGTCTCTTCTAGGTGTTTTCTTACGTGATAAGATAGGGAACAACGCTGTGAACATGATTTCTGTTGGTGGTATGACGGTTTTCAGCCTTCTCTTCACCTTTGCAAAGAATGATATCTCGATAATGGTCATGTTCATCCTCATGATGGGTTTTTCATACCTTTCGATGTCTTCTAACGTTGTCGAGGCTCAGAGGATCGCGCCTGGTAACAAAGGATTCGCATCATCGATAGTTATGGGAACGGCCTGGGCCTTTGGTAGTCTCATGAATTACGTATATTCGAGTCTATTTGGAAACATGATCATTTTCATGATGAAGAGTGCATGGATCATAGCTCTTTCAACCTCCATTTTCGTACTTTTGAGCATTAGAAAAATCCAAAGAGTGTGATCCTTCCCTTTTATCCTTCAATTTTTCATTCCATATTCTTAATCCTCCCATTTTGTGATATTCTTAACATGAAATGGAGGTGATTCAATGTATTTAAAAGAAATTGTTGAAAAGGTCGGAGGAAGGGTCCTCAGTGGCGAGAGTAAACTCGATTCCGTGATGGTAGAATCTGCCGCAGCATCCGATCTGATGAGTGAGGTTCTTGCTTTCGCAGAACCTGGTATGCTTTTGATAACGGGACTTGTTTCACCTCAGGTTGTGAGAACAGCTGTCGTCGTTGGAATTCCAGCCATTCTAATAGTGCGTCATGAGAACGTACCGGAAGAGCTTGTGGATCTTGCAAAGATGAACGATTTGATACTGGTAGTGACACCCCTTTCGATGTTTGAAACATGTGGGAGACTCTATATGGAAGGGCTCAAACCCGTTAAGAGAGGGAAACTTTCATGATCCAGGAAGTTGTTAAGAAAGTTCAGGAGTTCTTTCCAGATCTCAAGGTTTCAGAGTTCATGAACAAGAACGTTGTGTGGATAAACCCTGGGAGAAAGCTCCTTCATGTTAAAGAAATAATGAGAATAAAGAGGATTTCGGGTGTTCCCGTTGTTGATGAAAGCGAAAGGGTTATAGGAATAGTGAGCTTAGAGGACATAATAAAGGCTTTGGAAGGAGATTACATAGAAGATCCCGTTGAGAAGCGGATGACAAAAAATGTCATAACTCTAAAACCAGATGATGATCTAGAGAAAACGATCTCTCTCTTCGAAAAGTATGGTTATGGAAGATTTCCTGTAGTGGATGAGAATGGGAAGCTTGTTGGGATAGTTACAAAACACGATATATTGACGGGTCTTCTTGTGAAACTAGGTACCATATACCTTCACGATGCTAGAAGAAAGGAAGTTCTGGAAAATCCAGAATTCTTCGATAGATCTCTTATAACGGGGGAAGTAATAGACAAAAAAGGAGCGGATTTTTCATTTCATATAGACTACTTCGATATAAATCTTGCGGGAATAGGTGCATCCAAATTGAAGCAATTTCTGCTGGAAAAAGGTATAGATGAAAGGACAGCGAGAAGAGCGGCCATAGCAACTTATGAGGCTGAAACAAACGTGGTAATACACAGTGGAAGCGATGGTTACATATACTGCTTTTTGAGAGACGATCAGATTGTCGTCAGGGTTGAAGATTTTGGAAGAGGTATAGAAAACGTGGAAATTGCCATGAAAGAAGGTTTCACAACCGCTCCAGATCATATAAGGGAAATGGGATTCGGTGCTGGTATGGGGCTTCCAAACATGAAAAGATATTCCGACAAGATGGTTATAGTTTCAGAAGCTGGAAAAGGTGTCGTTGTTGAGATGATATTCTTCAAGGAGGGAAGAGAGAATGAAACTCAAGGAAGTAATGGATGAATTAGGGCTTGAATACGTATGTGGAGAATTGGATAAGGAAGTCGTCCATGGGTACACTTGTGACCTACTCAGTGAGGTCATGGGAAACGCAAAGCCAGACACCCTATGGGTAACCGTTCAATCACACATGAACATAATAGCCGTTGCAACGATAACTGGAATAAGAGGGATTATCCTTTGCAACGGTCATGATTACGATGAACAAACGATAAGGAAAGCGAAGGAGGAAGGTATAACCCTTTTCAAGACCCAGGAGAATTCCTTTGTGGTTTCGGGCAAGTTGTATGCCCTGGGATTGAGATGATGAAAGCTGACCTTCACATACACACCTGCCTCTCACCTTGTGCTGATATCACGATGACACCGGATGTTGTCAAGGAAAAATCCAAAGGGATCGATATCCTTGGAATTTTGGATCACAATACCTCCAAGAACGTGAGACCTTTCATAAAAGTTTTGAAGGACAAATTGATCATACCTGCTCTGGAGATACAGAGTGTTGAGGATGTGCATGTGCTTGGCTTTTTTGAAAGATTAGAGGACTCTTTAAAAGTTTCTAGAATTCTGGAAGATCATCTGCCTGATATCACTCACGATCACGAGAAATTTGGCTATCAGTTGTACGTAGATGAATCTGGAAGATTCATCGGTTACGAGGATAAACCCCTTGGATTTCCAACGGACTTGAAATTAGATGAAGTGGTGGATCTGATATTGAAAGAAAATGGTATCCCTGTTTTTGCCCATGTTGAAAGAAAATTCGGTGTGCTTTACCAGCTGGGTATATTTCCGGAAACACCTGTGAGAATCGCTGAAGTCGTGAGTGAAGAAGGATACAAGCTTGCAAAAAGAGAAGGTTTTGTGGTTATAACCTCCTCTGACGCTCATACCCCAGAGGATATAGGTAGAAGAACCATTTGGCTGAATTGTGATGATAAAAGTATTAAGAGTGTCCTTTCATGCTTGTTGAACGGGAAGGTGATAACCCCATGGGATTGAGAACGATAGCGGATCACATAATGGATATAGCTCAGAACGCAGTGAAGGCTGGTGCAAAGAACATCAGAATATATATAGAGGAGATTCCTGGGAAGATCTTCAAATTCGTTGTGGAAGACGATGGCCCTGGTATGGATGAGGAGACACTTTCCAAAGTCTTCGATCCTTTCTTCACTACCAGGGATCCGAAAGTGAGAAAGGTGGGACTTGGACTTCCATTTTTAAAACAATCTGCTGAAGCAACGGGAGGCTACGTCAAGCTGAAGACAAAACCTGGTAAGGGAACACGAGTTGAAGCCTTATTCCACCTAGATCACGTTGACTGTCAACCTATAGGAGACCTTCCTTCAACCTTTTCCACTTTGATCTTTTCTGAGGGTAACGTCAACTGGTACATAAGGAGAAAAAAGGGTGAAGATGAATACGAAGTGACGAGCGAT
>CAZANP010000080.1:0-6649 GCA_964486555.1 uncultured Thermotoga sp. | reverse complement strand
TGTCAGGCTTTTCACTCTTTCGATGTGCTTACTGGCAAAGAGGATCCCCACTTCCCCCCCATATGATGTTCCGACAATATGGGCCTTCTCAACGCTGAGGTGATCCATGAGAGCGATGATATCATCACAATGCTCATCGAAACTCACATCATCTGGACAATCCGAGAACCACTGGCATTTGAAATCGTGAAGAACTACTTTGAAGTCTTTGGAAAGATCAGAGACGATGTTGTACCAACTCTCATATCTCATGAAGATACCGTTGAGAAAGAAAACGACATCTTTCCCTTCTCCTAAGATTTCGTACCTTACCCTTAACCCGTCTCTTTCGAGAAACACGCTATCACCACCTGAAAGCCGTTGCAACCTGCTGATATCCAACACCGGATGTGACGAAGAGAACGAGCTTTCCTTCCAAACCTTCCATCTTACCTTCCTCTATCGCGTCATGGAGCGCCATGTAAACACATGCTGAACCCGTGTAGCCATACTTTTCCATCACAGTATGAGTCTTTTCCAGGGGAAGTTTTAATTTCTCCATGACAACGTGGATACTTTTCCTTCTGACCTGTGTGAAGAAGATCATACCGATCTCTTCCCTTGAAACCTCGAGCTTGTTGAGAAGCTTTTCGACCAACATGGGCCATCCCTCTTCGTTAACCGTCGAAGGGTACGGTGCTCTCAGATCGAGTTTATGAAACCCTTTTTCAATACCTTCAAGATTCATTGTACCTGTTCCCATGTATATTCCCCAGTTGTACCACCATGAGCCGTCGGTTCTCATCACACTTCCCAGATACCCTGGTGATTCACTACTAGTTAATACAACGGCTCCAGCACCATCTGAAAACAAAGCCTCCCATGGGTATTTCCACGACAAATATTTTGTCATCCCATAGGTTCCTATAACCAGTACATATCTGAAGTCACCCATTGCGATGTACCTGGATGCCATATCCAGAAGCAACGCACCGTTGGCACACGATGCGTTGACATCGAAGGCAGGAACTTCCTTTTCGCTCACTCCAAGAAGATACTGAACCTTCGAAGCGGTTGGTGGGGTGATAGCTTCTGGCGTGTCTGTTCCAACGATTATGAGATCCAGGTCTTCCGGTTTGAGGCCGGCTCTTTTGAGCGCCATTTTCCCAGCCTCTGCTGCCATGTAGGCAGGTGTCTCTTTTTCAGAGGAAATGCGCCTGTGGTTTATTCCCAGGACTTGAGAGTAATGGGGATCTATCTTCATGTGTGTCAGTTTTTCGAATTCTTCATTAGTCATGATCTTCTCTGGAACGTAGATCCCCGTTGAAAGAATCCTGGCAAAAGGCATTCACGACACCTCCTCTATGAAATTTTCTATGATTTTGAACACTCTCTCAGGATCGTCGATATGAGGACAATGTCCGAAGGAATCCAAGATGATGAGGTGAGTTCTCTTAAAAGCTTTCGCTGTTTCTTCGACTTCCGCTTTCGTCACTAAAGGATCTTTATTTCCCCATATCAGAAGAACGGGTACATTTATTTTCCTTGCTTCTTCCGTCAAATCTTCAGAGAGGGCTTTGGGGTTTTCCAAAAATCCTCTTGGATCCATTCTCAAAGTATCTTTGACGAGTTCCCTGGCAAGTTTTCTATCCTTTATGATGGGATATATGAGGCTTTCAATCAATGAAAGGCTATTTTTATAAAGCGAAAGTAAAGGAAAGCTTTCTTTAGGCGTTCTATAACCCTTTATAGGTGATGGGGATATGAAAACGAGTTTCTTAGCCAAATCACTCCTTCTGCTGGCAAGTTTCGTTATTATGGAAGTTCCCATGGAATGCCCTATCAAAACGCACTCTTTGAGATTCAGTTTATCGAGTATTTCTTCGAGTTCCTTTGTGTAATTTTCAAGATTTATTGGCCTTTTTGGTTTATCCGAAGAGCCAAAGCCTGGAAGATCCACAGCTATCAATCTGTAACGTGAATCTTCAACGATATCGAAGAGGGGTTTAAACCATCTCCAGGATCCCCAGTTACCATGAACGAAAACGAGTGGTATCGTACCGGAACCTTTCTCAACGTAATGAACAAGCCCAGAACTGGTATGGAGCACTTTCCCCTCGATCTTTTTCTTTCTTCTCTCCCACCATACGAGTGGTATTTCAAGGTACTTGTAATAAAAGATCTTTGCATAATACGCAAGACCTCTTGGCATGAAGAGGATGGTGAGTACGAGCAGAGATCCGAAGAGAACCGAGAGGGAAAATTGCGTCCGACTGAGCATGAATGGGAGAACAGTATAAAGGGATGCTCCAAGTATCGATCCTGAAGTGGTACCAAGTCCTCCAATGACCACCATGGCAAGAAGATCCAGAGATCTTGCAAGGCCGAAATCGGTGGGAGATATGTAACCGATGACGTGTGCGTAGAATGCTCCGGCAAGACCGGCAAGGGCAGAACCCAAAACGAAAGCAAGGACTTTGTACTTCGTCAGATTTATACCAAAGACACGAGATGCTGTTTCGTTTTCTCTCAAAGATTTCCAAGCCCTTCCCGTTCTTCCTTTTGTAAGGTTCATCACAACAAGAAGGATGATGAAAAACGTTATCGAAACAACGTAATAGTTGAGAAGATCGTTTCCAAAAGAAGGAATGTTACGGATTCCTATGTAACCCCCTGTTAATCCCTCCCACGCACCAAGAACCTGTTCCACGGCTACTCCAAAACCCAGCGTTACTATCGCAAGGTAAAACCCGGAAAGCCTCAATGAAGGAAATCCGAGGAAGAGGCCAAGGAAAGCAGCAAGAAGAGTACCACATAGTATTGATAGAGGGAGCGGTAGAGAGAGCTTCATGGTAAGAAGGGATGAAGTGTAGGCTCCTATTCCCATGAAAGCGGCTTGGCCTATTGATATCTGACCGGCATAGCCCATTATCAGATTCAATCCCATCGCAGCTAGTGAGTTTATGAAGAGGAGAGACATTATCGTTGTGAAGAAACCGCTTTTGACAAGAAGTGGTAGCACAAGTATTGGGATAATGAAAAGCAATGCTTTCATACCCTTCTCACCTTCGTCTTTCCAAACAATCCTTCGGGCCTTATAAGAAGGATCATCACAATGAGAAGCAAGGAGAAAGTAGTTTTCAGTTCGTTACTTATATAAGTTGCGACAATATTTTCCAATACACCCAACACCAAACCTCCAAAAATGGCACCTGGGATACTCGTGAATCCACCAAGGACTGCTGCCGTGAATCCTTCTATTTGGTAATGAATCATCATCACAGGTGAAACATAGGTTCTTGGAGCGGATAAAAAGGCTATAAGGGCGGCTATGGAAGCTCCCATCATCCAAACCATCGATGAAATAAAATTGGTGTTGATTCCCATGAGCTGAGCTGTTTCTTCATCTTCGGAAGTTGTTCTTAAAGCTATCCCCAATCTCGTGTATTTTAGGAAGATGAAAAGTAATAGAGATATGAGAATCAACAGTATAAAAGCCAGAATGTCTTGTTTTCTAAAGACAAGAATCCCAAAGTTTCCTTTTAAAACGTATGGCCTCCCAGTTACGATTTCTGGGAAACCTTTATAATCCGTTCCCCATATCTGTGTCACCAAGCCTTCGAGTATCATCATGATCCCTAAGGTTACAATGAGCATGGAACCATGTGACAGGTGCTTCAGAGGTCTCATGGTGAATCTTTCAACGATCCAGCCAAATCCCGCTGCGAGTACGAGAATCATCAGGAGAGTGCAGAAAGGACTGAACTCCATAGAAATGAGAGAGTATGCTACGTATATCATGAACATACCCATGTTGCCGAACGCGAAATTCACAACTCCCGTAACTTTGTAGATCAGAACGAGTCCAAGAGCAGCCAGTGAGTAAAAGACACCTGTTGAAAGACCGAGAATAACCTGGTTCAAAAACATCGATCAACCCCCTAAGTACTTCTCAACGATTTCCCACCTATCTTTTATCTCCTCAGGTTTTCCGGATAAGGTGACTTTACCTGTTTCAAGAACGTAGATCATATCCGCAATGTTCATCGCCATAAAGGCGTTCTGCTCGACAAGCAGAATGGTCACACCCGTTTCTCTGATCTTAAGAATTGTGTCAAAAATTTCCTTGACCAGTTTTGGAGCAAGACCCAAGGAAGGTTCGTCCAACATGAGGAGTTTTGGCTTCGCTATCAAGGCTCTTGCTATTGCCAGCATCTGCTGCTCTCCTCCTGAGAGGGTTCCAGCAAGTTGTTTTTTTCTTTCTGCAAGTATTGGAAATATACTGAAAATCATGTCTAGATCCTCTTTGATGCTCTCTTTCCTCGTATACGCTCCTGCAAGGAGATTCTCGTGAACCGTTAAGGAGGAAAATACCCTTCTTCCCTCAGGACATAAAGCTATTCCTAACCTGGCCACTCTGTAGGCTGGTGATTTTGAGATATCTCTTCCTTCAAAGAGGATAGACCCTCTCACCGGTTTCAGAAGGCCACTTATCGTTTTCAACGTGGTCGTTTTTCCCGCACCGTTTGCACCGAGAAGGGCCGTTACACTCCCTTCCTCTACTGAGAAGGATATCCCCTTGAGAGCTTTTATAGGACCGTAACTGACGTGTAGATCAAGCACCTGAAGCAACGGCATCATCTCCCAGATAAGCTTTTACGACCTCAGGGTTTCTCTTTATCTCTTCAGGTTTCCCTTCAGCTATTTTCCTACCAAAATCCATAACTGTTATGGTATCTGATATGCTCATGACGACACTCATATCATGTTCAACCAGGACTATCGTAACTTTCCAGTCGTTTCGCATTTTTTCTATGATTCTGATCATATCTTTAGTTTCAACTTCCGTCAGACCAGCGACAGGTTCATCCAAAAGAACGATTTTAGGATCAGCCATTAAGGCCCTTCCTATCTCGACCACCTTTTGAACACCGTATGGAAGGATGGAAGCCGGTAAACTCAACTTGTTCTTCAGATCCAAAAGATCAGCGACATCCAAAACCTTTGAAAAAGCTTTCAAGGTTTCTCTGGAATACCTTTTCGTCAGAAAGATCTCATCGATCATGGACATCTCGTACCTTGTATGGTATCCAACCAAGAGATTTTCAAACACGGTCATGTACTTGAAAAGAACGACATTCTGGAAGGTTCTTGATATACCTTTTCTTACAATCTCATGAGGTTTCAACTTCGTTATGTTCTCACCATCGAGGAGTATCTCCCCGCCTTGAAATCTGATGACTTTGGTTACAGCGTTGAAAACGGTCGTTTTACCTGCACCATTTGGCCCGATCAAAGAGTGTATCTCACCGTCTTCAACGATCATGTTGAAATCTTTGACAGCATGTAAACCTCCGAACCAAACGTTGAGATTCTTGATCTCAAGCAAATAAATCCCTCCAAATGGGAATGAGGGGGGATCCCCCTCATTCATCCTCCAACGTCATTAGATCTGTTATAGGAACCAAAAGGCCGTTCTTTACCTCTAAAAAGTACATGGAAGATTTTCCTCTTCTCAGATTTGGACCCCATGTTATATCCTTTGCAAGTATCCCATTCCAGTGATCGAAACTTTCGAGAGCCTTCACAAGACCTTCTCTTGTGAGATCGGGCCCTGCTCTTCTTAAACCTTCCACGAAAACTTCAGCTGCTATGAATCCCGCAACAGCGTAGGATGAAGGAATCTCATTGGGGTACGTTTCCTGATATATGGCGACGAATCTGTTGTAATCTCTTACGTAATCTGGTTTGTCCTTCGTTGGAACTGGGACCCAGCCGGTAACGATTACTCCTTCAACGTACTCTCCACCGAGTTTTATGAAATTGGGGTCAGCGTTGGGGTATATAGTCACTATGGTTGCTTCTATACCGTAATCTCTTATGGTCTTTATCCACCTGAGAGTATCGGTTATGAAACCATAAATCACTATGGAATCTGGATTCGATCCCAAAAGCCTTACAACCAGAGAGCTGTAATCTGTCTCTAGAGGGTTGTAACCTATTTCAATGACAGGTTTCATACCGTACTTTCCGAGTCTCTTCTTAACGGCTGCAAGACCTTCTTTCCCCACATCGTTGTTCATATAGAGAACCGCTATGTTCTTCTTACCCAGATTTTCAACGAGGAATTTTGCTATCAGTTGACCTTCCAGTGTGTAATCTGGTTGAACGGAGAAGATGTACTTTTTAGGTGGTGTGGAGAGTTTGGAAGATCCCGACCCCTGATACACGAAGGGAACACCGTTTTTGTTCAGATAATCCATGACAGCAAGACACCCATACGTTCCAAGGCCCCCTACTATTGCGAACACCTTGTCCTGCTCCACAAGTCTTTTGACTTCTACAACCGTTTTCGAAGGATTCAATTGATCATCGGCTATTATGAGTTCTATCTTTCTTCCGTATATCCCACCATGTTTGTTCACCCAGTTGAAGTACGCCTTCATTCCTTTACTCATTTCCTGACCTATTATCGCGTAAGGTCCTGATAACGCTTGAAAGCTTCCTATGACAACCTTGTCTGGATACACTCCAACCTCTCCGAAAACCATCAAAGAAGTGAGGATCAAAAGAAGTATCACAAGCTTTTTCATACCGCCCACCTCCTCAAAAAAATCAAATAACCAGGCCACCATCTACACCGATGACTTGACCAGTTATGAAAGAAGAT
>CAZANP010000079.1:0-6850 GCA_964486555.1 uncultured Thermotoga sp. | reverse complement strand
GAGCTTCTGTTTCGGTATATTTCCTCCAGGGAGCACCGGATGGATGCGCGTTGGGGTATCTGGTGGGAATGTACGCTTTATCGAGCTCAAGAGCCATGTCGATCAAATCTTCGGGAACATCAAATTTCTTTGATAGTTCCATGAGTAGATCCGCCACAGAGTGTCCCCAAGCTTCTGCTCCCAGTTTTATAAAAACAGCCTCGACGGCTTTTTCAGCAGATTGTTGAGATGAGAAACAGGACCAATCGTAGAAACCATGTTCAAGGTCACTCCCTGCATGTTTGAGGTCGTTCGTAGCTTGATCGAACCAATCTTTGCTCCTTTCCATTCCCATCACCTTAACTTAGAGTTTATCATAGATATGGTGATAGAATTTTCAACAAGGAAAGTGACCTTTTTGAGGTCAGGAGGCACAAATATGCAAAAGGCGATGATCCTCTTTTTCCTATTCCTGGTATCTATCCTGCTTTCCGATCCCATATATCTTCTCACGCTGAAGGAAGATTCCTTCGAGATACTTCTTGGAAAAGGCACGTTGGGTTTCCAATACAATAAAATATTGTTTTTCCCCACAGTTCCTTTGGAACTCTTTCTTCCAAGAAACTGTGACAAAGAGCTCATGAAAGCTGTGGCCGAGGTTGAATCATCCTTTAAAATCCACGCACTCTCTAAAGCTGGGGCGATGGGTCTTTTTCAATTGATGCCGGAAACAGCGAAAGATCTGGGTGTGAACAACCCTTACAATCCCTGGGAAGCATCAGGAGGTGCTTGGAGATATATTGAGAAATTGAAGAATGAGTTCAAAAGCCTCGAAAAAGTGCTACTTGCTTACCATGATGGTCCTGAGAATGTGAGAAAAGGTAGGATATCGAATGCTGGCAAGGAATACGTGAAGAAAGTCCTGGAAAAAGTTGGGAGGGTAAAGGATAGTAGAGTAAAAGATACCATCGCTTTATCACCTGGTATCGTCTATAAAAATGGTTCCATAAAGCCTTACATTTCGATAACATCATCGGTTTTGGGATTTCTCGATTGGAGTATCTTCATTTCCGAAAATCCATGTGGAAGAGTAGATCTCAGGATGGCTCATTACTTTTCCTTGATCTTTCGAATGGATGAGAGGAGTCTAAAAGTAGGAACATCCTTTGTGAGCAGAAGAAACAACTTGGAGTTTCTGATAGGGAAAGAGTTCCTATCGGCTTCTATGTTACTCGATCTTGGAAAATTTGACCTTCGATTTTCCTTTTTACCTTCTGAACTGGTTATTAACGTTGTGATAAAATAACTTTGAGCCGGAGGGGTGGGCCTTGAACATATTGGAGATCCTGAGGAACTTTTTCTCAAACCTTCTCGAAAAATGGAAAGGCCTTGAAACATCCAAGAAAATATTAGTGGGAGGGACTTTAGGAGCTGTCCTTGTAACCGCAATAGTTCTCATCGTGGTGAGTGTCACGCCGACTTACAGACTCCTCCTCAGTGGTGTGAGTGAGGAAGAAGCTGGATACATAGTTCAAAAACTAGAGGAGATGAACATACCTTACAAAGTCGAAGCAGGTGGAAGGATATTGATCCCCGACAAGTACAACGTGTACGAAGTGAGAATGAAACTCGCCTCTGCTGGAGTTCTGGGTGCAACAACTAAAGGGTTTGAGATATTGGAAACACAAGCCTGGGGTGCCACGAGTTTCGACAAGCAAGTGAGGTATCAGATAGCGCTCCAGGGTGAGCTTGAAAGGAGTATAATGACCATAAGAGGTGTAAGAAGTGCAAGGGTCCACCTTGTCCTTCCAAAGTATACATACTACGTTCGAGGAGAGATGGCAGAACCAAGAGCTTCGGTCCTTTTGGTTCTGGAGCCTGGTGTTGACCTTTCGAAAGAGCAGATAAAGGGAATAATGGAGCTTGTCGCAGGAGCTGTTGAAGGGTTGAAACTCGAAAATGTAAAAGTGGTTGACAATCTCTCGAGAGTTTTGAGTGACAGAGTTATATCTGAAGGAGCGGCCGCTCTTGCTTCAACGAGGATAGAACTGAAATTTCAGCTTGAAGACTACTATAAAAAGAAACTCAAAAAAACACTGGAAAATGTTTTTGGAATGGGAAGGGTTGAGGTCATTCCGGATGTGAGGTTGAATTGGAAGAAGATAGAAAAGGAGCTCAAAAAGTACGAGTCTCCTGTCAAAAGAGGAGGACTTGTGAGAAGCCAGGAAGTTGAAACGGAAAAATCCACGAATGTCCCCGCAGTTGGAGGGCCTGTCGGAACAGAATCGAACATACCACCACTGACGTATCCAAGTATAACGGGAGCTGGAACGAGTACTTACGAGAGGAGTAAAACCATAACGAACTACGAGATAAATGAAATCCTTGAAAAGATCGTTGAAAATCATGAAGGGGAGATCTCGGCACTTTCCGTCTCCGTTATCATAGATTCATCGTCAACTACCTTATCCGGTATGAAAAAACCACTGTCCGAATGGGCCTCATTGGTCTCAGATCTAGTGGAGAAGGGTATAAAAGCGAGTACTCCAGAATCGTCCCTCACGGTTTCTGTTGCGTTCCTGCCGTTTGACAGAACGTTTGAACTCGCTTATCAGCAAATGATCGAAGAGATGAAGAAAAAGAGAAAATTTACAATGTTTGCAATCGGTGTTACACTCCTTGGAATCTTGAGCTTTTTCATAATTTACCTAATGTCACTTCAGATAAGAAGAGCAAAAGCACGAAAGATGGCAGAAGAGAGAAGAAAGAAACTGGAGGAAGAGCTAAGGAAAGCATTGGAAGAGGAAGAGAAGGAACTCACGCCGGAAGAAAAGAGACTTGCAGAACTCAGAGAAGAGCTCGAGAGGATATATGGAAGATCTCCAGAGGAAGTTGCAGAGGTTGTAAAACTTTGGTTCTACGAAAGGGGAACGTGATGTATGCCTGAGAAGAAGGAACTCACAGGTAGAAGAAAAGCAGCGATTCTTCTCGTCATACTTGGTCCAGACAAAGCCGCCCAGGTTCTGAAACACCTGGACGATGAAACTGTTGAGCAGCTGACAATAGAGATAGCGAACGTTGGGAGCGTCTCAGATGAAGAAAGAAGGACGGTTCTTCAAGAATTTCAGAATATAATGAGAGCAAAGGAAATGATAGCAAAGGGAGGCCTTGAATACGCAAAAGAGGTTCTGGAAAGAGCTTTTGGGCCAGAAAAAGCAGCGAAGATCATAGAAAGGCTCGTATCGAGTTTGCAGGTAAAGCCATTCGATTTCATAAAAACAGCGGACCCCGTTCAAATAGTTAATTTCCTTCAAAATGAACATCCACAAACTGTCGCTCTGGTTTTGAGTTATCTTGAACCAGATCTTGCGGCTCAGGTTTTGGGTTCTCTGCCCGAGGATCTTCAAGTTGAGGTTTTGAAAAGGATAGCGCTTCTTGAAAGAACATCCCCTGATATTGTGAGGGAAATTGAGAGAAACCTCGAGAAGAAATTATCGGGATTCGTGGGGCAGAGTTTCAGTAAGATCGGTGGAATAGATACCGCAGCAGAGATAATGAACAACGTCGACAGAACGACTGAAAGGAGTATCATGGAAAAACTAGCTGCGGACAATCCTGAGCTTGCGGAAGAGATAAGAAGGAAGATGTTCGTCTTTGAAGACATCTTGAAACTCGACGATAGATCCGTACAACTCGTTCTGAGAGAAGTTGACACCAAGGATCTGGCTGTCGCTTTGAAGGGAGCTTCTGATGAGTTGAAGGAGAAGATATTCAGGAACATGTCAAAAAGGGCTGCTCAACTTTTGAAGGATGAAATGGAGTACATGGGACCAGTTCGTGTGAAAGACGTTGAAGAAGCGCAGCAGAAGATAATCTCTGTCATAAGAAGACTCGAGGAAGCCGGTGAGATAGTCATAGCAAGAGGTGGCGGAGAGGAGTTGATCATGTGATCATAAAGAAGAAAAGGATAATTTATGTGGATTCTCCAAGAATCAGGAGTGTCGAGACAGTTGAGGAGGAAAAGAAAGGAAAAGAAATCGAAATGGATGTGGAGAAGATTCTCAAGGAAGCAAAGGAACGAGCAGGAGAGATCATCGAAAAAGCGAAGAAGGAAGCTGAGGAAATATTGAAAAAAGCTAAAGATCAGGAGAAAGAACTGCTGGAGAGAGCGAAAAATGATGTGGAGAAATTGGAGAGAGAATACATCGAGAAGTTAGAAAAGATCGATAAAATCGTGAAGAATTTTGAAGAAAATTTAAATAGAGAGATCGATAAAATGGTACAATTAATCCTTCCCACATTGAAAGTACTCTTCAGAAAGATCCTCGAAAAGGCGATAGATGAAGAGATTGTTGAAAGGAAGATAAGGAGTGTTCTTGGAAAGATCGCTTCCATGAAAAGGGTTACGATCAGGATAAATCCAGATGATGTTACCAAGATCTCCAATGACCTGAAAGAGTATTTCGAAAGAAACGGTATAGAAATGAAACTCGATCCAAACGTTGAAAAGGGTGGAATCGTTGTTGAGACTGAGCTTGGAATAATAGACAAAACTTTTGGGTTCCAATGGAAGTTAGTCGAAGATATCATCGAGGAGGTCATCGGTAGTGAATGAGGCGGAGAAGATCTTAAGGAAGCTGAAAGATCGAATCGAGGAAGAAGAGCTCGACAGGATGAACGGAAAGGTAATAAAGATAGTGGGACTCACCGTGGAATCGGAAGGCCCTGACGCTTTTTTGGGGGAGATGTGCAAGATATATCTTGGAAACGGAGAGAGAGCTCTTGCAGAAGTTGTCGGTTTCAGAGAGGGGCACGTTCTTCTGATGCCGTATGAGGATGTCTCTGGGCTCAAACAAGGATGTAAGGTCGTCAGAACCGAGAGAAACGTGGATGTTGGCCTTTCAAACGATATGCTTGGAAGGATTCTGGACGGTCTTGGAAGGCCCATCGATGGGAAACCTTTCGTTCCATCCCAAAGGTATCCTCTCGTCAATGACCCTCCTCATCCTTTGAAAAGAAAGAGGATAACAGAACCACTATCAGTTGGCGTGAGAGCTATAGATGGGTTCATAACCATAGGAAAAGGGCAAAGGATGGGGATATTTGCTGGAAGTGGCGTTGGAAAGAGTATTCTTCTTGGGATGATAGCAAGAAACACGAGTGCAGATATAAACGTCATAGCGCTGATAGGTGAGAGGGGAAGGGAGGTCAGAGAGTTCATAGAGAGGGATCTTGGAGAGGATGGATTGAAAAGGTCTGTTCTTGTGGTTTCAACGTCGGATCAACCGGCGCTTCTGCGTGTGAAATCCCTTTATACCGCTACCAGTATAGCGGAATTCTTCCGGGATCAGGGATATGACGTTCTGCTCATGGTGGATTCTCTGACAAGATGGGCGATGGCACAAAGAGAGATAGGACTTGCTATAGGAGAGCCTCCCACCACCAGGGGATACCCTCCCAGCGTCTTTGCAAATCTTCCCAAGATCCTCGAAAGAGCTGGAAACTCGGATAAAGGAAGCATAACAGCGATATACACGGTTTTGGTCGAAGGAGATGACCTCATGGAACCCATAACGGATACTGTAAGGTCGATAGTTGATGGTCACATAATACTCTCAAGAGAACTCGCAGAGGCCAATCATTATCCCGCTGTTGATGTTCTTGCGAGTGTGAGCAGGCTCATGATAGAAGTTGTGAGTGATGAGCACTATGAATCAGCAGGGAAGCTCAGAGATCTTCTGGCAACATATCAGGATGCGAAAGATCTCATAGATATAGGAGCTTACAAGATGGGCACAAATCCCAAGATAGATAAAGCCATAGAGATGATAGATAAAATAAACGATTTCCTAAGACAGGGAATGTACGAGAAAACTTCTTTCGAAGAGACGGTTGAGAAACTTGTAGAACTTGCAAACATGTGAACAGATAATGCAGAGGTGATACCGATGGGAAAGCTCTTTCCCATATTTGTTTTTACTCTATTTATTGTGTCTTTAGGATTTGGTGTTACAGTGACGGATTCGCTGGGAAGGATCGTGCATATAGAGGAGCCTGTCAAAAAGGTTATTGCAAACTATGGACTCCTTCCTCCATTCATATACCTGTTGGGAGAAGGAGACAAATTTTATGCAGGTATGTTCCTTGGTAAAGAATTCTACAAGTTGCTCGATGAGAAGGTTCAATATAAGGTTTTGAAAGGTAGAAGTTTGAACATCGAGTTTGTGAAAAAAGAAAACCCTCAGGTTGTGATATCGGCCTACTGGCAGGCGAATCAGAGAGATATGAAGCAGCTGGAAGCTCTTGGGATACCTGTGGTTTTCGTGAAGCTGGAAAGCGTTGAAGATATAAATAACACGATACGGATTCTTGGGAAAATTTTTGGAAAAGAGGAAAAAGCCGAAGAGATAATAAATTACTATTCAAAGAGCTTATCCGATCTGAAAGATTATGTGAAAGGTATTTCTACAAAACCATCGGTTTTGATAGTTTTCTACGACGGGAAAACCCACTCTTACAGAACGTTCGGTGGTGATATGTTCCAAAGCAAATTGGTGGAACTTGCAGGAGGTATCTGTGTCTCCAGAGATCTTCGCGGCAAAAAAACCATCAATGCAGAACAGGTCGCTCGATGGGATCCTGATGTTATCCTCATCATACAGTACAGGAGTTTCGCTCAAAGGGCAAAGGAATTCATCCTTGCAGATCCGCTGTGGAAAAGGACTAAAGCTGCCAGAGAAGGTAGGGTTTACATAGTACCAAACGATGGCGAGAACTGGATAGACCCGTGTCCAAAGTGGATACTCGGATTGTATTGGTGTGCGAAGATTTTACATCCTGAAATTCTCTATAAGCTGGATCTGAAGAAAAT
>CAZANP010000078.1:5041-7064 GCA_964486555.1 uncultured Thermotoga sp. | reverse complement strand
GAAAATATGCCTTCTAGGGTCCAATACACCTCTAGATTACAAACAGGAAGGAGAAAACCTTACAGTGATTCTCCCAGAACATGAGGAATCCATCACTTTAATATTGAAGATGAACCCAACTCCTGAAAGCAGAATTACTCGAGATCGATCCAACCTTTGTTAGCACTCAACATATCCTCAAGAAACTCTCGAGCTTTCTCAACACCGGGTCCAAGAGGATGGATGAGAATGGCTTTCAGAGCGTAATCTTTGGATCTGTTCAGATAAGCTTTTATCGTTAATCTTTCGTACATCTTGATCACATGGATGAAAGCCAAAGCGAATTCGTCAGCTTCTCCCATGGATATGGGAAAGACTTTTCCACCTCTGACGTAACATGGTATCTCCAGCACGTAGTCATCGGGGAGGTTACTAATAGCCCCTTCATTTCTTGTGTTTAATATATGAACTCGCCCAGATCCCTTCACAAGATCTCTTATCAAGTGAGCCGCTGCGGTGGAGTACATACTCCCTCCTCTTTTGGATAACTCAGGTGGGATCTCTTCAGCCTTTTTGTATATATCGAGGAGTTCTTTTTCTATCTTCATGACTTCTCTCGCTCTGAGCTCTTTCTCCTTTATCTTTTTCAGCATGGTCTCTCTCATAAGGTAATACCTTAAGTAGGGGTTGAGAAACATCGAAAGGGAACTTATCAGCCACTTTGGAAAATCCGTGATTGGAATGTTGGATGGATTCACATTTACCCTTTCGAAGACTTCTTCAGTTACATCTTTATCTTTCACGTATATCCTCTCTAAAAAGGTGAGATGGTTCAATCCGTAGTATTTGAGGAAGATGTCGTCCATATCGCAATTCAGGATCTCGGAGATGTTTTTCAGAAGGTTTATTGGAACATTACAGAGGCCTATGAACCTCTCGAATTTTAGGTAATTAAGGACGAATTCGGTCACGTGCCCCGAAGGGTTGGTGAAGTTTATGACAGTGGCCTTCGAGTGTTTCTCAACGAGATCGATGTATTTCTCCACGATTGGAAAAGCTCTGAGTGCTGAGGAGAATCCTCCCATTCCCGTCGTCTCTTGACCTATGAGATCGTACTTCAAAGGTAAGGATTCATCGAGTTCTCTTCCTTTCAAAAAACCCGGCCTGAATTGAAACACCACGAAATCTGTATCCATCAGAGCTTCTTCTGGTTTGAGAGTTTTGAAAACTTTGAACCTTTCTTTCACAAGTCTTTTCACGAATTCAAAGATTATTTCGAGTTTTGTCTGGCCTTCCTCCACATCGCACAACCACACGGAATCTATGGGAATATCATCCTGTATTTCCAGAAGACCTTTGATCAATTCTGGTGTGTACGTACTCCCTCCACCTATCACCGCTATCTTCATCGCTCTAACCTCCTTTTGAATTCTAGGTAGGAATCTACGAGCTTGTTGAACAATTTTCTATTCATCGATAGCCCTGCTTTTTCCATTGCAAGAAGAACAGCCCCTACTATGGGATCGTGTTTTGGTACCACTATCTCGAATTCATCACCCAAAGCCGACTTTATCATCTCTATGAGGGATTTCTCAGCTTTTTTGAAGAAAGTCCCTTCCAGAACGAGTTTTATGGGTTTTTCAAAATTCAACACTCTCCTGTGAGCTTCAACTATGTTCAAAACTTCATCTACGATACTCACGAATATTTTCGTTGCCATGAAATCATGTTCTCTGAAACCTTCGAAAAGGGATTCTGTTACGAGTGGCACGAAATTTATGGGTCTTCTCTCGTCGAAGTATTCGTACCTCATAAGATCTTCAACTTTCATTTTTATCTTCTCTTCGACGATCTTTTCAAGCTTCGTTTTTGGAGATCTTCCATCCTTTGCACGCATGATAGCGGATGTTACAAGACCAGCTATGTAAAAGGATCCAAGCCTTTCTCCAAAAAAGAAAGAAAAACCGCCGGCCCTGTGCATGTTCTTCCCATCGAAGGCGTAGCTTATACTTCCTGTTCCACAACTTACCATGATACCGATATC
>CAZANP010000078.1:0-4941 GCA_964486555.1 uncultured Thermotoga sp. | reverse complement strand
GACAGAACCTTCCCTTCATCATCAACGAGAATCGCCTCCGTCTTGGTCCCCCCAACATCGACACCGAGAAATATCACAACTCAAGCACCTCCTCTATCCATTTTCTTATAGCGAATATCACAGCTCCGTATATTGGTGGATCGTCCTTCAGAATGGATTTTTCAACCCTCGTTCCCTTGTTGAAAGGGTAATCCAGATATTCCTCGAATCTACTCCTCACAAGTTCGATAAAACGTTTTGGTATCTTGGATCTTGAAAGGATCACTGTAAGACCTGGATCCAAGAGAAAAACGAGGTTCATCAAAGCGTCCGCCAGATTTCTAGCGAATTCCTCCAATACATCTTCTATTCCTTCGTAAACGAACATATCCTCGATGTCTATCTTTCTACCATATCTTTTCCCCGCTTTCTCCAAAATTCTCTCCCCTGAAAGGAGCTCATCCACCCTTCCTTTCTCAAACCGCATGTTTCCAAATTCCCCAGCGTAACCATTAGCCCCTGTCACTAACTCTCCATCTATGATCATGCCGGCTCCTATACCCTTCGATATGAAAACACCGAGTATGTTTCTCTCCCCTTCTCTTACATGGTACTCAGCCAAAGTTGCAGCGTTTGCGTCGTTTATGCCGAATACGGGAGTTGGAATACCTGCTCTCAAAACTCCAAGAACATCCAGCCCTTCCAACTCCTCGATGGCCGAATTTGTTAGAACACCAGTTCTACTCTCTAGAATACCGGGAAGAGCCACTCCGACTGCTTTAACTTCGTATTCACGGCATAAAGCGTTGACGGACCTGGATATCCCTGTCAAGAATTTTCTAGGATCTTTCTTTTCTACGTCTAAGGTCTTCTCAAGAACTTTCTCCATTCCAAAGTTGTAAACAGCAATTTTCACTTCATAGGCTGACATGTCCACACCGCAAAAATTTGCCACTTCCGGGTTCACCGTTATCAAATTAGGAGATCTTCCAACACCACCCTTTTTCAATGGGAATTCTCTGAGAAAATTCCTCTCTTTCAGTTTTCCCACCAGGACCGTAGCCATCGAAGAGCTTATCCTGAAATTTTCGGATATGCTTTGTCTGGTGGTTTTTTTACTTCTAAAGATGAACCAGAGAATTTTAGAAAGGTTGTTTTCCACCATAACCTTCATCACACCTCACAAGCTTCTGGGAAAGAATGGATCATACCGGCGTTCAAAACTTTGAAAGGTTCTGCAAATTCACATCCTATCTTTTCACCTAAAATCCTGGATTTTCTCTCAAAATACCATCTCAGCATCTTCAAGGAAACTTCATCAAATTGACTCTTGTGCTTTGCTATAGCTTCGAATTTCCTTTCCATGTAACCGTCTACACAATACAGGAGATTGGGAGAAGAAGTGAAAAAGTAAGCTATTCCCTGAACTTGGAAATCCAGACTTTTTGGCTCCACGTCTTCGATGAGAGGGAATCTGTAAAACAAAACTGCTTCCGATGATGCAAGTCCACACTTTCTATGATCTGGATGAGCTTCATACGGCAGGAACGGATCTACTGTTAACACCAGATCAGGTTTCAATTTCCTTATGTAGCTGATTACCTCTTTTCTAACCTCCTCCACTGTGTAATCTCCCCCATCGAGGAAACCGAGCCAGATGAGATCGTGAACTCCCAGCACCTTTGCAGCCTCTTCCTGTTCCTTCCTTCTTATATCTCTCAACTTCTCCCTCGTCATACCCTTTTCTTGTGTTCCCAAACTACCATCTGTGACAGTGATGTACGTTACTTTCACACCCGAATCAGTCAATTTTGCTATGGTAGCACCCACAGCGACATCTGCGTCATCCGGATGAGGTTGAACGCACAGGACGCTTTTGATCCCATCGAAGTTGGGAAGCTTCAAAATACCTTTCAATTCTTCTAAGAATTCCTTTTCCATGCTATCGCCTCCACCGTGATGTTATCATAGAGACCTTACAATCCAGGGATGGAAATAATCGGTGTTACAACCAGTTAGATCACATTCGAGCAGATTATTCCCAAATATCGGGTGTGACTTGATTTTTTCATATTTGTATTAAAAATTGAATTAATATAAAATCTTAATCCGAAGGGGGGATGCTCTATGAGAAAATTGCTGATACTTCTCATGACGTTCCTCGTCGTTTTGGCCTTTTCAAGATCTGTCGTAGAGATATGGGTCACATGGACAGGGGATGAATACAGAATAATCGAAGATCTGGTGAAGAAATTCAATCAATCGCAGGAAGAATACACCGCTAAAGTCATAAGTGTAAGCAATCTGGCTGTAAAGTTCACCACTGCTTTGGCTGCTGGAAATCCTCCAGATCTGGTTCACGCAAACGATCAATACATAGCTCCTATAGTGGCTATGGGAGGGTTCATGCCGCTAGATGATATGAACGTGAACCTGGAGCAGTTCCAGGATTTCGTCGTCGAATCTGTGAAGTACAACGGACACATCTACGCTTTCCCAATAAAAGTCAGTATCTTCGGTATATGGTGGAACAAAGACGTTTTCAAAAAAGCAGGATTGGATCCAGATAAAGGTCCTCAGAGTCTTGAAGAGCTTGTTGAGTATTCCAAGAAGCTGACGAAGTATGATGAAGAAGGGAATCTCGTAAGATGGGGATTTGACCCACTGGTTCCACAATGGAATTGGCCATACGTGTGGGTCTACCACTTCGGTGGAAAGCTGATCGATCCAGAGACGGGAAACATAACCATAGACTCACCTGAAGCTGTGAAAACTTTCAAATGGGTCCTCGATTATTTGAAAAATTTCGGGATGGAAAAAGTTGAAAAATTCAGAGGAGGATACGGTCCTTACTGGTCTGCAAGCAATCCTTTCGTATCTGGAAAACTCGCAATCTTCTACGATGGTGATTGGGTGACACACGTTTTCAGGCTCTACGCTCCAGATGCTGAACTCGGTTTTGCCCCTCTTCCAAGCATCGATGGAAAAAAGAGATGTTACGTTGAAGTCGATGTTTTCTCCATACCTGTAGGTGCCAAAAACGTTGAAGGAGCCAAGAAATTTCTGGAATTTCTTTCCAAACCAGAAAATCTCATAAAGCTTTCTGGAGGTCAGTTGAGTCCTTTGAAAGAAGAGTATACCCCCTCGAGTTTCTTCAAGAAGAGAAGATATTCTAGAAAGATCATGGAAGTTTTGAAGGAATCAGAGATGTTCTTCTGTCCAAAATTCCCACTATGGCATCTCTATCTTGAAGAGATGGACAACGCGGTAGAGGAGATGCAGGCAGGAACGATGAGCGTTGAAGAGGCCTTAAAAACCATCAAGAGAAATCTTGAGAGAAGAATGAGAAAAGGAAAATGAGCAGGAAAAGAAAGGAATTGATCGCTGGTTTGATCTTCGTGAGCCCATGGCTCCTCGGGCTCCTTCTTTTTCATGTATATCCGTTCATCACTTCCTTTTATTACAGCCTGACGGATTTCAACCCCATAAAACCATCGGAGTTCGTTGGTTTCGAAAATTACAGATGGCTTTTAGAAGATAATCTCTTTTGGAAATCACTTGGGAATACCCTTTATTTCGTAGGAATCGGTGTTCCTCTAAGTCAGCTCACGGCTCTTCTGATAGCAACTGGCCTGTACAGCGTGAGAAGAAGCAGAGTCATGAGAACGTTTCGAGGAATCTTTTTCTTCCCCATTCTGGTACCGGAAGTTGTGATGGTTCTCGTTTGGCTTCTCATGTTGAATTCGGAGTTTGGTATCTTGAACAGTTTTTTGAAATTTCTGGGAATAAATCCTCCTTCCTGGTTTTTGAGTGTCACATGGGCCAAACCAACGATCATATTTCTGAGATTGTGGTTCATTGGAACGAGCATGGTGATATATTTATCATCTCTCAACGAAGTTCCTGAAGAGGTCATAGAGGCTGCAATAATAGATGGAGCATCCCCTTTGAAGAGATTTTTCAAAATAACTATCCCCATGATCTCTCCTGTTATCCTGTTCAATTTCATAATGGATACGATAGGAACTTTTCAGATATTCACAGAACCTTTCGTTATGACAGAAGGAGGTCCCGCAAGATCAACATACACCCTCACCATGTTCATATACACGAACGCCTTTCAACATCTGGATATGGGATACGCCTCAGCAGCTGCCTGGATGACTTTCTCTTTGATTTTCGTAACGACAGTCGTTGTACTCGCTGTTACCTCACGCCACGTATTCTACAGGGGATGAGAGGGATGAGGAGGTTAACTGTAATATCTTTACTAATCTTGGGAGCTTTGATATTTCTATTTCCTTTCTACTGGATGGTTATGGTTTCCCTGGGGAAGCCTGAAGATTTCATGAAAGCACCTCCAAGGCTTTTCCCTTCAAGCTTGAATCTCCAAAATTACACGGAAGCACTCAGGTACATTCCCTTTTTCAGGTACTTCTTCAACACTCTCTGGATTACCTGCATGGTGACACTCGGAAGTGTGGTGTCTTCCTCTCTGGTAGCATATGGCTTTTCAAAAATAAAATGGCCAGGAAGAGAAGTGCTCTTTTTGATAACGCTTGGAACCATGATGCTCCCACCGGCTGTTACGGTGATACCGCTTTACATGGAATTCAAAGCTTTTGGATGGCTAGGTTCCTTCAAACCTTTATGGGTTCCGGCATGGTTTGGCTCTGCATGGGCTATCTTTCTTTTGAGGCAATTCTACAGGAGCATCCCAGATGAGCTTCTAGACAGTGCCAAGATAGATGGTGCAGGACATTTCCAGATATGGAAAACCATCATTCTTCCTATGTCCAGAGCACCTCTTGCAGTTGTTGCCCTCTTTCAATTTGTGTGGTCCTGGAAGAATTTCTTTGGGCCTCTCATCTTTCTGAGGGATCAGAACATGTATACGCTTTCTCTTGGACTTGCTTTCTTTCAAAGCAGGCATGGTGGGACAGAGTGGCATCTCCTCATGGC
>CAZANP010000077.1:0-7241 GCA_964486555.1 uncultured Thermotoga sp. | reverse complement strand
TAAATCTTTGAAACCAATTTTTAAAGGGGGGAGAGAAAATGAAAAGATTTCTGGTTCTGATCCTTCTTGCGATGATCGTCGCTTATGCGATATCAGCGGAAACAATAAAGATAGGATTCTTCGCACCTCTCACAGGGTTTGCCGCTGCGGATGGAACGAGTGCTCTCCACGGTGCACAGCTTGCGATCAAACTCATAAATTCCAAAGGAGGAGTCAATGGAAAGGAATTGGAGCTCGTGTACTACGATGACGCTTTGAAAGCAGATCAAGCGGTGAGCATAGCATACAAACTGGTTCAGAAGGATAAAGTCGTTGTCGCAATAAGTGGTTCCTACAGTGGAACGACAAGAGCGGCAGCTGGTATATTCCAACAACTCAAGGTTCCAATGATCTCAGCTTACGCTGTGCATCCACAGATAACGGCAACTGGAGATTACATCTTCAGAGTTGGGACACTTGCGACGGTTCAAGGAAGAGCGGGAGCTCACCTTGCAGTCGAGAAAATAGGTGCTAAAAAAATAGCTGTTCTTGTGATGGACAACGATTTCGGTGTGTCACTTGCCAAAGCGTTTGTTGAAGAAGCCAAAAAATTGGGTGCAGAAATTGTTTACGAAGAGAAATACCCACTGGGTGAAAAGGACTTCAGGGCCCTCCTTCTTGCGATAAAGAAGCTCGATCCCGATGCCATCTACGCAACTGCCTACTATTCTGAAGCCGCTCATATAGTCTCTCAGGCAAAGGAACTTGGAATATACGTTCCGATAATAGGTCAGGAAGGTTATGATTCACCAAAATTCATAGAGCTTGCGAAGAACCATGCTGCCAATGGAACCGTTATAACAACGGATCTGGATAGAGATAGTGAGGACGAAACCGTGCAGTGGTTCATAAAGACGTATAAGGAAACATACGGTATAGATGCCGATATGGTTGCAGCATCTGCGTTTGACGCTGTTGTCATAGCAGCAAAAGCTATAGAACTGGGGGGAGAAACACCAGAAGGTGTCAAGAAAGGTCTTTCGATGATAAAAGAGATAGAAGGAACGGTCACAGGTTTCAAAGGCTTCACAGAAAAGAGGGAAGCAATGAGGGAGATAACGTGCCAGGTTGTCATAGGAAATAGATTCCACTACTTCTGGAAAATAACGGATCCTGAAATAACGACACCGTGAGGGGGTCTTCCCCCTCATTTTTGAGGTGAAAACAGGTGTTTCTTCAGAATCTGACGAACTCTCTCGTTCTTGGAAGTGTTTACGTTCTCATCGCGGTGGGTCTGACACTGGTTTATGGAATCCTCAGAATCCTTCACATAGCGCACGCCGGGATCTACGCTTTTGGTGCTCTTATGGGACTTACCCTGTACAAACTGACAGGAAATATCCTCGTTTCCATGATCCTCTCTGCCGTGCTATCCGGTTTCCTTGGAATCCTTGTGTACAGATACTTCTACAGGAAAGTTCTTTCCGAATCCAGGATCGTGCCACTCGTCATAAGCATTGGACTTTTCGTTGCCATGCAAGATCTCTACAGACTGATATGGGGGCCATACAAAGAGGCCTTTTCAGTCAATTTCAACATTCCGGATATCGTGACGGAGAATTTGATAATCACGGGAGATCAGATATTCATAGTTCTTGTGACTATCATCAGTCTGGTGGCGTTGTACTTCATCATGAACAAAACGAAATGGGGGAAAGCTCTCAAAGCGTGTGCGGATGACCTTCAGATGACGGGGGCTTTGGGAATAAACATAGAAAGAACTGTCATGCTTGGATTCTTTATGGGATCCTTCCTTGCAGGTCTTGCAGGGGTTCTCGTTGGCATATACGATAACAGCGTCTATCCAACTATGGGAGAGGTTCCTTCGTACAAGGCGTTCGTCGTCGTGGTCCTTGGGGGTTTCGGTAGTTTGAAAGGAGCGGTTGTCGCTGGATTCATATTGGCTGGAGCGGAAACCTTCCTCGTAGCATGGAAGGGGTTCCTTCTTCCAAGAGACGCCATAGCGTTCATAGCGATGATTCTTCTTTTGATGTTCAAACCGTCTGGGATATTCGGGAGGGAAACAGGATGACGCTAGATTATCTGTTGACCCTCATGACGTTCTGTGGGATATATTCCATACTCGCTCTCAGTTTGAACATATTGATAGGATATGCGGGGCAGGTGTCTTTGGGGCATGCCGCTTTCTTTGGAATAGGAGCTTACGCTTCAGCTATATTCACGGTGAAACTAGGGTTTTCCTACTGGGTTTCCCTCCCACTCAGTATTCTGATAACAGCTTTTTTTGGCTTTCTGCTTGGCCTTCCAAGTTTGAGGGTGAAACACGATTTTCTGGTTCTTGCAACCATCGGTATGAACTTCGTGGTGGTCTCTCTTTTCAACTACATATCTTTCTTTGGAGGGCCTTACGGGATCGTTGGTATACCAAGACCATCCCTTTTTGGGCACACGTTGATGACGATAGGTTACTTCCTATACACCCTCCTCTGGGTTATTCTGGTGATCCTCTTTGTTCGATATCTCACAAAGAAATACGTGAGGTACGGTTTTGAAGCCATAAAAGAGGATGAGTGGGCAGCTGAGAGTATTGGGGTCAGCGTTCCAAGGTTCAAAATATACGCTTTCACAATAGCAGGGGCCCTTGCAGGCCTTGCAGGAAACCTGTGGGCTCATCAGATGGGAGCGATCTTTCCGGATAACTTTTCCTTTCCCGTTTCCATAAGTATTCTCACGATGGTGGTTCTTGGAGGGATAGGAACCATAATAGGCCCAATAGTTGGAGCGGTCCTTCTCACGATACTTCCAGAGATTCTAAGGTTCGTTCAGGATTACAGGATGTTCATATATGGTGTCATAGTCGTTCTTTTGATGCTTTACCAGCCATCTGGTCTTTTGGGAAAGAAGGGAATCCTCAGGAGGTTAGTTACAAGATGAATGAAATTTTGATAGTGAAAAACGTTTCAAAAAGTTTTGGAGGACTCTTGGCTGTCAACAACGTCTCGATGATGGTTAGAGAAGGGGAGATCCACGCTCTCATAGGTCCAAATGGCGCTGGTAAAACCACTCTTTTCAATCTGATAACGGGTTTCTTGAAACAAGACAGGGGTAACATATTTTTCAAGGGGAAAAGGATCGATAGGCTTTCTCCGAGTAAACGGGCCAGCATGGGAATCGGCAGAACCTTTCAGCTCATAAAGACTTTCCCTGATATGACGGTTCTTGAAAACGTTCTAGCGGGAATGGGTATATCGATCTACAGAGGCTATAGGGTTTTTCTCGAATCACCAAGCGATGAAGAGAAAGTGAAGAGAGCGAAAGAGCTTCTGGAGAGATTCGGGCTTCTTGAGTATGAAGATTTCCTCGCCTCAACGCTTCCAATAGGTCTTCAGAAAAAACTCGAGATCGCAAGGGCTATGGCCACCGATCCTTCTCTTCTACTTTTGGATGAACCAGCAGCTGGTCTCAACGAAAGGGAAACGGAAGAACTGTCAGAGATATTGAGGGGTATAAGGGAAGAAGGTGTCACGATATTCTTCATAGAGCACGATATGAGGTTCACGATGAATCTAGCAGAAGTTGTGACGGTCCTTGATTACGGTGTGAAGATAGCAGAAGGTACTCCAGAAGAAGTTTCCAAAGATCCAAAGGTTATAGAGGCTTATCTTGGAAGTGGTGAATATGCTGTCAGCTGAGAACATAAAGGTGAGCTATGGAAAGATAGAAGCTGTTAAAGGTGTGTCTCTCGATGTTCAAAAGGGTGAGATAGTGGCACTTCTTGGTGCAAATGGCGCTGGAAAATCTTCGCTTTTGAACGCGATAATGGGATTCGTGAAGATCAAAGAAGGTAAGGTCGTTTTTGAAGGAGAGGATGTAACCAGAAAGAGTGTTTGGGATAGAGCCAGAATGGGTATAGGTATCGTTCCAGAAGGTGGAAGAATCTTCAGATCGATGACTGTAAGAGAGAACCTTGAGATGGGAGCTTTTCTTGTAAAGGATAGGAAGGAAATTTCAAGAAGAATGAGAAGAGTTTTCGACATATTCCCAAGACTTGCTGAAAGGCAGAAACAACTTGCCATGACATTGAGCGGCGGGGAAAAGCAGATGCTCGCCATCGGAAGGGCTTTGATGATGAATCCAAAGCTCATCCTGGTGGATGAGATATCCCTTGGACTTATGCCGAAACTCGTGGATGAGATATTCGAAATACTCGAAAACCTCAGGAAGATGGGTATCACGATACTTCTTTCCGAGCAGAACACGAAGAAAGCTCTGGAGATATCGGAAAGAGCGTACATTCTCCAAAACGGTTTGATAGTCAAAGAAGGACGTTCAGAGGATCTGATTAAGGATGAAGAGGTTAAGAAAGCTTATCTTGGTTTGTGAAGTTGATGGTCATTTCGGAAACGAGTAAAATAAACGGGGAGGTGATTTTATATGGCGGTTAAAGCTCCCGTTGTTAGAGCCCCAAGGGGGACTCAGCTTTCATGTAAGAGCTGGCAGACAGAGGCTCCCATGAGGATGCTCATGAACAATCTGGATCCTGATGTTGCCAAAGACCCGGCCAATCTCATAGTTTACGGAGGAACCGGAAAGGCTGCGAGGAATTGGGAAGCCTTCTGGAAAATCGTGGAAATTCTGAAAGAGCTCGAGATGGATGAAACACTCCTTGTCCAGAGCGGAAAACCCGTTGCCGTTTTCAAAACGCACGAATGGGCCCCAAGAGTTTTAATAGCAAATTCTCTCCTTGTTCCAAAGTGGGCGGATTGGGAATACTTCAGAGAGCTCGAAGAGAGAGGGCTCATAATGTACGGTCAGATGACGGCTGGAAGCTGGATATACATAGGAACTCAGGGAATACTTCAGGGAACTTACGAAACCTTCTATGCTGTTGCAAAGAAATACTTTGGAGGATCGCTAAAAGGGAAATGGATCCTGACGGCAGGTCTTGGTGAGATGGGAGGAGCACAACCCCTTGCTGCAACGATGAACGATGCCGTCATGCTCGCAGTTGAGGTGAACAAGAGGGCCATAGAGAGGAGGTTGAAAACAGGGTATCTCGATGCATGGACCGACAACTTAGATGAAGCCCTCAAGATGGTTATGGATGCTGTGAAAGAGGGGAAACCCTTGTCAGTTGCCCTCCTTGGAAACGCTGCTGAGGTTCATCCAGAGCTTGTGAGAAGAGGTGTGATTCCTGATATAGTTACAGACCAAACGGCAGCTCACGATCCTTTGAACGGTTACATCCCCAAAGGTCTCAGTGTTGAGGAAGCGGAAGAGCTCAGAAAGAAGGATCCAAATGATTATCTGAAAAGAGTTTACGATTCGGTCGCAGAGCACATAAACGCGATTCTTGAGATGCAAAAGCAAGGCGCTAAAGTTTTCGAATACGGAAACAACATAAGAAGACTCGCTTGCGATCACGGTGTTAAGGATGCCTTCAACATACCAGGATACGTTCCAGAATACATAAGGCCGTTATTCTGTGAGGGGAAAGGACCCTTCAGGTGGGTCGCATTATCAGGAGAGCCAGAGGACATATACAAAACGGATAGAAAGGTCTTAGAGCTTTTCCCAGAAGATGATCACCTCAGAAAATGGATAGAGATGGCCCAGAAGAAGGTGAAATGGCAAGGACTTCCTGCAAGGATCTGCTGGCTCGGCCAGGGTGAAAGAGCTGAATTTGGTCTTGCGATAAACGATATGGTTAAAAAGGGAGAGCTCAAAGCGCCCATAGTCATAGGAAGGGATCATCACGATACAGGGTCTGTTGCATCACCGTATAGAGAAACCGAAGCCATGAAAGATGGAAGCGACGCCATAGCCGATTGGCCCATTTTGAACGCCCTTTTGAACACGGCAAGTGGTGCAACCTGGGTTTCAGTTCATCACGGGGGAGGTGTTGGGATAGGCTACTCGATCCACGCTGGTATGGTCATAGTTGCAGATGGTACAGATCTTGCAGAGAAAAAACTTGAAAGAGTTCTAACGAACGATTCTGGACTCGGTGTTGCAAGACACGCAGATGCAGGATACGAGATAGCCATAGAGACCGCTAAGAAGAAGGGTATAAGGATTCCCATGATGGAATGAATAAGAAAAAAAGGAGGTAGAGGTGTGGACTTCGCCGATGCCTTCATCTCGTTCATATCTTCAACAGCGATCGTAAAACTCACGTGGGGAAACATATTGATGTTCTGTGTTGCCGGAGCTCTTCTGTACATAGCAATAGTTAAGGATTCAGAACCTCTCCTTTTGATACCAATCGCATTCGGGATAATAATAGCCAACATACCACCGGAAGTCACAAGGATACTGGATGAAGGAGGATTCATATATTACATAAAGAAAGGGATGGAGCTTGGAATCTATCCACCTTTGATATTCCTTGGGATAGGTGCTCTGACAGATTTTTCCTTCATGATGTCTTATCCGAAAACCATCTTCCTTGGAGCGGCAGCTCAGATGGGAATATTCTTCACGTTTATCGTTGCGAAATTTCTTGGCTTTTCCTTCAGACAGGCTGCATCCATAGCTATAATAGGTGGGGCGGATGGCCCCACCTCGATTTATCTATCCTCTAAATTCGCACCAGAGCTTCTCGCACCGATCGCAATAGCAGCCTACTCTTACATAGCTCTGATTCCCGTTCTACAACCCATCGTATCCAAGCTTCTAACAACTAAAAAGGAAAGGAAGATAAAGATGGGACCTCCAAGAAGGGTCACGAGAACAGAAAGAATACTCTTTCCATTGATAACAACGGTTCTAACAGCTCTTCTCGTTCCTCAGTCTTTAACTCTTGTTGGATCTCTCATGCTTGGAAACCTCTTGAGAGAATGTGGTGTTGTGAGAAGGCTTGTTGAAGCAGCCAGCAGGTTCATTCTCGATACCGTAACCATCCTTCTCATGCTTTCAGTTGGAGCCTCTGCAAGAGCCGATGTCTTTTTGAAACCACAGAGCCTGAAGATATTCCTTCTTGGTGCAACCGCTTTCGTTATAGCCCTTTCTTCTGGAATCCTCTTTGCAAAGCTCATGAACCTGATTTTGAAAGACAAGGTGAATCCCCTGATAGGTGCAGCCGGTGTTTCCGCTGTTCCAGATTCTGCAAGAGTTGCCCAAAAACTGGCACAAGAAGAAGATCCTCACAACTTCATATTGATGCATGCGATGGGGCCGAACGTTGCAGGAGTCATAGGCTCTGCAATAGCAGCAGGTGTCTTTCTTTCCATGTTTTGAAA
>CAZANP010000076.1:0-7338 GCA_964486555.1 uncultured Thermotoga sp. | reverse complement strand
GTTTGTGAAGAAAGCTTTTGTGATGAGAGAGCGTAATCTTCAAAGTTGATGTATAAGAATCTTTTTGGATTATATTTTCCTGAAAGTTCCTTCATCATCTGCTCCATCAAAGTAGTCTTGCCTGCTCTTCTTGGACCGATTATCAACAGTGCTCTTTTGGAACTCAAAAGATTCATCGCTTCCTCAAGCTTTTCCCTCTTTAGAGATTCCCGGAATGTTCTTCTTCCCCAAATGTTCCATCTCAGAAGGACTTCTATCAGTAACTCCCTCTCCACAATCTTGACCTCCTCTCAGGTCAAATTCTACTACATATTGACCTGAACTCAGGTCAATTTAATCCCTTTTGATCTATGATCAGGTCACACGTTGACCTTAGAAAACTCTTTAGGGGTTGTTATCCATATCATGGGGAACTTTGAAGAGATCCACACGTTTCTCTACCTTTCTTTCCAAGATTATCAAGTCAGCTGGTATGAATATTGATGAATTCCTCGAGTTGCTCTGAATATATGTTTTCCAAGAATATGAGTTCTAATGCTGTAGTATAGGATAGAATTGACAAGAGATTCCACAGGCCTGTAACCAGCATTTCTAAACGAGTTTGTGTTGTCTAAGAAGTCAGAATATCGATTCCACACTTGTGGATTTTGAAGTGCTCTCATCGTCAGATAACCCTCCACGAGCGACCTGTGAGGTTTCATGCTTATTGAAAAATTGAGATCATATTGCAAACCCGAACATCTGTTAAGAAAAAGCCACCTTATGTCTTTCAGAATATTGAAGCAAAGTGTGATGTGGATTTATGGATAAAAAGTACAGAAAATCATGTGAAGATTTTAAGAATTTCGTGCTTGAGTTTTTCAAGATCTATCCGAAGATCCCTCTCAAGTATGCTGATGTCAAGGGATATTCCATCGATCAAAGCAACAAAAAGAAAAGCCCTGAGTTGCGGATTTTTCGCGCCAAGTTCTTTGAATATTTCATCCAGAAAGTCAAGGTATCCCATGAGCATGGTGGACCATCTTCCATCAACTAGTGTTTTGCGGGAGAATATTTACAAATGGATGAGAATCTTCAAGATTGTTTGAAGCAATCGAAGAGAAAGTACAGAGCTCCGTGGAAAAGGGTATATAACAATTCTTGGGATCAAATATTTCAAACTTGAAAAACGAGTTCCCACTCTTTTGATGAGAAGCTATAAAACCACAGACTCTGGCAAGATGTGATCAAAAGAGAATTCAGCCTTCGGATTTTCAGTGAAAGTATTCTATCAAATGTCTCTTGCGAAGTCAGTTTTGGGGTAAAGGTATCAACTATTATAAAAAGACAAACAACTGAATCTAGGAGATTAATTTCTATAAAATTCAACCACCTGGTAGGAAATTGGTAGAATCTACTGGTAGAATTTTTAGGAGCTTTTCAAATCATAGAATACACACAATTTTCTCTGCAAACAGTTTTTCTCTATTGATTTATGATTGAACAATAAATTATGATGTTGTTTGTTCGGATAAGACCCCTTCTTTGATCACAGCTTCATGATATAATGTGCGAAGAATTGCAAACAAAGAATAATCCCATGCATCCCTTCCTCGGGGGCATTTCTATGAAGTGGGGAGAGATTCCACCAGGTGCCAGAAGATACATGCTGTACCATGTTTTTGTAACTCCAGGGTTGATTTGTTGGTACTTCCTGCCGCTCTATTTGATGATGACGGGATTTTCTGTTTTTGAGGTTGGATGGCTTTTCACAATTATCAACCTACTATCCATTCCTCTCACTTACTTGATATGCAAACGCTTTGATAGAGTTCCTATAAAGAGAAGGGTGATAACGGTAGATATGTTAGACGGTGTAGCCTACACCTTTTATTTTCTCGCAAAAGGGGCTTTTGCACCATTTGCACTGCTTATAGGAAGAATGCTGGAGGAAATTTCTTTTCTTTTTTACCCGCTCTACCCCGCTTATGAAAGAATAATATATCCTGAAAAAAGAAGAAGCGAGATTCTCTCATGGCATTTGAGACTTCCTGAAATATCCAGTATGATATCTCTCCCACTGATTGGTTACTCCCTTGGGTACATTTTCACAAAGCCATACCATTACAGATCCGCTTTTTTACTCTTTGGACTCTTGACAGTTTTCACAGTCTGGTATCTTTGGAAGTTTCTACCGGAATCTGGTGAAAAGGAAAGGCTCTCTTTTGAGAGATTCGCTTTCAAGTTCGACAGAAAATTCGCGCTCTTTATAACTGTTGATTCTCTGATCACCCTTGCAGGTTCGATAACTCCTGAGTTGGTCCTGATAAATTACGTTGTCTTCATTCTCAAAAAAACCATATTTGAAGTGACCCTCTTTGCATACGTGATCATGAAATTTGGATCCACTTTGATGTTCCCCTTCTACCGAGACTGGATGTGGTCTTTTATACCATCTGAAAAGAGCGCGCAACTTCGCGGTGCTCTCAGTAGTCTTAGAAGATCGATAAAGATTATCAGCCCTTTTCTTGCAGGTTGGCAGGCTCTCGCTCACCCCGTCTTACCTTACATTACAGGAGCTTTTCTCTATTCAATAACGGCTGCTTTGATCCTTGTTTGGAACATCAGGATGAAGGGAGTCAGGAATTGATCATTTTAAACTCAAACGTAACAAGGAAAAATGCGCTCTTTCCCATTCGCCGCTTGCAACTTTTTCAAAACCATAATCAAGATACAGTCTGGTGGGGCCTGATGGATTATTGGAAGAATCGTCACGTGCATAGGTTTCCACGATTCTAAAGCCTCTTTTTCTGATTTCTTCTATTACATATTTCAAGAGAATTTTGCCAAATCCTCTACCTCGGTATCCTTCTTTAACGTACAAGCATGTTATGACAACGCTATCCTCATCTGCGGGTGCTATGAACTTTTCGTATTCTTTAATGTTTGCGATGTATCGAGGTGGAGCAAACTGACAGTAAGCTACGGCTTTGCCATCAACATACAAGATTTTCCCGCAAGAACCGAAAGTTTCCTTCATCTTACTGAACCATTCTGATTTAAGTCTTTCACTATCTTCAAATGTCGTTTTATCGCACCTATCGGGATATTCCCAGTAGATGCAACCTCTACATGGAGAAAACAGATCTTGGAATGTTACATCGTCAATATCCTTGATGTCCACTTTCAGAACGCATCACCTCACAGAATTCAAATATGTTATGATACCTTTTTGATATCTAACGAGAATTCTGTAGGGTATAGAAGGTATTCTTCCCCTTTCCTTGTCTTTTCACAATTCCCATTTCTAACAGTTTTTTGAGAATTCTGTAGACTTTTGAAGGATTCTCGCCTGAAAATTTCGAGATTTCCGACCTACTAAGTGGTCCTTTTTCCTTAAGTATGGATATGATCAGTTCCTGAACATTAATACGAGTCTTAGAAAGAAAAACCCTTTCTCCTTCTCTTTGAAGAAAACCATTTGATTGCAGTCGCTGGATGAAGAACTCGACTTCTTCACTAGATCTCTGAAGAGCACTTGCAAGATCCTTAACACTTATACCTTGCTTGAAATAGGAATGATACACTATGAGTGCTTCTTCCGGAGCGAGTTCTTCATTGATCAGAATCTCTGTTAACTGTCTTTCCCATTCACTGCCTACTATAGTCACAGAAACGCTGCTCTCTGTTACGTTCCAAAGCGGTAAAGGTTTCCCATAAACAGCTTGACCTAAATAGACTTTATCTATTCCTCTTCCGGTTCTTTCAACGATACCAGTGATTCGGAACATTTCTGCAAGGAGAGGATTTCTTGGACGCGGAGGTGTTGAAAGGAGGTTATGAACAGTTACCCCTCTTACAAAACCACCAGGATTATTAACCCTTAATCTACCATCCATGTGTATCTCTATTGAGATAGCACCAAGACTAGCATAATCCCTATGAACAAGCGCATTTGCAAGAATTTCTCTAGTTACTTCCATACCAAAGAGTGGTACTTCATACCTCACACCATTTTTGATAACTTCTCCGATCCCTCGGTTGTACCTTGATATTTCATCGATAAGTTCAAAAATTAGGATGGATAAAGGAGAGATAAAGCGCTTTTGAGATACTAAATCACTTGCTTTGAAGACACTCAATATAACCTCATGATGTGGAATGAATTGATGAATTGCTTCTTTCTTACCAAGAAACAGTAGGCCAGCGAGCGTTAACTTACCATCTAGTGTCACAGCTCCGAGGATCCTTAATAATTCATCCCTAGATACGAATTCAAGGTCAGGATTTCTTCCTCTACAAAGCTTCCATACATGATCTATAGCTTCTTCATCAATTACGGATGCGTTAAGTTCAATTGTCCTCGCTGTGACATCAAGCTTGGTTTCCTCGGAAAGAATTGATATAAGTTCATGAGGATAGAGAGGTACACATGAAGGTCTACCATTACCTCCTAGTATCCTCGTCAGATACTTCCCATAGGATGTAGCTGTCACAAGGGCCTTAGGTACTTCTATAATGATGATCTGTTTTCCTTCGATCTCTTCTACCCAAACCTTTGTCCAAAGCCCGGGAGATGTCCTCGAAAATATCATCGCGCGAAGTTTCTCCGGATTTATGCCCTTTTCATCTCTCGGATAAGGGCATGCACCAGTAACGGTCCCATCATCTTCAACGCCGATCAATAAAAATCCTCCATTTCTGTTAGCAAGGCATACAGCTGCCTCTACTATATCGTTATCAGATAGTGGCCCACGCTTTTCCGATTTGAATTCGATCTCTACACTTTCACCTTTTTCTAGAATCGATTGAAGATCCATCTTATCACCTCAGGTTTTATCATATCACATTCGTTTTATGCAACGAATGATTCGTGACAATGAAACGAATTTACAATTTATTAACAAAAACCAGAGTTATGATCACAATCTTTATTTCAATATTCTCATTGAATTCAAAACCGCTATCAAGGTAACTCCGACATCTGCAAAAACAGCTTCCCACATGGTAGCTTTTCCAAAGATTCCAAGGCTTATGAAGATCAACTTAACACCAAGAGCAAAAATTATGTTCTGCCAAACAACTCTCTTCGTTTTTCGAGATATCCTTATCCCCTCCGGAAGCTTTGATGGCTTGTCATCCATTATGACCACGTCCGCCGTCTCTATAGCTGCGTCACTTCCCAAAGCTCCCATAGCAACTCCAACATCGGCTCTTGCTAACACCGGTGCATCGTTTATACCATCACCCACGAAAACGACTTTGCCCTTCTCAACTTCTTCCATCAACTTTTCTATAACCTTTACCTTATCTTCTGGTAGGAGATTAGCGTGGAAATCATCCAATCTTAACTGCTTGGCGATTTTCTCTGCTACATCTTCATTGTCACCGGTGACCATGACGATCTTTTTCACACCAAGGTGTCTGAGCTTGGTGATCGCTTTCAGAGAATCTTCTTTCAATTCATCCGATATCACCAAGTAACCTGCATATTTTCCATTGATCACGACGTGAGCAACTGTTCCCCTCACATAACATGTATCGTGTTCTACACTGAATTTGTGAAGGAGTCTATCGTTTCCTACCATAACTTCAACACCATCTATACCTGCTCTGACACCATGTCCTGCTATCTCTTCATATGCTTTTACTTCTCTTTCATCGATCTCTCCGCCGTAAGCTTCCTTGATAGCTTTGGCTATGGGATGATTGGAATGAGTTTCTGCCAACGCAGCGGATCTTATGACCTCTTCTTTTGTAAAACCATTTCTGGTCTCTACTCTTATCACTTTGAAAACACCTTTTGTCAGAGTTCCAGTTTTGTCGAAAGCCACAATTGAAGCTTCGCTCAAGGCATCCAGATAGTTCGAACCTTTAACCAATATCCCCTCTTTTGCGGATTTACCCACACCACTGAAATATCCTAAAGGTATGGAAAGAACCAGAGCACATGGACAGGAAATCACCAGTATCACCAGAGCTCGGTAAACCCATGTCGAAAAAGGATCTCCTGTAAACAGGGGAGGTACAAGAGCTACTAGAAAAGCAAGGCCAACAACGATGGGAGTGTAATAGCGAGCAAAACGTGTTATGAACTTCTCTGTTTTTGCTTTTCTTGTACTAGCGTTCTCAACGAGTTCCAGAATCTTTGAAACAGTGGATTCTTTTAACTCCTTTGTGACCTTCACTGTCAAAAGCCCATTCAGGTTCACCATACCAGATAGAATTTCGCTTCCTTTTTCAACATCTCGGGGAACACTTTCACCAGTTAAAGCGGAAGTATCGACTGTTGATGTCCCTTCAACGATAACACCATCAACAGGTATCTTTTCACCAGGTTTGATGATGATCGTATCGCCAACTTTCAATTCTTCCGGTTTGACTCTCATTATTTTTCCGTCAACCTTGAGATTGGCATATTCAGCTTTTAAGGATAATAGGGATTTTATCGAACGTCTCGAGCGGTTCACAGCCAGATCTTGTAAGAACTCTCCCGTTGTATAGAACAGCATAACCGCTGTGGCTTCAGGATATTCTCTTATAAGGAAAGCTCCTATTGTTGCAACAGTTATGAGAAAATTCTCGTCAAAGATGTTACCGTGTATCGAATTGACCACAGCGTTCTTCAAAACCTTCCACCCAACAGGTAGATAACTCGCCAGGAACACCGTGAAAACAAGCATGTTATCGTAACCGTAGTAATAGCGCATCAGTACACCTACAACGAAGAGAACGAGAGATGGGATTATGAGATAAAGCGTCCTTTTCGGATCGTCATGTTCATGATCGTGATCGTGTTTTTCTTCTCTGTCAACGATTTCAACATCAGGTTTAACTCTTTTCACAATATTCTTCGCCTTTTCAACATCACCTTCGACAAGAAGCTCACTGGTCGCAAAATTCACCTGGGCTGTTTTGAAACCTTCTTTCTTTAACGCCTCTTCTATTTCGTAAGCACAGCTTGCACAGTCGAGTCCTTTTATTTTCAGCTTCTTAGGCATCATCTCCCCTCCATCAGATGCTCAAGAGTTACACGAAGAATGTTCAATATATGCTCATCATCCAAACGATAAAAGACATTTTTACCATCTTTGCGATAAGTAACGATCTTTCGATCTTTCAATATCCTGAGTTGGTGGGATATCGCAGAAACAGAGAGTTTCGTTATGGCAGATAGATCACATGTGCACAATTCCTCCGCTTCCATCAGAGCAAGAAGTATCTTGAGTCTTGTGGGATTTCCAAAAGCATCGAAAAAATCGGCCATCTCAAGAATTCTTTCTTCACTTGGGAGTTTCTCCTGAGCTTTTTGAATCTTATCGCGGTGTTCTTCATAGATCCCGCAAACCTCTGTCATTT
>CAZANP010000075.1:2311-7372 GCA_964486555.1 uncultured Thermotoga sp. | reverse complement strand
ACTATTCCTATCGTCCACGCTTTTTTGATAGAATGATAGTGTATCCAAAAGTAAAAACGCTCAGGAGGTGTTATGATGAAGAGGTTGAGCTTCATCATTTTTTTCGTCTTGCTCTCTACTCTTCTTCTTCCGAAAACTCAGATAACACTCTACACATCAGTACCATCTGCTATCATCACGGAGATAGAGAAAGCTTTCGAGAAGGCCTATCCTGATATCGATGTCGTTGTTTGGAGATCTGGAACATCTAAAGTCACCGCCAAGATCCTGGCCGAGATGAAGGCAGGGGAGATAAAGGCGGATGTCCTGTGGACAGCCGATCCATCCTATTACATCTATTTGAAAGAGAAAAACCTTCTTATGAAATACATCTCACCTGAATCTGTGAAAGTTCCGGATTCTTTCAAAGACAAGGACGGTTACTTCACTGGAACGAGAATCATGTCAGTCATCATAGCTTACAACACCGACCTTTTGAAGAAGGAAGAGGCTCCGAAGAACTGGGAAGACCTTTTGAAAGAGGAGTACAAAGATTCCATGGTAAGCGCTTCTCCTCTTTACTCTGGAACCAGCCTTGTATGGCTCTACACCATGGTGAAGCTTCATGGATGGGATTTCCTCGAAAAACTGTCTGAAAATGGCTTGACGATTGTGAGTTCAAATAAAACGGTGTCTCAAGAACTCGCGAACGGTTCATACAAAGTGGCCATCGTTCTTGACTACATGATCAGATCTTTGAAAGCCAAAGGATCTCCTGTTGATCTCATCTATCCTGAAAAGAACAACGTCCTCATATGGAGCCCTATAGGGATAATCGCAACGACAAAACACCCGAAAGAAGCGAAGAAGTTCGTGGATTTCGTCCTGTCCAAAGAGGGTCAAAAAGTCCTTGTTGAAAAAGGAAGTTTGATCCCTGTAAGGCCAGACGTTGATATGCCGGAAGGCGCTCCAAAGCTTGAAGAACTTCTCAAAAGATCCTACGCGATAGATTGGAAAGATCTTAAAAACGTTACCGACGATTTGAAAGATACCTTCTCCGATATATTCGAGTGATCTATGGGAGGGGGAAATCCCCCTCCATTCAGAGGTGGTAACGTGAAAGCACTCCTATGGGCCACTTTCGCTGTGATGTTTGTCCTCATAGCTTTCCCTCTGATCCTTCTCTTCCTCGACAGTTTCAGAGGAGAGGAAACGCTTTTCACCCTGAAAAACTACATCGACACTTTCAGCAGGAGAAGTAACATAAAAAGCGCTGTGAACACCCTCTATCTTGCCGTTTCAACAACCTTCTTCTCCACCCTCATAGGTTCCGTCCTTGCATGGATCGTTGCAAGAACGGATGTTCCGGGAAAATCGATCCTGAAAACACTTCTCATGGTTCCTTACATGATTCCACCTTTCATTGGCGCCATGGGTTGGATGTTTCTCTTTGGAAGATCAGGTTACATGAACAAGATATGGGAAAACCTTTTTGGTCATATTCTCTTCAACGTACATTCTTTTCCTGGCCTAATCCTCGTCATGACCATGTACATGTATCCCCCTGTTTTCATAACGGTTCATACCGCCCTTGTGAGTATGGACGCTTCCCTTGAGGAAGCTGGAAGAATATGTGGGGCACGTCTTTTCAAAGTCATGAGATCTATATCTCTTCCCCTCGTTCTTCCAAGTATCCTGTCTGGAGCTTTCCTCGTCTTTGCCATGACATCTGCGAATTTTGGTATACCTGCTCTCATAGGAATGCCTGCAAGGATTCATGTTTTAACGACAAGAATCATGTCTTACATAGCATCCGGTACTGAAAAAGGTTTGAGCAGGGCGACTTCCCTTTCAGTCATTCTCATAGGTATCGCCATAGCTGGTCTTGCTCTCAACAACCTTTTCGTTTCGAAATCCAAATTCACAACCATAACGGGAAAATCCACAAGGCCTGCTGAGATAAAACTTGGAAGATTCAAAACGGTTGTGACCGTTTCGATATGGGTGTTCATCGCTTTTTCCGTTCTACTACCACTCTTTTCACTCCTTTTGACATCGCTTTGGAAAGCCTGGGGACTTCCTTTCAAACTGTCAAGTTTCACCTTGAGCAATTTCTACAAAGTTCTCTTCGTTGATGAGAACACAAAAAGTGCTATAAAGAACAGTTTCATCTTCGCAATACTCTCTGCAACCTTTGTCACGATCCTGGGCTCGATCGTGGCTTACCTTTCAGTAAGAGTGAAGAAAGCCGTTTCGAAGTTCATGGATGGTTTATCAACTCTGCCACAGGCTATACCGGGGACTGCTCTTGCCGTCTCCATGATACTCGTGTGGTCTGGGAGGTTCGGAGTGAACCTGTACAACACGATGTGGATAATCGTTGTTGCGTACGTTGCAAGGTACATGTTCCTCTCTGTAAGGACGGTCTCTGGAGCTGTAAGGCAGATCCATGAATCCCTTGAAGAAGCTGGAAGATCGGTCGGGGCGAAGCAAATAAGGGTTTTGAAAGATATAACCCTTCCTGTATTGAGACCAGCCCTTCTTTCATCCTGGGCACTCGTTTTCATGCCAACCTTCAGAGAGCTCACTATATCGATACTTCTGTATGGCCCTCAAACCAGAACCATAGGGGTCACAATATACGAACTTCAGGAAGGTGGGGAGTATCAGATGGCTTCCGCTTTCGCAACTTTCGTCCTTTTTATAGCCTTCGTCCTTCAGTACGTAGTGAACAGGTACCTCTTCGGGAAGGAGAGGACATGATGGCCAGAATAGTTCTGGATACCGTGGATAAATTCTTTGGAAGGAACCATGTTATAAAAAACCTTTCCCTGACCATAGATGACGGGGAGTTCGTAACCCTCCTTGGACCTTCTGGATGTGGGAAGACAACCACCCTGAGGATGATAGCAGGCTTTGAGTCTCCAACATCCGGAGAGATATTCATAGACGATGAGCCAATTTTCTCGAAAAAAAGGAAAATAAACGTTCCGCCAGAAGATAGAAACATTGGAATGGTTTTTCAAAACTACGCAGTGTGGCCTCACATGAACGTCTTCGATAACATAGCCTATCCTTTGAAGATAAGGAAAATGTCGAAGGATGAGATAAGGAGGAGAGTTGAAAAAATCGTTGAGATAGTCAGATTGAAGGGTCTTGAAAAGCGTTTCCCCTATCAACTCTCTGGTGGGCAGCAGCAGAGGGTGGCGTTTGCAAGGGCCTTGGTCTACTCACCGAAAATTCTACTTCTGGATGAACCACTTTCCAACCTGGACGCAAAACTCAGAGAGGAGATGAGGTTCGAGATTAAGGATATTCAAAGGAGACTCGGTATAACCGTTGTTTACGTGACGCACGATCAGTCCGAAGCTATGGTGATGTCTGACAGGATCGTGGTTTTGAAGGATGGTATGATCCAGCAGATAGGAACACCGATGGAGATATATGAGTTTCCAGAAAACAAGTTCGTTGCGGATTTCATAGGTGTCTCGAATTTCCTAGAGGGTGAAGTGGTTCAGAAGATGGAAGAGAAAGTCAAGGTGAAACTTCTGGATATAGAAGGTTTTCCTGTTATAACTGCGCATCATAGAATGAAAAATCTTGAAAGGGAGGTAACTGTTGCGGTAAGACCAGAAGATGTTGAGATAACGCCTGAAGGAGATATCAAAGCCAAGATAGTGAAGAGGACATTCCTTGGAAATTCTGTCAGTTATATCGTCTTCGCTGGAAAGGAAATCAGGATTGAGGCACCCAAGAACTGTATCTTCGAAGAGGGAGAAAACGTTAAGTTGAGGATCAAGAAAGCGGTAGTTGTGAGGGATTGAAAATGTTCAAATTGAGAGTATTGGGAGGAGTAGGTGAAAAGGGAAGAGTTGGATTTGAAGTGTTGATCGATGGAAAGAAGATGGTGCTCGATTACGGCGTGAAAAGAAAAATCATGGGTGGTGTTGACGAAGTATATCCTTTGAAAGCATCTGGAGAGCTCGATTTTTTGTTTCTATCGCATTCCCATCTGGATCATGTTGGAGCCGTTCCATTACTTGACTTTTCCTACATTGTCTGCTCGAAGCCGACTTTCGAGCTTTTAAAACCCCAGATCAAAACCTGGATGAAAATATCTGGAAAGTCTCTGTTGAACAGTGAAAGATACGAGAGTTTCCTCGACAGACCTTTGGTTTTTAAAGAAAGATCTGATGACATGAGGGTGATCCTTGGAAAGAGCGGGCACACCGTTGGCTCTCAATGGATCTTTCTGAAAGAGTGTTCCTTTCTGTACACAGGTGATATCGCCATAGATTCTTCTCTGTACACTTTCGATGCTCTGCCAAGAGCGAATTTTCTTCTGGTCGATACAGCCTATGGCATCAGAAAATTGAAGAGAAGGGAAGAGCTTCTGAATCTCGTCGATGTGAAAGACAAGAGGATCGTACTTCCTCTTCCAAGAATGGGGAGATCTCAAGAGATCTTGATGGAGCTTTTGAAAAATCGCATCACACCCGTGTTCGTTGATGAGAAGATAATCCAAGGTTTCGAATTTCTGAGGAAATACGAAGACTGGCTCAAAGTGAAAATAGATCTTCCGGATCTGAATACGAATCTTCCGGATAACCTGCCTTACGGAATATATCTTGCAACCGATGGGATGATGACATCCGGTTCATCTGTGGAGCTCTATAGAAAACTGAAAGACGATGGAGATACGTTGTTCATCATAACAGGATACGTGGAAGAGGGTACCCTGGGTTGGAAGCTTCTGAGACAGGATGATAGAGCCATTTCGTTCACCTGGAAAATTCACCCAGATGTTGAGGATCTTTCGAAGATAATAAAAATGGTTGAACCTGAATTTGTACTACCATTCCATTCTGACTGGGAAGATCTAGAGGAGTTGAGAGGATTTTCTGAGAGAAACGGTTTCAACATTTTGATACCAAAACGGGGAGAATTCATCAACATGGAGGGGATCTCATGACAGGAAAACTGATAGCGGATAAACTGGAAGAGCTGTACAAACTTGGGAAAAAAGATGGAGACGTTGAGCCGATAGTGGTTCATACCGATGGTAGACCTTTTGGAAGGATA
>CAZANP010000075.1:0-2211 GCA_964486555.1 uncultured Thermotoga sp. | reverse complement strand
TTGCGAATGGAGATGTCATAGGGCATCTTCCTGAGATGAAACCTAAGGTGGAATGTGTGAAACACCTGAGTAAGGCACTTGAAAAAGCTGTGAAGAGCGCCCTTGAGAACGATTACGCTGTTTTGATAACGGCAGATCATGGCCTTATAGAACTCGGTATGAAATCCATAGATCCTCCCGTTCCAAACCTTGGTCATACCACAAATCCCGTCCCGTTTTTCATGATCCTTCCAGATGAAGAAATTCCTTTCAAAAAAGAGGGAAAGATATCGAATGTTGCCCCCACTGTTCTTGATCTCATGAAGCTCGAAAAACCATCTGAGATGACGGAAGAAAGTCTTCTTCTTGAAAGACTTTCCAGAAGTTACAAGGTTCTCCTTGTGATAATGGATGGTTGGGGCTTGGGACCAAATGACGAGAGGAATCCAATATACGTTGCAAAACCAAAATTCTGGTGTGATCTTTTCAGAAGGTATGAACATGGGAAGCTCTCAGCATCCGGTGAGGACGTTGGGCTTCTAGAAGGAAGACCGGGAAATTCGGAAGCAGGGCATATGAATCTTGGAGCTGGAAGGATCGTTATCCAAGACGAAGTTGTCATAGAAAAAGCTCTAATGGAAGGATCTTTCGCTGATAGAGAAATATTCGTTGAAGCCTTTGAAGGTGTCATCAAAAAGAGAGGAAAACTTCATCTCATTTCTATGCTCTCTAAAAGGAGTTCTCATGGAACAATAGAGTACCCCATAGAACTGGTCAAGAAGGCAAAATCGATGGGAGTGAATGAGATATTCATTCACGTTATATTCAATCGACACGGTGTCGAAGATACTACGGCTTCTGATCTTCTGAAGCTTCTCAGCGATGAAGTGGAACGTTACGAGGGTGTTCATATAGTCACCGGTATGGGAAGGAAATGGGCTCTTGATAGAGACAAACATTACGATAGAACCAAAGTGGCTTACGATGCTCTGGTTTATGGCAAAGGTATAAAAGTGGAGTGATCTCAAGAAAATCTACGATATGACGATCTTTTCTCTCGTGATCATCCAAGATCGGGTGTAATCATTCGAAATCACTCATTATAATCCTTGCATTTTTAATATAATAAAGTAATAACATTATAATGTAGTAATTTTACCGCAACCTTCAAGGAGGGATGTTCATGAAAAAGCTTTTAGCAATCCTCATGCTGGTGTTGTTCGTTACTTTCCTGGTGGCTCAGAAGGTTCCTAAGATCGTCATAGGATGGACACCACCGGATATAACGGGGGTTTTCAAAACGGCCACCGATTTCTTTGAAAAAGCAGCTGAAGATGCCAGAAAACATGGTATACCTGTTCAGATCATCACAAGAGCACCTCCTTCTCACACGGCCTTCACAGAGCAGATCTCGATCATCGAAGATTTCATTCAAAGACATGTCGATGTTATCGCGATCTCGCCGATCGAGGTAGAAGTCGTAAAACCAGCCCTTCAGAAAGCAAAAGAAGCGGGAATTCCTGTGATAGTCGTTAACCTACTCGAGCCCATAGAGGGATTGGACGTTGATTGCTACATAGGATTCGATAATACCATAGCTGGTATGATCTCGGCGTACGCTGTCATCGATTACTTCGGTGGGCCTGGCGTCCTCGGTGAAGGTGATGTCATAAACGTTCCACCAGAAGCTTTCCTCGATCTTGGTTTCTGGCAGGCAATATACACGCCTCCTCTGATCAACAAGTTGAAAGACAAAATCAAAGCAACCGGTGCCATAATAGAAGGGATAGCAGGAGGTTTCTTCTCAACAGCAAGACTCAGAGGGTTCCACGCGGTCATTGACAAATTCCCGGGTATAAAGATCGTGACCACTCTGCCAGCCGACTGGAACAGGGAAAAAGCCATAAAGGTGACGGAGGATATCCTAACGGCCCATCCGAAAGGGACACTCGATTTCATCTGGGCAGCATCGAACGAGATGGGGCTCGGTGCCATGTTAACATGTGAGAGGATGGGAAGAACTGAGGTCAAGATATTCACCAACGATGGGACCCCAGAGTCCGTTCAGAGGATCAGGGAAGGAAGGCTCATAGCAGAAACATGGCATGGATTCCCAGAATGGGGTTGGTACGGTACGAAATACGCTGTCATGCTTGCCCTTGGCTTGAAAGATATGGTACCGCAGTTCGTGGATATAAGACCGAGAACTGAATGGAAAGGAAATGCAGATAT
>CAZANP010000074.1:0-7402 GCA_964486555.1 uncultured Thermotoga sp. | reverse complement strand
TGTCATACCTGTGATAATGAACGATTATGGTTGTACTCGAAAATAAAACGCATGAGATTAAAACAATTAGAAAGACGATTTTTTTCAGCACAACGGCTACCTCCTCTCATAGGTTCCTATGAGCTCCCCCCAACATATGACGTGCCCTTTCATGGCTTTTTCAAGATCTCTCTTTGTGGATCCTGGTGGAAGATCTAGAAGAGTATCAAGGGCATAAATTTTGAAATGATAATGATGAACACCATGACCTCTAGGAGGGCAAGACCCATCGTAACCTATTTTCCTGAAATCGTTTCTCCCTTGGATCATTTTCAAAGGCTTTTCTACTTTTTCTTTCTTGGGTATCCCCTCAGGTATCTTCTCGACAGGTGGGACGTTCCAAGCAACCCAATGAACAAACGTTCCAATGGGTGCATCTGGATCATCCACGATTATCGCAAGGCTCTTGGTATCTTTGGGAATACTGGATATCTGCAAAGGAGGGCTCACGTTCTCTCCATCACACGTGTACTTTTTCGGTATAACCTCGTTGTTTTTGAAAACGGAAGATATGGTCAAACCGGTTGTTTCTTCCTGAGATTTTTGAGATGTGAAAAATATCAAAATCAACGTGATTACGGCACCAAGAGAAATGACAACTATCCATTTTTTCATATTCACCACCCCTCTGGATCTATTCTACATTATTTCCCGAACCATCTTTTTCACATTCTCAAAAAGAAATGATCAAATTGGTATGCTATTATGTTTTATCGTGAGCGAATTTGAAAGAAAGGAGGACAGGTAATGACGAAGGTCGAAAAGGAGATAAGAAAACAGCCCGAAGATTTGCTGAAGGTTTTTGAATACATGAAAAGCTGGGAAATACCAGATTTCCTGAAAGAAGCAGATGTCGTGTATTTCGTTGGATGTGGATCATCTTATTACCTATCCTTAGCTGCCTCGAGATACTTCACTCTTAAGACGGGAATCGAGGCGAAGGCCATCCCAGGTGGAGAGGTTTATTTTGCCTTCGATGAGAATATAGGAAAGAGAACTAAGAAAGCTGGGATTTTGATATCAAGATCGGGTGAATCCACTGAAGTTCTGCTGGCTGGAGAGAAATTCAAAGAGGTAGGAATACCAACCCTCGGTGTGACCATAGAAAGAGGAAGCTCTCTCACGAAGATAGCTAATGATAGCATGGTTCTACCTGTTACAGAAGATTCCATCGTTATGACATGTTCTTTTTCATCGATCCTAGAAGCTTTGGAAATTATGATCGATAGGCTCGCAGGAGAGGATTTAAAAAAGTTTTCAGACATTTTGAAAAGATCCAGGGATGTTGTTGAAAAATCCTTTGAAATAGTGGGGAAGATGAAACTTTATTCCTACAAAAGGTTCGTATTTCTGGGTCTGGGAATCTATGAAGGTATAGCAAGAGAAGGTGCTCTGAAACTAGAGGAGATGTCCCTGAGCACAACCGAGGCGTTTTCAACTTACGAGTACAGACACGGCCCAAAATCTATGGTGGAAGAAGGAATACTCATAACCCTCATTTCGAGGGGGAGTGAGGGTGAGAGAAAGCTCTGTGATGAGTTGAAATCCTATGGAGGAGCGGTAGTAACAGTTGGCCCAACCGGATCGGATATCTTCATCTCCGATGATGTGCCAAGGAATGCATTTCTTGGAGCAATTTTCTCACAGGTTCTAGGGCTTCTAATTGCCAGAGAGAAGAAATTAGACGTTGAGAAACCAAGGCATCTAACGAAAGTTGTACGGCTCGAAAATCAATGAACCCCGCTTCTTGCGGGGTTCATTCTTTTTTCTCCTCTTCAACGAACGTGAGTTTTCTTGGTATCTTCTTTATGATGTAGAACTCCAGTTCATCGTTTTCGTTTATATCCTCAAAACCTGCAAATTTTATGCCACACTCTTTAGGAGCTTCTATCACATCAGCATCTTCCTGATAGTGCTTTAAGCTTTCTATTTTTCCTTCAAATATCAACTGATTGCTTCTGTATATCCTAACGAACCCTTTCCTATCGACTTTCCCTTCCAGTATTTGAACACCAGCTACTCTACCAACTTTAGCTATCTTGAATACCTTCTTAACAACTCCTCTTCCTATGATCTCCTCAGCCTCTTCAGGTTCCAACATTCCTTCAAGCGCTTTCTTGAGATCGTCTATGAGCTTGTATATAACCGTGTAGGTTCTGACCTCAACACTCTCTTCTTCTGCCAATTTTCTTGCCTGGCTATCTGGTCTCACTCTGAAACCAAGAACGATACCATCTGTAGCGGAAGCCAACATTATATCACTTGTAGTTATAGCACCTATTCCCGCATGAACGATGTTGATTCTTATCTCCTCTGTCTTCAACTTACCTATGGCGTTCTTCAGAGCCGCGACTGAACCGTACGTATCAGCTTTCAAGACCAGATTCAGAATCTTTTGCTCTTTCTCTTCCATTATCTTCAAGAGATCCTCAAGCTTCATATGACGCCTTGAAACCTTCTGTTGCTCCATGATCTCTTTCCTTTTCTCAACGATTGATCTGGCCGTCTCAAGATTCGATACGACGTAAAGCATGGAGTGAGGATCAGGAACCTCTTCAAAGCCCAGTATCATTACAGGCTGCGATGGATGAGCCTCTTTAACTCTCCTTCCCTTATCATCCATCAGAACCCTAACCTTTCCATAGGTGTTGCTGACCACAACGAAATCTCCTACTTTAAGAACACCATCTTTAACTATTATCGAAGCTACAGGCCCTGTTTTCTTATCGAGTTTGGACTCTATTATAACGGCCCTCGCAGGGCCCTTTGGATAGCACTTTATCTCCTGCATTTCAGCCACGAGTAGTATCATTTCAAGCAGTTCATCTATACCTTGGCCAGTTTTAGCGGATATCGGTACCGTTATCGTGTCTCCACCCCAATCCTCGGGTATGAGGTTCAACTTCTCAACGAGCTCTTGTTTTGTCTTATCAACGTTTGCGTTGGGCTTATCTATTTTGTTTATGGCAACTATTATGGGAACACCCGCTGATTTTGCGTGATCGTATGCTTCTATAGTTTGAGGCATCACACCATCGTCAGCTGCAACTACTAAAACGACGATGTCCGTCACCTGAGCTCCTCTTGCCCTCATTTCTGTGAAAACCTCGTGTCCAGGCGTATCGATGAACGTTATCTTCTTTCCATCAACCTCAACCTGATAAGCCCCTATGGACTGAGTAATTCCTCCTTCCTCTTTCTCCGCAACTCTGGTCTTTCTTATCTTGTCAAGGAGAGTTGTTTTACCATGGTCCACATGACCCATGACGGTGACTATCGGAGGTCTTGTGACAAGGTTATCTTTCTTCTCCTCGTAGAGCTTTTTGAAATATTCCTCAAATTTTTTAAATTCATCCTCTTCCTCTTCAACAACTACTTTCTCAGCTTTCTCAAAATTCACGAGAAAACCGTACTCTATAGCTATATCCTCCACCTGCTTTTTATCCAAGATCTGCCCGGGTCTCAGTGCTATTCCCTTTTTCACGAACATATCCTGGATCACTTTATTCTGAGGAATCCCCATCTTCTGAGCAAGAACATCCAACTTGAGCTCCGTTTCATTCAGCGTTATCTCTTTAACCTCTTCCTCCACTTTTTCCTCGAGTCTTTCCATATCTTTTTTCGATGGTTTATGAGCTTTCCTAGGTTTTTCCTCCTTCTCCTCAAAGAGTTCCAATATGAGGTTCACGGTTTCTTCATCTATGTAACTCATATGACTCTTCACACTGAGCCCAAGGTCTTCAAGTTCCTGAAGAAGCTCTTTAGGTGTCATGTTAAGCTTTTTTGCAAGTTCATAGACTCTCAGTCTGGCCATTTTATTCACCCCTTTCCAGTCCTGCAACGTTCAATATCGCCTTCGCTAGATCGTCGTTTTCTATACCAACGGCAGAGACTTCTTTCTTTCCCAGAATCCTTCCAAGATCATCTTTTGAAAAATCTACTATATATGGAACCTTCCTCTTCTTACATCTTACCATGAGATCTCTTTTCAATCTCTCACTGGCATCTTTTGCTATCACCAGGACTTTGTACCTTCTAGGGGATTTTATGTAATCCCTTATCCTCTCCTTACCATATACGATTTGCCTTGCTCTGGTTGCAAAACCTATGTACGTCAGAATTTTATCCCTCATTTCATGAACCTCGCTATTATGTTCAAAATGATCGTTAGAACAACACTTATTATAATGGAAGTAACTATGGGAAAATAGAACACGAAATCTTTCTTTCTTACAACTATGTCACCAGGCAATTTCCCCAAAAAGGGAATTTTGTCGAAGAAATAGAGGAAAACCCCCAAGATCAAAAGGACCGCACCCATTATCATCAATATTTTTCCAAGAAATTGCATCCTATCACCTCAACTTTCCTTCTATCGCCTCCTTGACATCCATCGTTGAAAAATCTTTCAATGGGAGCTTAACTGGAGAGTTTTCAAGAGCGGATTTGTATATGGCAAGAACTATCTCCACAGCTTTCTTTCCTTCCTCTCCTGGTATATAAGGCTCTCTATCCTCCGATATAGCTTCATAAAAATCTCTATACAACGGAACATGTCCATGACCATACACGGTTTCAGGATCTGGTAGGTTCATGAAAGGGTGTCCATCTTCTCCTGGAAATTTCCAAACTTCTATTCTATTCATCGCAAGTCCCCCAACAACGACTGTTCCCCTCTCCCCAAATATCGAAAGTTTCTCTTCAAGATTTCGTGGATAAATGGTCGATGTCGCCTCCACTATCCCAATGGAACCGTTTTTGAACTTGATGATTGCTCCTCCAAAGTCTTCGGTTTCAATATCAGGATGTGAAAAATTTTTTATGATTCCAAAGACTTCCTCCACCTCTCCTCCAAGCATCCATTGGAGAGCGTCTATACCATGTGTCGACTGGTTCATCAGAACTCCTCCATCCATCTCCCAGGTTCCTCGCCAGGGTGCCATACTGTAGTATTCCTTGTTCCTGTTCCATCTCACCTGGATCACGCCGTAATTTATCTTTCCAAAAGCGTCTTCATCTATCTTTTTTCTCAATTCCTGTACTGGCGGATTGAACCTGTTTTGGAAACACACCCCCAATTTCAAACCTTTTCTCTTCGACGTTTCTATCATCTCATCGATATGTTTTATCGAAAGAGCCATCGGCTTTTCAGCCAGAACATGTTTCCCTGATACCAGAGCCTCCATTGTGATTTCGTAGTGCTTTCCACTCTCGGTTGCCACGACCACCGCATCAATATCCTGTCTTTTCAGTATCTCTTTGTAATTTACAAAGACCTCGGGTTTTCTCAACCCCTCTTTTTCAAGATGATCGGCCAGAGTTTTTGCTTTCTCCTCGACGATATCACACACTGCGACACACTCTACAACGTCTCTGTTTCTTACGATAGCTTCGGTATGACTCTTTCGAGCGATCCTTCCACACCCAATGAGCGCAATTCTGAGCTTTTGCAACACGATCACCTCAATCGTTCAGAGGAGTTCTATTTTCTCCCTGAATTTCTTTATATCCTTCATCACATTCTTGGTATCGAAAACCAGTTCAGCGTGTTCCACAACGAATTCATAATCCACATTCTTTTTATGGGCTGTCGTTATTACAACGGCATCGACTTCTTTCAACAGTTTTTCCGTTAATCCGACACTTTTATAAACCTTTCCGTTCATTTCGAATTGAGGAATGTAAGGGTCGTGATATAGAACCTCGGCGTATCTTTTTTCAAGATGCTGAATCACTTTGAGAGCGGGAGATTCTCTTATATCATCCACGTCTCCTTTGTAGGCAACCCCGAGTACGAGGATCTTGGATCCATTCAGGCATTTCTTTCTCTCATTCAGCATCTCTGCGAGTCGATTCACGACGTATTCTGGCATGAAATCGTTTATTTCCCCAGCAAGTTCTATCAATCTTGTGTGATAGTCATACTCACGGGCTTTATAGGTGAGATAGAAGGGGTCTATAGGAATGCAGTTATGAACCACTACCCCTCCAGTGGTAACGAAAGTATGTGTTCCTTCAACCTCGATGCTGTAGACAAATTCGTCGCTTTCCTCTCTTTGAATATCCGTTACTTCCAACTGGAAATTGCATGATTCTTCGAAACGATATTCATAAACACGTTTCTTCCATTTCCCTATCGTTTCGATTGTATCCTTCTGTTTACTGACCGCTGACAGGACGGCTTCAGGCATTATCTCATCGAATTTTCTGATATCATTTAATTCCACAGCAGGTAGCTTATCCCCTATTTTCAATCCTTCAGCCAGTTTCACTCTCCACGAACTATCGTCTAAAACAACCATTGGATGATCCGATGTTACTGTGAGGGTATGCCCGGATTGTATTTTTATATGAACCATAGATCCTGAATACTTTCGTTTTGTCACAAGCAAAATCTTTTTCCAAACAGGTTTACCGGTTTCCACATCCCATGAAAGCACTTCTAGATTTGTCGAAGGAATGGCTATTTTTTCCTCTTCTCTTGGCTCAATTTTTTGGAAGAGCTTCTGAATGGTTGTGACAAAAACTCGATCATTTTCTCGTATGAATACATACTCTGTCTCTCTTAGACAATGCCCCCCAACCCCTGGGCCTGGATAGAACGGCATGAAACCAAAAGGTTTGGTCGCGGCCGCTTCTATGACCTCCCATATGTTTATACCCATCTTCCTTGCAACTATCGCCATCTCGTTTATGAGGGCTATGTTAACGATCCTGAAGGTGTTTTCCAGGATCTTCGACATTTCTGCCTCTTTTGGCGATGAAACCGTGAAGACTTCTGCTTCCAGCACTGCTTCATACAGAGCCTTTGCATGCTTTGTACACTCAGGTGTCACGCCACCCACGACTTTGGGTGTGTTCTTCGTTTTGTAGCGTTTGTTACCTGGATCAACCCTTTCTGGACTGAAGGCAAGGTAGAAATCTTTTCCAACTTTCAAACCACTTTTCTCAAGAATTGGAAGCACCACCTCTTCGGTGGTACCGGGGTAAGTTGTGCTCTCCAACACCACCAGCATCTGAGGATGAAGACGTTTCGATATCTCGATGCTGGTGTTAACTATGTAGGTCAGGTCAGGCTGTTTAAATTTATCTAAAGGAGTTGGGACACATATTGCGACCACATCACAGGATGCTATCTCATCGTAGTCCGTTGTTGCCCTGAGTTTTCCCTTTTTTACAAGCTCTTTCAAATCCTCATCCACAACGTCCCCTATGTAGTTTTTCCCTTGATTCACCCATTCCACCTTTTTCTTTTGAATATCGAATCCTACAACGTTGAAACCGGCTTTCGCTTTCTCAACCGCCAGTGGAAGTCCAACGTATCCAAGACCTATAACCCCAACGGTTGCGGTCTTGGTTTTGA
>CAZANP010000073.1:0-7494 GCA_964486555.1 uncultured Thermotoga sp. | reverse complement strand
GAGGAGATGGTACCTGAAAGATTCAGTTCGATTTCGGAAACCTTCTTCTTAAGAGATCCAACTTCTTTCTCCACATCTTTTACTTTTCCTGAGAATTCTTCAGATTGTTTATTCAACGCACTTTCAAGATCTCCTATTTTCGCTTTGAGGTCTTCCAAAGAGGATTTCAATTTCATAACATCTCTTGTGAGTTCCCCTGTCCTCAAAGCTATTCCATTTACAACTGTCACAAGATCCTCTATCTTAGCGCCCACAACTTTCTCCTCTATGAAATCCAGCAATCTACTCACCGCGGTGGCAGCTTCATACCTGGTTATATACCTATCCCCTTTGAAAGTTTTATCGGGATATCCTATGAAAATACCTCTTTCCCAAAGTTTGTAGACATATTCATATGCCCAGTGATGCTTCGGAACATCCGGGAAGAACGCGAAAACCATCGCTGATGAGACTATTACCAAAACTATAAGGGATAAGATTTTCTTCTTCATAAAACATACCTCCCCTCTCTTATGTTTTAAAGTCGGGGGAACCTCTGGGGATGATCCCCACGGCTTCAAAGTATCCCCTCACTTTACCTGTCGATGATTATACCATCTCAAACGTCATCAATTCAAGATTTTCAACGGATCACTTCGCTTTCGAAAGAATTTTGTAGAATCTACGCTTGCCAACTTTCAATACGATCTCCTTATCAAGCTTCAGTATTTCTCTGAAATCTTTAACACGTTCTCCGTTAACATATACTCCGCCCTGACTTATCAGTCTTTTCGCTTCACTTCTACTGGTGACAGCTCCAACTGAAAGAAGCAAGTCCACTATTGGTATCTCTTCTTCTTCGAATTCGTACTCTGGTATATCCTCTGGTACTTCTTTCTCTCTGAACACTTTTATGAACCTATCCTGAGCTTCTTTAGCTTTATCTTCTCCATGGAAGAACTTCGTTATTTCGAACGCAAGTTTCATCTTCACATCTCTTGGGTTTATGCCCTTCTCTCTCATCCTCTTCTCATATTCCTCTATTTCTTCTTCTGCAATATCAGTTAGCAATCTCATGTATTTTATGATCAAGTGATCCGGTATCGCCATCAGCTTTCCATACATCTCACCAGGAGGATCGGTGAAAGCAACGTAGTTGTTGTAACTCTTGCTCATTTTCAATTTTCCATCGATTCCCTCTATTATGGGCATCGTCATGACTATCTGAGGTCTTTGTCCGAACTCTTCCTGTATCTTCCTACCGACTATGAGGTTGAAATATTGATCCGTCCCACCCATTTCTATATCCGCTTCTATAGCGACGGAATCGTAAGCTTGAGCCAGCGGATACAAGAATTCAGAGATGGCTATCGGTATTCCTTCCTTGTACCTTTTCTCAAAATCGTCTCTTTCAAGCATCCTAGCGACAGTATACTTCGATGCAAGAATTATAACATCAGCGAAGGTCATTTTGTCAAGCCATTCTCCGTTGAATCTGAGTTCTGTCTTTTCAGGATCCAATATTTTGAAGGCTTGCTCTTGATAAGTCTTGGCATTCTCCAGAACTTCTTCTTTTGTTAACATCGGGCGTGTTACCGATCTTCCGGAGGGATCTCCTATACGGGCTGTGAAATCACCTATTATCAGAACAACCCTATGACCCAGATCTTGGAATTGCCTGAGTTTTCTTAAAACAACAGCATGCCCGAGATGCAGATCCGGCCTTGATGGATCGACTCCAAGCTTCACTCTGAGAGGTCTTCCCTCTTTCAACCTTTCAAGGAGTTCTTCTTCCGACACCAAATCCACGACGTTTCTTTTTAAGATTTCGAGTTGTTTCTCGGGTTCCATCCCATCACCTCGAGATGAAGTAAGCGGTGACTATGCTGGAAACCATGAAAGCGATGGACAGAGCTACCGTTATCTTTCCACCTGTGTCCAGTCCTTTCTTTCTACCAAACACGGTGTATAGAGAACCTGAGCCAAAAGCTCCTCCAAGTTCCGAATACCTGCTCATCTGATTCAAAACCATGTAGATTAGTGCAACACTTATTAGACTGTGGATTATGTACATAATCAGTTTCATTCCTACACCTCCTTACTGAGTTTCGCGGTGATTATACCATATTGAGCACCTTCTTCAAAAATTTTCCCGTGTAAGATCTTTCGACCCTTGCCACTTCCTCTGGTGTTCCCGTTGCCACGACAAATCCCCCATCCTCTCCTCCCTCAGGTCCAAGATCTATTATGTAGTCCGCGTTCTTTATTATATCCAAATTGTGTTCTATAACTATCACGGTGTTTCCTCTATCGACCAATCTGTTCAAAACATCTATTAATTTCTTCACATCCTCAAAATGAAGCCCAACTGTCGGCTCGTCCAGGATGTATAAGGTGTTTCCTGTAGCTGTTCTTCTCAATTCCGATGCAAGCTTTACTCTCTGAGCTTCACCACCAGAGAGAGTCGTTGCAGGTTGTCCAAGTTTTATGTAACCAAGTCCAACGTCGTACAGTACCTGAAGAGTTCTCCTGATTCTTGGGATGTTCCAGAAGAACTCTAAAGCCTCAGAAACAGTCATTTCGAGAACATCTGAGATATTCTTTCCTTTATAGGTAACTTCCAGTGTTTCTCTATTATATCTCTTTCCTCCACAGACATCACACTCTACATAGACATCTGGAAGAAAAAGCATCTCTATCTTAACGTATCCTTGTCCCTGACAAGCTTCACACCTTCCACCTTTTAGATTGAAACTGAATCTACTCTTTGTGTATCCCCTTGCTCTGGCTTCAGGAGTCATCGCAAAGAGCTCTCTGATTTCATCGAAAACCTTGGTGTAGGTTGCCGGATTACTCCTCGGTGTTCTTCCTATCGGTGATTGATCTATGGCTATAACCTTATCGATGAATTGATAGCCTATTATCTCATCGTATTCACCAACTGGCATCTTGGTCCCATGGATCAGATTTCTCAAAGCAGGGTAGAGTGTGTCCATAACGAGTGATGACTTACCGGATCCTGAAACACCTGTCACACATATGAAAGTTCCCAAAGGGAAATCGACAGTTATGTTCTTCAAATTGTTGTGCCTTGCCCCAACAAGTTTTAAAACTTTCCCTTTACCCTTTCTTCTCTGTCTTCTAGCCTCTATTCTTTTAAGGCCAGCCAGATACTGACCCGTTATGGATCTTCCAGGATTTCTCACCAGATCTTCTAAAGGACCCTGGTATACTATCTCACCACCTTCCCTTCCTCCACCGGGTCCTATGTCTATGATGTAATCCGCATTTCTTATTATCTCCTCGTCATGCTCCACAACGATGACTGTATTTCCAAGATCCCTGAGCTTTTTTAGTGTCCTTATCAGTTTCTCGTTATCTCTGGCATGGAGCCCTACCGTTGGCTCGTCCAGAACGTATATAACACCTGTAAGACCCGATCCAATCTGAGTTGCAAGTCTTATCCTTTGAGCCTCTCCTCCAGAGAGTGTATTTGCGTTCCTTGAGAGTGTCAAATATCCAAGACCTACATCCACCAGAAATTGAAGCCTCTTCTCTATCTCGTTTACGAGCTCCCCGACGATAGCTTTCTCTCTCTCAGAAAGCTTTTCTTTCAAATCTCTTATGAACTCCAGCTCTCTATCTATGGAAAGATCTGTGAAATCAATTATGTTCAAGCCATTTATTTCAACCGCAAGTGCTTCTTTTCTGAGCCTCTTCCCATCACAGACATGACATTTTCTCTGGAGTATGAAATGCTTTTCTATCCATTCCTTCATATCCTCAGATTCCGTCTCTCTGTACCATCTCTCGACTTTTGGAACGACTCCTTCGAAAGTTTCATCTCCGTAGAGAACGAAGGATTTTATCTCATCGGATAGATCTTTGAAAGGAACGTGAGGGGATGCCCCCTTCATTGAAACCATCCTTGCAACTCTTCTTGAAAGTCTTCCATCCCATCTATATGGAATTATCGCTCCATCCAGGATCGATCTTTCCTCGTCAATAACTGATTTGGGATCCACTTCGAGTGTGAATCCCAATCCATGGCAATGTGGACACGCACCATATGGACTGTTGAAAGAGAAGAGTTTTGGTGTTATCTCAGGAAGTCCAACTCCACAGATGGGGCACATCAGGCTCTCGCTGAATATGATCGTCTCACCCGTATCAACGTTTCTAACTTCAAGGATGCCTCTAGCTTCCCTTAAAGCGATTTCCATGCTGTCTGCGATTCTCGCTTCTTCATCTCTTCTCAATCTCAGCCTGTCCACAATGAGTTTTATGGTATGTCTTTTGTTCTTCACCAGTTCATCGATTTCTTCGAGCCTTCTTATTTCACCGTCGACTTCCACCCTGACAAAACCTTTCCTTATCAGATCTTCAAACTCTTTTTTGAAAGTTCCCTTCTTCTCGTTGGCGATAGGAGCCATTATGTAGACTCTCGCACCTTCATTGAATTTTTCGAAGAGATCCTTAACCATCTCATCCAGGCTCTTTTTTTCAAGAAGTCTTCCACAAATGGGACAATGTGGTTTCCCTATCCTTGCGTAAAGAACTCTCAAATAGTCATATATCTCAGTCACGGTGCCAACCGTCGATCTGGGATTGTGAGAGACGCTCTTCTGATCTATGGCTATAGAAGGAGACAAACCCTCTATAGATTCGACATTCGGTTTTTTAAGTTCCCCTAGAAACTGCCTCGCGTAGGTTGACAAAGATTCGAGGTATCTTCTCTGTCCTTCCGCATATATGGTATCCAAGGCAAGAGAAGATTTCCCAGAACCTGAAAGGCCCGTTATGACAACGAGCTTGTTTTTCGGTATAACGACATCCACGTTCTTGAGATTGTGAACTCTCGCTCCTCTCACCACGATGGTGTCCATGACAGATCACCTTCACATCAAGTGATCATAAAAAACCATATCACTGAAAAAGCTACCGTCAAGGTCAAGGGAATGAGAATCTTCTTCAACACACTGAAGACGTCCACGTTGAAGAAATCCGAGGTTAATATCACACACAGATGAACCGGTGATAGCAATACACCAGCCACAGCAAAGATGTAGATGTGGTATACGAAAGCCTTTCCTGTTATTCCCAATATCACCGGAAGAGATATTCCAACTGCTCCCTGTGTTATACCTGTGGACATTCCCGCAACTAGAGGGAGAAAAACCACAAGAACCCATATGGGGATTCCCCATGCAATTATCTCACTTGCGACATTATCGCCTATATTGTAAGTCTCCAAGATGACTTTAAATATATAAACAAAAGTTAATATCATGAATGTCTGCCATCTTTTCAGAACGTTCAAGATGGATCGCAGAAAATACTTCGATCTGAATACAGAGTAAATCAAGACGTTTATCAAAAGGGCAAACCATCCTTCCAGTTTGAACACTAAAATCAAAACACCTGTGGATAGGATGGGAAGGATGGGTAAAAACGTTTTGAGATCACTGACTTTAGAAAATCTTGGAAGGGATAGGCCGTTGAAGAAGAACCAACCTGATAGAACCGAAACCAGAAATACAGGAAGAAGCTTTAAGGATATCTCCGAAACACTTATTTTTGAAAGCTCAGATGTGAGGATTATCGCAGGGTATATTGGCCAGAAAAACTCGATGGTGTGTCTGAACCAGTAGTTCTTTGCGGTAAGTATCAGGGGATCGCCATTTTCATCCATACTCTTCACCATGGGAGCTGTGAAGAGAGCCCCTCCGGGCATTGGCATGAGACCAATGAGCATGGGTGTTAGAGAAGTTGCTGTTTCTTTCGAACCAAAAAGCTTTTTTGCACCTTCAGAGAACTTACCGCTATCTCCTGAACTTTCCATCAAGCTCGTTAGAAGGTATATCAGAAAAACCGCCACCATGAGCTTTTGATATGAAGGAGATAATCCAGTTTTGATTAGAACTTTATGGATCTCTCTGAAAACATCTGGATGAAAGAAAGCCAGTATCAGTATTCCCGCGATCAGGGCTGTGAGCAAGTTCTTCAACACCCTCTGGATGAACACGATGGTTAAAAGGGCAGTAACCACAGATAATGTTGCCAATTTTTATCCCTCCATCTATCACGTGATAATATATCTTCGAAATTATACAGCAAGGGGGTAACAACATATGGAAAAACCTGTAATAGGTGTCACAGTATCTTATCGCTGGGAGGACAACACGTTGTACCTGAGAAATTACTACGTAAAAGCATTGGAAAAAGCAGGAGGTATACCACTTCTGATTCCCTCAACGCTGTCAACCTCCTTGATAAATGAAATTCTGAGATCTATTGATGGAATCTTGATCTCGGGAGGTGGTGATGTCTTTCCAACTCATTACGGAAAAACTCCTCATGATGTTAAAAGGGTAGAACCTTATAGAGACGAACTTGAAGTATCTTTGATACGAGAAGCTTTGAGATTGAACATCCCTCTTCTTGCGATATGCAGAGGTATTCAGATTGTAAACGTTGCACTTGGAGGGACACTTCATCAATCCATTGAAGAAGTCTCGAATCTGAAACATACATGGTACAGAGAAGGGAAACTTGAGGCTCCGTGGTGGTATCCCGTTCATAAAGTTAAGATAAGGAAAGGTACTCTTCTGTGGAAGATTTTCAGGAAAGAGGAGATATGGGTGAATAGTTTTCATCATCAAGCGGTTGAGAAGACTGGGGATGGTTTGATCGTTTCTGGAAATTCTCAGGATGGTTTAATAGAGGCGATTGAACATGAAAATCATCCGTTCTTTTTGGGAGTTCAATGGCATCCTGAAGGTATGTTCGAAAAATTCGAAGAACAATTGGAACTTTTCAAGTGGCTTGTCGAGATGTCTAAAAAAAGAAAGGGGTGACTACCCCTTTCTGGAGCGGGCGACGGGTTTCGAACCCGCGACCTCCTGCTTGGCAAGCAGGCGCTCTACCGCTGAGCTACGCCCGCATTCTTTGGTGCGAGAGGTGGGACTTGAACCCACACGGGCTCATCGCCCACTGGATTCTAAGTCCAGCGCGTCTGCCAGTTCCGCCACTCTCGCACCTCTGGTGACCCGGGCGGGATTCGAACCCGCGACCCCCTGATTAAAAGTCAGGTGCTCTACCTGCTGAGCTACCGGGTCGCCGTGAGAAATGATACCATATGTAGAAAGAGTTTTCAAGAATATGGTATCAGAGCTCCATGATCGATTGATGTGGAAAAATGAAGACAAAAAGTTTTCTGAAGAGCCTACAAAATATTCTGTTCATTGAAATTTTGGTAAAATGAGTCTCTGATATGAGGTGATGATATGAAGGAGTATTCCGTTGATTACAAAAATCCTGGGTCTGATGTCGTTTTGAAAACCTCAAGAGGAAGACCAATTCTTGGTGCAACACCAGATGTTGGAGGGGTGAACTTTGCCCTTTTCTCTCGCAACGCCACAAAAGTCTATCTCGAGCTCTACCAGAACTATTATGACGACAAACCTTCTCACAGATTCGAACTGGACCCCGTGAAGAACAAAACAGGTGATATAT
>CAZANP010000072.1:0-7690 GCA_964486555.1 uncultured Thermotoga sp. | reverse complement strand
TTTCATGATTGTTGATATATACTATTATTGTATTCTGTATACAGTATACAGAATACAGTATACATCGAGGTGATAAAATTGTCATTCATAAGAAAGGTTACGCTGTCGGAACAAGCTTACGAGCGAATAAAAGAGATGATACTGAACGGCGATTTCAAACCTGGAGAGCAACTGGTTCAGGATGAGCTCGCAAAAACATTGGGAATAAGCAGAACTCCCGTCATGCACGCTTTGAGACAACTCGAAAGCGATGGGCTCGTCGTTCGAAACAGCAAGGGCAGGATATTCGTTAGGGAATTCACTCTCGAAGAGATGGTTCACATCTACGAGATAAGAGAGTTCGTCGAAAAACTCGTCTGCAGGTATGTAACACCCATAATAACGGACGCTCAGATCGAGATGTTCAGAAACATGTTCGAATCGGCCTTGAAATCTGAAAATCCTCAGGAGGAGTACAGAAAGGTCGATAACACTTTCCACACTTTCCTTGCGGAGATATGCCCTAATAAAGAGCTTAGAGATATCGCGATCCGTTCCGGGGTGCTTGCAAGATGCCTCATAAAGGGGCTCATAAGACCACCTCAAGAAACTTTCCCGGAACACATGGAAATCCTCGATTGTTTCAAAAAAAGAGATCCGAAGTGTGCAGAAGAGAAGATGAGGATTCACATAGTCAAAACGCTGGAGTATCTGAAGAAGTTACTGAAGGAAAAGGAGAAAGGAGGAAACAAGAATGGATCTTAAATTTTCGATCATAACGGGTTTTTTGGGCCAGTTGAAGGACCGTTTCAAATTCTATCAAGAACCGAGAGATCTGGATAAAAAGCTGGAGCTTGCAAACCTTATAGAAGGGGCAGAAGGGGTCGAGTTGATCTACCCTTACGATTTTCAGGATGTCGATGAAACACAGAAGCTTCTGGAAAAGTGGAACCTGAAGGCTGCCGCTGTGAACGTGGATATAAAAGGGGAGAGCGTTTGGAATCATCGATCTTTAACCGCTGACGATGAAGGTGTTAGAAAGAAAGCTGTTGAGTACATAGCTAAAGGTGCTGAGATATCCAGAAAACTGGGTGCAAACCTTGTCTCCGTTTGTCCACTTCAGGATGGCGTCGATTACTTCTTCGAAGCGGATTACGGGAAGATGTGGAAGTATTTCATAGATGGCTTGAGAGATGTCGCAAGCTCTTACCCCGATGTGAAGATAAGTCTTGAGTACAAGATGAGTGAACCCCTTGCTCATTACCTTCTTGGAACCGTGGGGAAAGCCCTGTACACGTGTTTGAAAGTTGGACTGGACAACGTGGGAGTCACGCTCGATACTGGACATTCCCTCCTCGCTTACGAGATCCCCGCGGAATCTCTAACTCTCCTTGCGGAAGAAGGGAGACTTTTCCATGTTCACATAAACGACAACAACGGTACGTGGGATTGGGATCTGATCTCTGGAAGCGTGAATCCCATAGCGTACCTTGAATTTCTGTACTATCTGAAGAAATACGGATACGATGGGTGGTTATCTCTGGATGTCACACCGAGACACAGAGATCCTGTCGAAGTTTTCAGAACGAGTATAGATGTTTCGAAGAAGCTTGCAAAGCTTGTCGACGAGATTGATGAGAGTGTGGTTGAGGAGGCTTTCAGAAGGGACGAACCTTCTCACTTTCTGAATTATCTCTACAGCAAGATACTGGGGTAGGGGGCGATGTGAATGGACCTTGTAGTTTCAGTTGGGGCGAACATATACAGGGGGTACGATCTTGAGACGGTTTTCGAGAACCTGTCGAAAATGGGTGTAAGGTACGTTGATATAGATTTCATAAAGACGGTAACGGGGTTTGGGAAAAAATCAGAGCTCACACATCTAACGGAAGAGGATCTGGGGAGGGCAGAAGAGATAAAGACTCTGATGGATAAATACAACCTGGAGTCTGTTACCTTCAGCGGGCACGTCGATCTGTCCCTGAAGGAAGATGTCGATCTCTTTTTGAAGAAGATGGAATTTGCAAAAGCTCTGGGAGTGAAGTACGTATCCACAAATGCGGGGCTTCTTGTGAGAGAGAAAGAATTTTTCGAGAACATCGATGTGGTGGAGAAGAAAGCAAGGGAGCTGGATGTGATCGTCTGTCTTGAAACGGAGATGCCGGGAGACATCATTCAAAAAGGTGAAGATGGCGTTAAGGTCCTCCAGAAAATCAATTCTCCTTATGTGAAGATGACCTACGACTTTGGAAACACGTATTACGCCAGCAGAGGTGAGGTGAATCTAGTTGAGGATTTTGAAAGATCCCTGGATTTCATAGGGAACCTTCACTTCAAAGATGCCATATTGGAAAATGGCACTTACAGGTACTGCACCATAGGGGAAGGGATCATAGAGTATCGAAAGATTGCGGACGTTCTGAAAAAACATGGAAGAACTTTTCCCATAACCATAGAGATACCTTATTACTTCGAGAGTGTGAATTGGTCCCCATTCAGGATGACGGATGAGAAGAGAGATCTTGAGGAAATCAACGAGATGGTCAAGAAATCCATGGAATTCATCGAAAGCATCCTTAAATGATGGAGGGATCTCGATGAAGATCAAGAGAATTTGGGACGTGGAGGGTGTCGAAATACCGGAGCCTTTCAAAAGAGTCGTCAGGGTAATTTTCGCACCTGACAGAGAAAACGTCAAGGAACTCAACCTGATATCCGCGATCATTCATCCCTATAGCAGCACGGATTACAGACCAAGAGACAGGACCGAACTCATCTACATAGTTTCGGGAAGGGGAGTTTTCGTCTGCAACGACAAGGAATATCCCATCGAACCGGATACCGCGATTCTCGTTGAAAAGGGCGACAAGATCCAGGTGAAGAACACACATGAGGAGACCCTGAAACTGGTTTCAGTTTACGTTCAGCCTTTCAAAGCGGAAGATCTCTATCGGAAATTGAAGGAAATGGCTGAGAAGGCAAGGGAGTGAATCATCCTTTGTGGGAAGGAGGGAGTTCTATGAAAAAGCTTGTAATTCTTTTGTTGATCTCTCTGCTCGTTCTCTCAACGGCCCTTTCAGTTGACTGGCCCAAGAGACAGATAACCATAGTGGTTTATTCCGCTGCAGGAGGTGCGACCGATCTCAGCAACAGAGCGATAGCGGAAGCCATAAAGAAATATCTGGGGGTTGACGTCATCGTCGTTAACATGCCAGGTGCCATGGGTGGAACCGCAACTTCCTATGTCTGGAACGCACCTCACGATGGATACCTGTGGTTCGGAACATCCGAAGGATTCCTGGGACAATGCGTTCTTGGAGCTCACCACACGACCGCGAGAGACTGGGAGTTCTTCATGATAGGTGGAACACCGGGAATAATCTCCGTCAAGAAGGACTCACCTTACAAAACCTTCCAGGATCTTCTGGACGATGTCAAAAAGAGACCTGGGGAAGTGACGGTTGCAACATCGATTCCAGGATGTATCTGGAACATACAGTACCTGACCCTTAAGAAGTACGGAGGATACGATCTCAAGTACGTTCCCTATCCTGGAAGCCACCCATCTCAGGTTGCGTGTCTTGCAGGGGAAGTCGATGTGGTCTGGACAGGTCTTGGAGAGCAGGCAGAATACCTGAAAGCCGGACAGCTCAGACCTCTTGCGGTTTACGACACGAAACCTCTCGAATTTGCGGGAATGACGATTCCTCCAATAACCGATTTCGTTCCGGAACTTGCAAAAGTGATGCCCATAAAACAGTTTGTCGGGTTTGCGCTCCCTGCAGACACTCCGAAGGAGATTCTGGACAAGATAACGGAAGCTTTCAAGAAAGCGATGAAGGAAAAACCCGTTCTCGATTACGGTAAGAACAGGTATTCTGAGCTCTATGGATACTACGGTGAGAAAGCCAAACAGTTTGCGATGAAGGAGCAGAGCCTCTTTGCATGGCTGCTGTGGGAGGAAGGTATAGCCAAGATATCACCTGAGAAGTTCAACATACCGAAACCAGAATTCTAAGGAGTGAACTGATGGATGGATAAGAAAGAACTGAGAAAGAAAGATCTTTTCGCCTCTTTGATACTCCTTGGAATAGGAATATGGGTTTTCATAGAAAGTTTAAAGATGATTTTCGTCGACCTGCCGGGGGTGAAGACCGTGGGGTGGTTCGTCGCCCCCGGCGTTTTCCCCATGATACTCTCGATCGGCCTCATCCTCATGTCCTGCATCATACTGGCCATAGCTGTAAAGGAGAGTGGAGGGATCAAAAAGGGTGATTGGGAGAGGATAAAAAAGTACCTGAAGTCCAAGGATTTCTTGATAATACTCTCTGAGGTTGGGCTTCTGTTTCTGTACATCTTCGTTTTGCTTGGAAGAGTTCATTTCATAATAGCAACGGCTGTATACCTGTTTCTTTCGATGTTCATAGTCAAGGCTTCCGCATGGTACAAGCTGGTCATAATATCGATAGCCATCTCCGTGGGTGTCGCTTACCTTTTCGGAAATCTGTTCAAAATACCTTTGCCATAGGTAGGTGTAGGATATGGTACATTTCCTTTCGACGATATATCATCTTCTGTTCAGTCCCAACATAGTTATAATGTTCCTTGCGAACATTCTGGGGATAATAATAGGGGCCCTTCCTGGGTTAACAGCGACCATGGGTATAGCTCTCCTTACGGGTCTCACGTATGGCCTTCCAAGAGAAGTTGCCCTCGTCGTCCTCATGAGCCTTTATATAGGCGCTATATATGGAGGATCGATCACTGCGATCCTTCTTAACATCCCCGGAACTGGATCTGCAGCCGCTACCGCTCTGGATGGATATCCACTCGCTCTCAAAGGTAGAGCAGGCCCCGCTATAGGTATGGCAAGGCTTGCCTCGTTCTTTGGAACGTTATTTGGTATGTTCATGTTGATGGCAATAGCACCACAGCTTGCAAAAATCGCTCTTCTTTTCACATCTGCAGAATATGCACTTCTTGGCCTCTTCGGTGTCATGATCTCTGGATTCGTCGCTGGAGAGGACCTCAAGATAAAGGGATGGATAGCTGGGTTCCTCGGAATGCTCGTCTCGTGTATCGGTATAGATAACCTTCATGGATACGCAAGATTCACCTTCGGAAATCCGATGCTCATGATAGGAATATCTTTTGTTCCTGCGATGATAGGGGTTTTTGGTATTCCTCAGGTCCTCGACAACCTGAGACTCGTTCTCCCTCAGAGAATAAAACAGATCGGAAGTGTTCTGCCGAAATGGTCTGAGTTCATGAAACATCTTCCAAACGCTCTCAGATCTGGAATCATCGGTACGGGAATTGGAATAATCCCAGGGGCGGGAGAGGATATAGGAGCGTGGATGTCTTACTTTGCGGCTCGAGCGATGAGCAAAGAAAAGGAAAAATTTGGAAAGGGAGCCATAGAGGGAGTCGTGGCTGCAGAAACGGGGAACAACTCCGCTATAGGAGGGGCGATAATACCACTTCTCACACTCTCGATCCCAGGAAGCCCACCCGCTGCGGTTTTGCTTGGAGCTTTACTCCTTCACGGTATAAGACCCGGCCCCATGCTCACCTTCGAATTTCCAGGTTTCATTCAGGAGATGGGTGGTATAATGTTCGTTGCTTCCTTCGTTCTTCTGATATGCGGAATACTCGTTGCCAAGTTCTTCATAAAGGTTCTCGACACTCCTCCAAAGATTCTGATGCCGATAGTCGCCGTTCTGTCAGTCATGGGAGCTTACGCTATAAACATAAGGATATTCGATGTATACGTCATGCTCATTCTGGGACTCGCCTACTACCTTCTCTTCAAACTCAAGTATCCAGTTGCCCCGTTCGTTCTAGGAGTGATTCTTGGGCCGATGATAGATGAGAACTTGAGGCGAACTCTCTGGGTTCACAAAAGTTTCGCACCCTTCGTTACAAGACCCGTTGCCCTCGTTCTCTTCATATCGATAATTCTTCTCGTTCTCTCCCAGTTCAAATGGTTCAGAAGGTTGTTCTCGAGAAAAAGGGCTTGATGGGTGTTTTCGAGGGGGTGTCTGCTCGATGGTGAAGAAAGTCATGAACGATCCTGACACCTACGTTGAAGAGGTAATAGAAGGTTTCGTGAGAGCTTATGGAAGATACGTCAGAAAGCTCGAAGGTTACAGAGTTCTTGTGAGGAGGAATCTTGAGGATAAGAAGGTTGGGATCCTTATAGGGGGTGGAAGTGGGCACGAGCCCTTCTTCACCATGATGGTTGGAAAGGGGATGGCCGATGCGTCCGTCTACGGAAACATATTCGCAGCACCTGTTCCCAAAGATATACTGGCGGCAACGAGGGAGATAAACAGGGGAGAAGGGGTCATATACGTCTACGGTAACTACACGGGAGATAACCTGAACTTCGACATGGCAAGGGAACTTGCGGAGATGGAAGGGATAAGGGTCGGTATGGTGAGGATATGGGACGATATAACATCGGCTCCTAAGGGAAGGGAAGAGGAGAGAAGGGGAATAGCGGGAGATTTCTTCGTCGTGAGGATAGCAGGAGCTTGTTCAGACGCTGGATACGGGTTTGAAGAATCTATGAGGGTAATAGAAAAGGCAAGGGACAACACAAGATCCATAGGTATTGCTCTGGCTCCAGGGACACTTCCCACTACTGGAAAGAAAACTTTCGAACTTGGAGAAGATGAGATAGAGATAGGTATGGGTGCCCACGGTGAAAAAGGTGTCTTCAGAGGGAAGATGAAGCCAGCCAGAGAGCTCGTCAAGATGATGATGGATCTGCTCTTTGAAGATGGGGAGTACAAAGAAGGAGACGAGGTGTGCGTTCTGATAAACGGAATGGGCTCGACAACTTATGGTGAGCTTTGTCTTGCATACAAAGAAGTCGATGAATATCTGAAGAAGAGGGGAGTGAAGGTCTATGGCGTCGATATAGGGAATTTCTTGACGACACAGGAGATGGCGGGATTTTCGATAACTTTATTCCTCCTGGATGAAGAACTCAAAAAGCTTTACGACACACCCGTTGATACCCCCACTTATAAAAAATTCGGAAGATGACACCTGGGAGGGGCGAGCATGAAGGAAATAGGGATTGAAGAATTCAAAAAAATGCTTCTTCACGTTTGTGAAAAGATAGAAGAGAAGGAGCCACTCCTCACGGATCTGGATAGGGAAATCGGGGATGGAGACCATGGATACGGTATGAAGATAGGTTTTGAGGCTGTGAAGAAATACCTGGAAAAGACAAAGAAAGATGATCTTTTTGAGATACTCAAGGATGCCGGATACGAATTCGTCAACACGGTTGGTGGAGTGACTGGCCCGATCTTTGGTACGTTCTTTCTGGGTATGGCGAAAGCTGTGAGAGGAAGAAAGACCGTGGACTCTGAAACGTTCTCCAAAATGCTCAGGACAGCTTATGAGGATATAAAGAGGAGGGGGAAGGCAGAAGAAGGTGGAAAAACGATGGTGGATGCTCTTGGACCCGCTGTGAGAGCTTCCGAAAAGCTCGCTGGGGAGGATTTGGATAAAGCTTTGGAGGAGATCGCTAAAGCTTCCAAAGAAGGGGCAGAGAGAACGAAGGATATGCTTGCAAAGTTTGGAAGAGCCAGAACCCTCGGTGAGAGGGTACTTGGAACGCCAGATCCTGGAGCCGTGTCCATGTCCATAATACTTGAGGCCATGAGTGAGTATTTGAAAAGTCTCAAACCTTGAG
>CAZANP010000071.1:0-7865 GCA_964486555.1 uncultured Thermotoga sp. | reverse complement strand
CTAAACTTGATAAAGTCAATAACACTGTCATCGATTTGAAACTCTTTCATCTTCTCTCTTGGAAACCTTTTTAAGCTCAGAACTCTTCCTATTATTACATCAACAGTGGGAGTTATTTGTTCCATATCAAGCCCGTGGTAGAAGAACCATAGCTTCCTCTTACAGATACGGTAATACGCCACCATTGTCCCTGTTATCCTTGGAGGATAATAATCCAACTCCTTCATGGTATTTCAAACCTTTCACTGTAACTATTCCGCTCAGATACCGCTTAATACGTTTATCTTCAATGGGAATTGGTACAACTTCAAAGTCGCTCAGAGAATACGTAGGAACTGGTACAACATTTCTCAAAATAGCTGAATATACGTCTCCTCTTTCGAGAGCTTTTAAAAAGTCCTTGACCAGGTTTTCAGGAATCACATCAACACTTGAGATCCTTCTGAAGATCCTCAAAGCATCAGAACGGGATTCAGAGGTGTACCCACTATCAAGAGTTTCGAGAGCATCGTAAAAGTTGTTTATATATTCATCATTTAGCTCTTCTAGAAAATCGTAGACCTTCTCGACAATCTTCTTCTTATCTTTTTGTCTTATCTTGAGTCTCATCTCCTTTTTGAGAGCTTTTTTGATCTCCTTCTCAATGTTGCTGAGAGGATTTCTCTTACCACTTATCTCCAATTTATCAGGACAGCAAAGAGCAGCGATACTGGTAAGAATTGATGACTTTTTATATACTCCCCTATACGTTTCTATACCTTCTCCTTCTTTCTCAAATACATACACGATCACATTTGGTTCATCGGAGGAATAAGCATTTTTCCTGCTGACTCTCCCCATTCTTTGAACTAAAGAATCTATGGGTGCAATGTCAGTTATTAACACATCAAAATCTATGTTGAGCGAAGCTTCAGCGACCTGGGTAGATACTAAAATAACTTTTTCGCCTTTTTCATCAGGCCTATACGCTTTCAATTTATCCTCAATGGATTTCCTATCATGTAGCGTCATTCTAGAGTGAATTATCATCACCTTATCCACGATTTTTTTCAAAACTTCATAAGTTTTCACCGCCTCTGAAACTGTGTTTCGAATCACCAGAACTTTTTTTCCAGCTTTGAAAAAGTTGATGACTTGCTCTATCATCGCATCAAAGTTTCCCATTTTCAACTCGATAACATTTCTTACCTCATCTCCTTGGAGTTCGTCATACACATCAAGTGTTTCAACATCCTTTACCCTTTTTTCAATTTCTTTTCTTATAAATCCTGGTAAAGTGGCTGTCATGAGAAGAAATTTCCCACCAAGCTGAGATATATCTTCAAAGGATTTCACGATAATCGCTGATGCATATGGATCGTATGCTTGGATCTCATCGATTATCAGGTATGAATTCATAAAAACTGAGTAAAGCATCTCATAACCTGGATATTTCAGTACAGCTGGAAACAGTTGATCTCCCGTTGAAACTATGAATGGATACGACAGGAATCTTGAAGTGTTCATTATCTTTAATATTTCTCCCTCAAGATCTGGATCACCATGAAATCTGGTGAAAAATAAGAAGAGATCTGCTCCTGAATAAAGTATTCCTACATTCTCTTCTCCAAAGTATTCTGTGAATCGATCGTATATCATATTAACAGCGCTTCTTAGAGGGAGAGAAAAGATGGTTTTTCCCTTTGCCCACATCATAGCAAATTCCGTTTTTCCCGAACCAGTTGGTGCTATAAGTATAAGGTTTTTACCACGTCTTCCCTCAAGTTTTGTAGATTGCCAAGCATGGTATCTCTGCTTTATTAGGTGCTGTTCTACCACTTTAAATTGATCTTTTTCATATGTTTTTTCTATTTCCTCTAGCTCCCCTCTGCCTTCTTCACATGCTGAGGCGAATCTATCAGCTCTCATCAAATTGCCAATTGTGAAAATATACTTTTTGTATATTTCATCGTTCATATTTATTTCTCTTGTCACGAAATTGGGTAAAGTGGACATCAGATGTGGTGGTATCAGAAGTGACGAGTCCATCAGAGAAGCTTTTGATAGGTATTCACATAGTTCTTTATGAATTGTCACTTTAAAATTCTGGTTCTTCAGATATTCAGGTAACTCTTTCAAAAATTCAGAATATTCCTTTTCTAGCAGTTTGATGAGATTCTCATGATTTTCAAGGAGCCATCTATAAGCTTTTTTCAATTTATCAATAGATCTTCCCATAAGTACATCCAAATAGCTGCCTCTCCAATGATGATATGCAACAGCGGATAGAACGATCATAGCATCATCCTTATCTAAACTCATGAGTACATTTTTTGGTATGAACACAACACTTAAAAAGGAGTGAGGAACATCCTCTACATTCTGTAAGTCTCCAAAAATTTTCAGATAATCCTCATTCCCCACTTTCTTTTGAAAACCTGGAAAGCATTTCCCCCAGTCATGATAGATAGCAGAGAGTTCTACAAGCCTCCAGTCACCTTCATAGATCTCTTTAAGCTTCTTAACAGCTTTTAAAACGTCAGAAGTATGCTCTCCCAAGGATATACCTTTGCTCTTAGCTAAGATCCTCATTCTTTCACCATCCTTGCGAAAAAGAGAGGCCTTTCATTATGAGCTGGTAAAACAATCGGTTTGAAATTTATGAGAGGAATCCCACCATTGTAAAGCTTTGCTCTGATACGCTCAAAATGCCTTTTCCCATTTGATACCTTGTATATCGTTGACACAAGGAAAATACTCCCACCTATTGTATTAAAAAGAGACTCATAATCTTTGAAATCCAAATCAGCGAATTCTGGGGATGGAATCCAAGTATAGCCATTCGTCTCATAGATCTTTTCAACTTGAATATCTAACAAATCTACTTCGAAAAAGTCAATTATATCTTCGGCCCTACCAGCATGAAGATGTGTTATCCAGTCTCCAGACAAGAAAGATTCCATTATCATCTTTAAGATATCTAAAGGAGCTTTTACATATATTCTGAAATCTGCGTCAAGGAGGTAACTAACTACATTGGGCATTTGCCCTCCTGGATGCTCTACCTCTCCCATAAATCTCCTATCTTCCTTTCCTGGGAATCTTCTCTTATGATGTTTCAAACTAAAACTTCTTAACCATGTGTATTCATACTGCATAGATCCATAATCTCCAATAATTGCCATGGAAAACTGAGATGTCAGAAATTTTTCAATTTTTTCCTTATATTTCAAAGCATTACATACGATGCCGATGGCGGTTGAATACATCGGAATAGGAAAGGTTCTTTTTATGGACATTGCGAAGGGTATAGCGAAGTGAGCTGTAGGGGCTCTCAAGTGTATTTGCAAAATTTTCATTACCTTCACCTCTCATGAGATTTCTGCGCAGATTTTCTCGTACAACTTCTTTGGGCTCTCAACTACATCAACTCCTTTTACGCCTACTTTGAACATCCCAGGATACATCCAAACTTTCAAAACACTTGTATTTTCGATAGCAGATGTCAAAGATGTTGAATCTAAACCGTTTTCGTTTAGTTTTACATACGGATTGAACAAAGTTAGTGGGAGATTGAGCGTGGCTACGATGGCGAACATGGGAGTGGTACTCCATGACTCGGTTGATGTGTGAATATCAAATCCATTTATCACAACGTCAAGAAAATTGCAAATTCTTTTTCTTTTTTCATCTTCGTTCACCTTTGCCGTTACTGAATAATAATCTTTGGACAGTTTTTTTATTTCGACATATCCCCCATCAAAATCTTTTTTCATTTCCTCTCTAACCTCTACACCAAATATCTTCGCATCCTTTTGAACGATCACCTCATCAACACCTATCCTATCCAGATCCATAATTATCGAGAATTTATACAACGATAGATGTTCTTCCTTGGAAAACGGATTTGGAGTGGCTTTTTTTCCTTGCTTTTGCGCTCTAGCTACCATGTCATGATTTGCGTAGAAAGCCATGTCACCTTCCCATGGTTCCAAGGAAACGGCTTTTGTCATACCAATGGGAGCTTTTCTAACGACAGTTTCAGAGACAGTTGACATGTATCCAAAGAAATCCAGCTCTTCACTATGAATGATGCTGTTGTTTTCAAGATCGAATTGGATAACATTGTTTGTCCCAACTGTCACAGGAGCAGGTTTCCAGGAATATTTTCTAGCGAGAGCATTGAACAATTTGTGCCTCATAAAAGCACGTGATAAGAAAGAGTATATACCACCCCTTCTTCTAAGTTTCTTTATCGATTGCATGTTCCCACCAATATTTTCATCTCTGTTCACAGCACAAGCTTCGAAGATTAAAGTAATAGTAATCGCTCTTACATTATTCATGATGCTCACCTCCGGCCATACCACTTATATACGCAAACATCAACGCTTTAAAAACCTCGTCATCTCTCACACTGAACACATAATTAAGCTCTTTTGGAAATACCATTTTCCTAGTCATGTATGTTCTCAAAACTAGGTGATATGCTTCACTTCTTTTTCCAAGCCTTACCAACTCTAAAAGACGATACTTGGTGTTTTCAAAAGCTTCTGCTACTTTTTTACCAAGCTCTTTTAAATCCTCTGGTTTCACCATGATCTTCACCCCCGAGTAGATTTTTCTCAACTCAAGATACAACTGGAGGGTATACATCGGGTTTATTTGAATTTCTCTCTTTGCCTTTCTCATGAGATTTTGCCTTTCTGTGATCTTCATGCGAAGTGAAATATAAGTATCTGTTAGTATCCCATTTGTATCTTCTCTTAAAACTTTTTGGAAAATTTCATCATCTCTTATCACTTTTAGGAGATACACCACTTTTGGTGTGAGGAGAGAATCCACGACCTTTGGCGGGAGATAGGATATTTCATATCCAGAATCTGTTAAAGTTATTATCTCCACATTTTGTCTTGCCCAAGCACCGAGTATCCTATAAATCTTTAAAGAAGTTTCAAGTAAAGAGTATCCAAGAGCCTCGTTAGTATTTAGCTTTTTAAACGCTTCTAAAGCTTCATTGAGGTACCATATTACTTTGAATGATGGGGCGTTTATGAACTTATCATTATTCTTGTAAAACACGAAATGACGAAAAAGCGCCATCTGAGAACATACATCACATACATACAGATTCTGCTCCATGTTCCAAAAAGCGTTTGGGAAATGCTTTATCCATGATGATAATTTTCCAAAGAGTTCAGGAGAGAATCTATGGTATCTAATGAGTTTTTTATCATTTGGAACACTTACAAGGTTTCCACAGAGAAAGCATGTATCATTCCCTTCGATCTTTGGTGTATCAAAGACATGCTCTATCATTCTCCGCAATTCCACCCAAAATTTCTCTAATTTATCTCCTCTCTCGGGTATCAGGTTCTTATATAACCTCTCGTCGTTCATAAAAAATCGTTTGGGGATATTAACATAAGGATCATATTTTTCATCCACTTTCGTTATTCTGAGCTTATCAGTTGATTCTATCCATATTTTGTAGAGCTTTGGAATACCAGACTCTTTTTCATATATATCCTTCTGAATATCTTCACTTAAAGTCAATGTGCCGTCATCTTTGAGTAATTTCGATACATCAAAACCGTACCATGATAATGCTTTTAGAAAACCATACGCATTGGCGTTGTGGACCCAATTGTGGGGATATATAACGATTTCTTTCAAAATTTCACCACCTTTACCATACCGAATCCTTGACCGGTTCTGATCCCTATACCTGCTTCTACCAGAAAGTTCAAAATCTTCGGATCTCCTTGCAATTTCAAGGTTCCTCGAAAACCTTCGAGGACCCCTCCATAATGCTTGATGACCGTTTTCTCTAAATTTTTCGTTAGAACCTTAACTAGGGAAAACTTAGGGAAATGCCCAAAATGTGAGAATTTCTCTCTGAAGTACTCGAGGCGGATTTTTAGGGAGTGATTGAACGCTTCCTCGAAATCATCATCTTCAGGATGGACGTACACTTCACCCTCCCTATAGTTTCTGGTCAGAACAGCACACCCCATTATCTTGAACACCATCTCCCTACTTTTTATTGTTACTGGTGGAGGCAGATGAATTTGTATCTCTTTTACTTCCTTTGAGAAAAGAGTCGGAAGGTTTTTTACGTGATTATAAAGGTGGGCAATCATCGTATGAATAGGTGTTGAAAAATTAAAGAATACCGGACTCTCGAATTCTAAGCTATCTATATTTTGTCTGACAATTCTTGAAAATCCCACTGAGAATGTATAAGGTTTCGGGATCCTTTCTCTAGACAGGACTATATCTTCAAATTCTGTACCCTGAAATGCTGCTTTTAGAAGGGATATGAAATATCTTCTGTAATCAGAAGGGATTTTTCCTCTTTCGATGAAGATTTTAGCGTTCAGAATCAATTGTCATCACCCAATGATTATTTTAAACTATACATGTCTTTAATGTCAAGGATATATTAATCACCGAATATCCAGATAAACCATAATCATTGCGATCATGAAATCGTTCATTTTGTGTTTAGAATTGCTTCTGAAATTACCAAAATGTAGATGAAAGATTACAAAATATTAAGCATAATTGACAATCAAAACTTCTCCCAATGTATCCTCTTTTCATCTATTTCACTCTCATCATGTGGGGATTTCTCTTCATCAGGATATCCAATACCTACAACACAAAGTACACGATATCTTTCTGGAATATTCAAAAGTTTTCTTGCTTCATTCTCGACGATTCCTGCTATATGACCCCAACATGAACCCAGACCCAAATCCACACAGGTTAGCTGAATGAAAGTGCTAACTATCGCTCCATCGCTCTCCCAGGTTACAACATTCTCCACCGCAATGACAATAGCCAATGGAGCTGTCTCAAGAAATCTGAAAGCACTCTCTCTGAGTTTTCTGATTTTTCCTATAGTTTCTCTATCCTCTATCACCAGCAGATGAACAGGCCTTCTGTTCACAGCACTTGGAGCAAACATAGCAGATTTTATTATCTCGTTTATCATTTCTTTTGGGATAGGATCATCTTTAAACTTTCGAATGCTCCTTCTTTTTCGAATCACTTCAGAAAGTTCCATCTTCCTTCCCCCCTTGCAAGATACTTTTTTCACAATTTTACATCATTTTTTTAGTTTCACCAAATTCTCTGTGAATGATTTCCGAGTTGATACAGGATTTATTGTGATTTATAGAGTTAATTCACAAATCATTGCATTTCAAGCTTTCTCTTCCAGACTTATTTCAACAAGTTTCGCTACAACATTTGGAAGAGCATTCAATCGCTCCGCGAGCTTTTCATGCATTTCCTTATCTCCAACAAGTTCAAGAATTATCAAACCCTCTTCCGAACAGTTTTCCAGAACTCCTTCATGAATACCAAGCCTTGTCCTTATCAAACAACCCCATTCGGAAAGGATCTTTTGAACCTGAACAGCGTTCTTCTTTCTTTGATCAAGAAGAACCAACATAACTCTTTTCATTTTTTCACCTCCATAAGGATTTTAACATTTTTATCAAAATTTATCATATCTTAAAGATTATCATAGGTTAAAGATTACTCCAAGTAATGAAAACATGATTGATGGGTTCATGTGAGAGAACAAACAGTTCTACTGAATCACCCATAGGTAGTATTATGGAATAGTTATGATATGTGATAATAAGGAAGATGAATAAAGGAGGTGGATGTATAGGCAGTAGTGAAACTTGGCAGGAGAGGAGGCTTAAAAAATAATAGTAAGGAATACCTTTTCAAGGTTGGAGCAAACAGATAAATTCCCCTTCTATAAAAGCAAACTATAAAAACAAAAGCCGGAGCTATATGCTCCGGCTCTTTACAAATCCCCGGGCGCTACCTACTCTCGCATGGGGCTGCCCCCATACTACCATCGG
>CAZANP010000070.1:0-8579 GCA_964486555.1 uncultured Thermotoga sp. | reverse complement strand
GTGTTCAGATAGCACCCCCCCTGTTTTGAGGCTGTTCTAGGCCAATTTCAAAGGTTATTTTCACGATGGCACAGACGTTTTGGCGAAAACATGTCCAAAATGAGCAAAGACTTTCCTCTCCCGTCTAAAAATCAGAGACAAAAGCGTGAGCCGATTATTCTCGTTCTTCACACGCCATATTAAACGCCCGCGTTTGTGGGCATATGGTGACTTGTTCAACTTTTCTGTTTACATGAGCGTATGTGATAAAGGAAGGTTTACCAGACAGATCCCGAGGATCTAGTCAAAGATATGCTAGCCAAGCTCTACAAGTATCATTGGAAGAGGTTCTCCTTCTTCTCCTTCTCGAAAACACCACGTGTGGAATATGCCTTCCTTGTTCACTCCAGCCTCGCCAGGATCGGATACAGCTTCACCACACCTGTCGCAGGAGAGAGCCACCACGTTACCTCCTTTCCATGGAATAGAAAAAAGGCCGGCCAGAAAAAGAAGGGGATGACTAGGACAGGGCTTCTATATGCGAGTCATTGATATCACTGATGTGGGGCAGATTTCTGCTATGGGATAGTAAATTTTTCACTTCTTGACTGAAAAATCGCCATGGGACAGATATGGGACAGATCCATTTGTCCCGTATCTGTCCCGTCGGAAATTTTGTCTAAAAGCGGAAAAGAGGCATTATAGGACAGATAGGACAGAAAAAACCCCTTATTTTTTGGATGTATAATATATACTCTGACTATGTGAACTTGTGAACGTGAACTTGTGAACCACCAAAGACGAGTTTGTGAGTATATATATTCTCCATAAGATTTACTGTCCAATTTGTCCCATCTGTCCCATAAGCTTTGGTGTTTCTTTATTCATGCGGATTTTCAAATGGGACAGATATAGGACAGATGGGACAGATGTCTTTCATACAGAAACAAAGCGGGGTCTGGTGACCCCGCTGAGATCCCTTTCATAGTGAGTTTTTCACGTCATTTTCAGTTTCAGACCTTTTACTACACGTTTTCTATCTCCATCGACGTAAGCTCGTGTAAATTCCACATTTAACCCTACTTCTTCAATAACGTTTCTCAATTCCCTAGCGAAGTGTGTTTTCGACATTAACCCATAGCCGTTTTCCCGAGTCCAATTTTTGAAGTTTTTATAGAGATTATCTACAGGTGTAACTGCTTCTTCGGCGGGTTCTACCTCTTCTTCCAACCACATCATAACTGGATTTTGTTCATATCGGTACTCTTCGACGTGCCTTTTCACATTCTCGGTAAGCGTCAGCATCCCCCTATTCACCCAAACTCTCTCAAGCCCTTGGAGAGCCCATAAGAGAATTCCAGAAAGCTCCTTGACAAGCTCCTTCTCTAAAAACGGATCTATTTTTTCTTCTGGAATCTGCACGGGGAACGGTACAATGATCACACGCCTAAAGAATCCTTCACTAGTGTCGGCTACACGTGGTAGATCGTTCACGGTATAGAGATGCTTGGCTTCTGCACGATATATGATGGGATCTTTGTATTTCCTATTCACAACGATCCAGTCTCCGCTTATAAGTTGTTTCCAGACGGCGGTTTCAACAAACTTTCCGGTCGTTATCTCTGAAGCGATATTGGCGATCTTGCCGACTAGAAGCGATAGCTTGAAACCATGTAATTCGTCAAACCTGAGAGATGCGATGTTTTCTTTCCCTATCAACCATGCAATGGTGTTAGCAAAAGTGCTTTTACCGTTTCTTCCTCTTCCTACGAGGATGACTGTTTTTTGAGGATTTAGGACGGAGTTTGGCACGAGCATTGCTCCCACAAATTCTTGAAGGAGCGACCTGCTTTCTTCGTCTGGAACGACTTCTTCGAGGAATTGCATCCAGCGGTTACACTCAGCGTTTTTGGAGTAACACACAGGTAGGATATATTTGTTTCCATGAGAGGGGTCATGCGGTTTGAGTTTAAATTCTATAACATCACCGATCTTTCTGTATGGAACAAGAATACCATTTTTCACAGGAACACCAAAGACCTGGCGTTTTGGAACTTCTCTAATTTCTGTAGCAATCTTCATGGTTTCCACAACCTGTTTCAAATCTTCATGAATCAAATCAAGGTCGTATTTTTGGCTAATCTCATATAACTTTGTCATGATAAAATTCTCATCCACTCTCTTGAAGTACTGACCGTTCCAAATGTAGAAAGAGATAAACCGCCCTGTCTCGTCTGTTTCTTTATAAATCTTTTGTACGAATTCCAGATCCAAAAACGCATGTATTAGAGCTCTCCACTTGATCTTTCCTTTTTTATCAACGGCCGATTCAAACGGATTCGGCTTTGCGAGTTTATAAGCGATAGCTATCGGAGCACGGACCTTACCTCTCCATGGGCAACTTTCGCATCCTTGGAAACCAAGAGTAGTTCTTATGTATTCGCACGAGTGAGGTCCTGGCGAATCATCGCGGGCATGTTTAAGCTTCTTTTGTGTCTCTTCATAGCTGTATCTCTTCCCATCCTTCTCGTACGGCTCTGACAACTTATGCGCCAATTCATCAGCGTTAGCGAAAGCTAGATTTGAGATCATCGCATACCAATAAGGTTCGGGTAATTCTTTTGCGTAATCCCTACAATAACGTAAGAAAGCGCATTCTTCCACAGCTTGTTCCACATATTCTGGTAGAGGAGCGTTCTTAGGCTTGTAGCGTGTAGACTTATCATACTGCTCTATCTTGATAGCAAAGTCCTCTAAGTCCGTTAGATCGTATAAAGCTTGAGGGTCAAAGTGTAGGATTCTAACAGTTCTTGGTGGATCATATTTGTGATTCAACGTTCCAGGAAGTCTGAGGATTCGAGCTATATCCGAAGCGACGGCTCGGTCTCCGCCGAACTCTTGGGCGAGGCCTCGATTAACTGCTACAATCCGTTGGAAATCTTGTTCATAAGCAGGTTCTTTCAACATCCAATATGCGTGAAGGCCTCCTCCTGAATCAACGATGATAGTTGGCGGTTTGAACCACGTTTTTAGCTCTTCAATCTTCTTTCTCTTCTTCTCAGGATCCTTTTCATCGATATCGACAAAACAAGCTTTCAGATACAACACATCTTCCTTGGTACATCCTCCATGGCGTTTTCTTGCACCAACTCCGAAGTAGATATCGCGATCTTTCTTAAAATCCATTAAAACTTTGATCTTTTCGTCATATGAGATATAATCAGTGTGAAGAAAGTCATTTGACCAACGATTTTGCTTGATGTCCCTAACTCTGATCTCGATCCACGCATCTGTAGGAAAGAAAAGTTCGAGAAAATTCTTCAAATCTGGAGCCTGCGGGCTCTTTTCTTTTTTGACTTCCATTTTTCTCATCACCTCCCTTTCGATCCTCCATCGTATATTCACGGATTTCCACCCTATTTTGTCCCAAAAATTTTTAGAAAAATTTCCTCCTCTTCCGAAGCCACTTTGTGACCACTGATTTTGCTCTTTCAATTTTCCTGGCGGCATCGGATTTGGAAATACCAAGATCTCTGGCGAGGTCTCGAATAGGCATAAGCTTGCCTGACGCTGTAAGGTTTTCTGCTTGATACTTCACGACTCTATAGACTTCACTTCCCGCTTCTTTTTCAATGTTTTCAAGTAAAAGCTCACCCAAAAGCTTGTAGGAAAGCTCAGAGGGTATTCTCTGTCAAACTGTTTATCTTCATTGAAGCTGTGTGATTGTTCTTCAAGAGCCTCATAATAGCTACGATCGCTCATGCTGATCACTCCCTTTTTCCTCAGAAGATGTGGCGTGCTCCGACTGCTTGGTGGCACCTCGCTTTCTCCTTTCGATTTCTTTAACGATGGCTCTGACTTCTTTTGGAGTCAGCTCGTACTGCCAGCCTTTTCTTGTGAAGTTCATCCCTTTTGTCGCTTTAAGCGCACGTATGATCGAGTGGATGTATGTTTCTGTGACCTTCAACTTCTGAGCAAGTTCAAAAACTCTCATAATGACCTCACCTCCACCTTCCTTAAATTGATCATGCATCTTCCATCAACCCTCGTAAGCCTAGAAAGCATTTATGGGTTAGCCTCCTCGCTGACTGGATTGTTTGGTGTTCCTTTTCGATCTTCAGAAGTTGATCCACCTTCTTTTTCTGCATTTTGAAGAATCAACTGTATAAACCGAGGGTCGTTAACAATGATCTCTGCGAGAAGCTGCTCAATCATCACTATCTAACCTCCTTAAGAAAATGTTTTCGACAGTAACAGACTCAAAATGGTGACGATCTTTCAAAACCACTCTCTACCTCACACTGGTAGCACACCTGATCGATCTTCAGGAGAGATTCTAAGCACAAATTTCTGATCGTGCAGGACGAGGAAATAGAGAAAAATCCCTTTATCAGATGGGGAAAAATTAAACTCAAACCAGCTTCACAACTGGAATTTTGTGATTTCTCATATTCATACATGGCCCGAAAAATATGTCTAAATTTCCAAATATTTCAAAAAAATGTAACAAACCCACTGTGATTTTTGTCTCCATCACAAAATTCACGGACTCTACCATCGCATTGGCTCCTTTTTTGATAGATCAACATAACGTGTCTTATGTTTTCTCACCCGATGAACAAATCGCTTTGATCGAAAAATATTGGCGGGTTGTCATATTTAACATGCAGGTAGAGGATATCCCGCCTGTTTAGGAATCCGGCCAAAACGTATCCCCCAAACCCAGCGGAATGCATACTGAGTGACCCTCACCAATGTGGAGCGCTTTTCATATGAGATCGAAGAATATCGATAAGGAGGGAGAGAGTATGAAAGGAAAGAAATCCCGTCACATCGACACAGAAACTTTGATCAAGCTTTTCTGGATTCTGGCAGAGATCGTGCGTAGTCTTTCAGAACTCGTTGAAAAGCTGAAGAAGCTGAAAGATAGTAAGAAGCTGACCAAAAAGCTGAAGAAGGATGTTTCGTGAGAGTGCATTCACTTTTGTGGTGAAGGACGCTGAAGACAAATGACAAAAGGAGGGTGAGATCATGGGAAAGCTTGTTCTTCTCTCTGGAACTAACAATCCATCGCAAGAAATAGGAAACGGAATAAGGTTTGTTAAGTTCGCTGGAGAGTACATAAATCTGGCTTATGTGAGAAGGATTTACATCCATAAGCAGAGTAATGGGCAATGGGAGATAGTCATGGTGCTCGAGCAACACGACTATGATTCGCATGTCATCTCTGAGGTGTACCCAAGCAAAGAAAAGGCAGAAAGAGCTTTGGAGACGATTTTGAATGATCGTGTTCATACGAGATAACGTGTTCGAATTTTCTCTTTTTTGAGAAAGATTATTCGTTGATGGTAACACTTGGACCCATCGGATACCCCTTCCAAAAATGTTTGATAATATTCCTTATCATACATTTCCTTAGCTTGTAGGTGTTTCGACCTGGACTCTATCGAAGGCCTGTATCAGTATCTCCTTGATATCTGCTTTCTTTGATGCGGAAAGGATCTCTATCGCCACAATGTTTCCATCTTTATCGAAATCCACGATCACATCTTCCAGTATCTCATCGGAACTGTCTATCTCCTTATCGTTGAATCGAATATAAAGAGCATCCGCCTCTTTTGAATATCTGATTTTCATCTTCTCCCTCCTCTCCAGTATTTTTGGATTTTTCTGGTCAAATAAACTGTTATGATCAAATCGTTTTCAACAACTACCCGAAGAAGTTTATCGCCAACGAGTTTGTGATATATTATCCGTCCTTTCTTTCCTGGAACCACTTCGTCTGGTTGTTTGAGGGTTTCTTCTACAAGGTCACGTTTTATTCGTCTCTCCCTCAAATTTTTCTCCGCATGGTCTGTCCATTTGAACACTGTAATCTCCCCCTCTATCCAGGCAAACACTTCACACCTGCTTGGATGTGTTTCTCCAACGTGCGAAGGTACCTCATCGTGGTTTGAATGTTTTTGTGTCTCAAATGCTCCGCCACTTTGTTGACGTGTGCTCCATGTAAGAGCATTTGAACAGCACAGGTGTGTCTCAGATCGTGAGCAGTTATCTTCCCCCAGTCTTCGATACCGCTTCTCTTCGCTATTAACTTGACTCTTCTGTTCAATTCCACAGTACTCATCCTCCCTCCTTTGTTTCTTCTCAGAGATGGAACGATGTAAGGAGTTTCTATCCCAGATTCAGAAAGCATTCTCCTGAATTCGTTGAGCTCTCTCAAAACTCTTTCGTGAACCACAACTGTGTCGGTTCCTCCTTTCGCTCCTCGAATCACAAGGACTGTCCCAAGTCCATCTTCTCTGAGATCATCCCATGTGAGGTTCACTATCTCAGATCTTCTAAGCCCTTCATAAACGCCAAGGAGGATGATAAGGCGGTCTCTCTTTCCCTCGATGGTGTTTGGACAGGATGAGAGCATCCTTTCAACCTCTTCCCATTTGAGGTATCGAGGCTCTGGTTTTTTTGTATCTTTCCTCTGGTTCTCGACTTCCTGAACGATCTTTTTATAAAACATGCCAAAGGTTTTCGTCTTCAACGGGTTTGTAGGAATAACACCGTTTTCCACGAGGAAATCGAGGAACCTCGATAGAGACGCCCTTTTCCTGTCTATGGTCGTCTTGGAGTAACCCTTCGCCACAAGAGCTTGAAAATATGAGAGAACCGTTTTTATGTTGAACTCTGAAACCGCAACGAGGAAGTCTGTGAGATCTTTTTCATACGCTCTCGCTGTGTTTGTTTTGAGAAGGTTCACAAAGTATTTGACCCATCTGTGAAGGTCGTCTTTTGCCGGTGTGAGTTCCATGAGTTTCACCTACTTTCTTCTTTTTCCTCTTCCTCCTGAAGATACTTTTGAATGCACTCCCAGAGGACATCCGCTATCTTCTTGCCTTCCAAAGACGCTTTGGCTTTCAGTTTCCTATGAACGCTATCAGGTACTCTCAATCCAATGTGAACGATCTTTTCTTTCTTTTCCTCCATCCTCTCAACCTCCTAAAGGGCCCTCACACGAGGGCCCCGATTCTTCTCTGAAGTTCTTTCTTGAGAGCTCGGTATCTATTTTGAATCTTGATTCTCTCTATCGCCCACTCTGGAACGTTCTTGCCAAGATACAGGGATCTCACCGTGTCTTCTTCTCTCCACTGGAGGTACCAGTACCTGTAGTAATATCGTTTGTCTCCTTTTCCTCTCACGTGAATCTTCATCACAAGTTGAACGAAAGGTTTCTCAACGATGCTCTCAAGTTCCTTCAGCTCCTCGAGAATCTCTTCTATCGAAAGATCTCTAACTCTCCTCACCGCTGTCATCCTGGACCCCTCCTCCTCAATTTCCATTTTTATTTTAATCCACAAAGCCACATTGTGTCAAGTTACAATTGTGTAAAAGTAGATGAAAATGATAAAACAAAACATTCCATCGATGTGCTAAAATAGTCTTGAAGCTGAATAACCGCTGTCATCTTGGACCCTCAAAAAGCCCCTCCGTCATGGAGGGGCGTGCGTTTTTCTCAGGCAGTTTCACCTACATCGATAAAAATGTAGGTGAAAATTTGAAAATTCGCACCTATTGTGGCAGATCGCACATTTGGAATATAGCACGACCGTGCTATGATATAACCAAGTTGTGACACTAACGCGCATATGCGAGATCGTTTTTTATGAATTTATTTGAACTTTCAAAGACACGAAACGTGCCATATTCCACTGTAAGGAAATATGTAAAAGCCTTAATCGACCATGGATACATAAATCCCGAAAGGTCTTCTCGTAGTGTCATATTCCATGTGAATGATGTGGAAGTGTTTGACAGGCTACTTTCTCTCATTCGATCTGGTTATCCCCTTCAAGCTGCTTTGAAGATGCTCAGGGAAGGTATTAGGAACACTGAAAGCGATATCGTTTTTTGCCTTCAACGCCTTGAACGTCGCATAGAAGAACTCGAGAAAGAAAATCGTGCTCTCCGTGATATCGTTCAAAAGTATCTCGCTGAGATAGAGAAACTCAAAAGACTTCCACCACCGAGAAAGAGTTGGAGAGAGCGGATAAAGGAGTGGTTCAGAAAAAGAAGAGAAGAAAAATAGCTCAAAGATGCTTTAGAAACTCATCAAGAGTTATATCAAGATCCCTCAAAATAGATTTTAAAAGCCCTGGCTCTATAATTTTCCCAGCATGGATCGGAATAACACTCACTTTTCCCTCACTACTCTTGACTATGACGTGACTTCCTCGCTGGCGTACCACCTCTATTCCCATCCGCTGAAGAGTTCGCAAAATTTCTTTGCCCGTTAATCGAGGATATCTTGGACTCATACCTCCACCGTCCTGACGTCTACTACTTCCATAGGTTCTATCTCCTCTCCCTTCACTTCAAGGTACAGCTCTATGGCTTCCTTTATGTTTTCCATCAGCTCATCTATCGTCGCTCCCTGTGTATGGCATCCTGGAAGCTCCACAACGTGCCCTATGTACTCTTTCTCTCCTTTTTCGATGATCACCGTGAACTTTCTGGCCACATCATCCCCTCCTAAGAGGAAGTATACACTACTGTCAGCTACTCTCCCCCTAAAGGAGGAGAGCTTGCTCCACCGACAGAGTCGGGAG
>CAZANP010000069.1:0-8605 GCA_964486555.1 uncultured Thermotoga sp. | reverse complement strand
TTAGCCTGTGTATCTATTATTATCCATCTCTCACACGGATTTTTGAAACAGCCCCACTCTCTTAGGGGCTGTTTCAAAAATCCCACAGACGGATGAAATCAAAAAGCCGTTCAAATTCTTATTCCTGGGAAATTCCAGATAATCGGTTTTGGTCGCGAGGTCATTCACATCCTCGTAGTATGATATTCCATGGAAAACCGCCGAAAGGGGGATCGTTGTGATCGTGATAGACGTTTCCAACGTGTCCAAATCTTTCAACAATCGTGTGGTCCTTAGGAAAATAAACTTGAAAATAGAAAGAGGAGAGTTCGTCGTTATCGCGGGACCGAACGGTTCGGGGAAGAGTACCCTTTTGAAGACCATGGTGGGACTCCTCCTGCCGGATGAAGGAGAGGTGAAAGTTCTCGGTTTTGACGTTAAAAGACAATGGAAGAAGCTATCAAAACACATAGGAGTGGTGCTATCAAACGAAAGGAGTCTTTATTGGAAATTGACGGCTTGGGAGAACCTGGACGTTTTCGGCGGAATATACGGTGTTCCAAGGAGAGAGAGGAAGAGGAGGGCGGAGGAGCTTCTCAAAACCTTCGGTATTTACGACCACAAAGACAAGCTCGTCGAGGAATATTCAACCGGTATGAGAAAGAGGTTGCTGCTGTGTAAGGCTTTGCTACATGACCCGGAAATACTCTTCATAGACGAACTCCTCAACGGACTCGATGCGAAAGCCGTGGGGGAGGTTAACACGTTTCTCTACGGTTTGAGCAAATCTGGAAAGACGATAGTGATGGTCAGCCACATACTCCATGAGATGAGAGATGATGTGAGGGTATTGCTGCTGAGGAACGGCCGCATAGAGATGGATTGCAGCTACGATGAGGTATTTTCAGACGGTGAAGTTTACAGGAAGCTGTCAGAGCTCGTGTCGAACGGAGGGAGATCGTGATTAGAGGGATCCTGATGATGGCCCTCAAGGACTTGAAGATCAGAACTAGGTATAAGTTCATCTGGATCAACATGGCGTTGACCCCTTTCTTCATGATAGGCCCGTACGTCCTCGGCGCGAAGATCACGGATCAGAAAACACTTGTAAATAACGTATTAGTAGGGACGTTGCTCTGGTACTGGCTGAACCAGTATTTCTTCGGAGTGGGAGATGGATTCGCCGAAGAGCGATCCGAAGGAACGCTGGTGTCCGTTGTCTTGTCACCGCTTCCGACACCGGGGTTTCTCTTCTCCAAAGCCGCTGATACTTTCATCATGAACGCTTATCTCACCGTATTCACGGTGATTTTCTTCCGCTTGCTCGGCGTGGACATCACGATTCGATGGACGATGGTGGCACTTTTGGTGGTGAGCGGCGTTTACATCTCATTCTTCTCAATTTTCTTTGCAGCCTTGAATTTGATCTACAGAAGCACCGGGGTGATAAATTACACGGTTCAGATGGGGCTGGGGTTAATCTCTGGGATGGTGAATCCAGTTCGGAACTTCCCGGTTTACTTGAGGATCATCAGCTACGCCATACCACTGACGTATCTTATAGAAGCAGGGAGAATAGTTCTGAATGAGGGAGATATGGAGAGGTTCTTCGGACGTATTGCAGCTGTTAGTGCTGTAAGTGTACTGTATCTGATACTCGGAATCCTCATGCTCAGAAAAGCTGAGAGAATCATCAGGGAAAGAGGAGAATGGGAGCAGTGGTGAGGGGTATACACCTTATAAAAGCGCAGTTTCTGGCGGCTAGGAGATACAGAGTGGATTTCTACGGATCGTTCTTGTCCCCTCTCTTGACGATCATCCCTTTGGTTTTACTCTACTATTTGGGTGAAAGATCGGATCTCGTCAGGTTTTTCTACAACGCGACGAATACCAGGAACATCTTTGGATATCTGGTCTTAGGGGCGGCGTATTGGAACTACGTTGAGATTTTGTGGAGCGCGATATTCAGCTTGAGGTATTACATGGTAACGGGGCAGCTTGAAGAGGTCTTCCTAATGCCCCTCAGCGGTGCCGAATACATACTTTCCTGGAGCGCGCTGGGAATTCTCAAAGTGACGATGGAATCCATCCCGATAATAATCTTCGCGGTTCTTTCCAACGTTTTCAGCATAACCCCGATGGGACTGCTAGCATTCCTCGTAGTTTTTGTACTTTCGATGATCGCCTCTTTTGGCTTCGCGTTTCTCTTCTTCGGCTTGACGCTCGCCTTCAAAGACGCCGACGAACTCGTCAGTCTTGTAGGAAACGCCGCCCCGCTCCTCGGCGGAATGTTTTTCCCCATCACGGTGCTGCCCATGCCCCTCAGGTGCGTTTCTTACGCTTTTCCCTTCACGTGGGGAGTAGATTTGACCAGGGCTTTTTTGATGAGAACCAAAACGGTTTTACCTTTGCAAAGGGAGCTTCTCGTGTTGTTCTCGCTCTCTTTGGGGTATTTCTTAGCGGGATGGATCTGCTTGGTGGTGCTTCAAAGGTTTGCCAGAAAGAAAGGCATGCAGGGATTCTGAAAACCAATGCCCAGGAACTTCATCTCGAACAGCCGAGCCTGAGAGTGAGGCGAACACGCCACACACGCGGGAACCCCCACAGAAGCCAACGTTCTTGAGATATTGGGGATGTTTCAAAAATCCGGTAGAGGGATGAGTAATAATAGCCAAACCAGCAGGTGAAGTGACCAAAAAGCGGGAGTAAAGAGGATTTTCGTTTTTAGGTTTCATTTCCAGCCCTCTTGATGTTAAGGTGCTCATACTCTACTATGAAAAACCCCGCCGCGGGGCGGGGAATTGTTATTTATGGGTGAGCAAGTAGATGATGGGGCTGTATCAAAAAAGGCTCGGAGGGGTAGAAATAACAAGGGGGAGATGCTATCATCTCCCCCGCTATGAGGAAGATAACTCCCAAAACAATTATTAAACTAACCCGCTTCTTCTACTCCAGAATCATACCACACCTTCCCAAGTCCTCAAATAGAGGCAGACCCAGAACATACCCGGACTGACAAATCATCGCCATGCTCATCATCAAGGAGGTATATCAGCTCTCTTTCAGAGAGACCATCCAACTGTCCAAGGACTACTTCAAAAGAGTCCCCTCCCTGAGGGATTTCCACTACAGGGCTTCAAAACTGAAAAATGTGATCCAGATTCTCATAAAGTTCATTCACGACTATCTGCAGAAAGGATCTGCGGAGGTGATCATAGTAGACGGGACGGGGATAGGGTATAGGAAGAAGACGCAGCTGAATTGGATGAGGGGGACACAGGTCAGGAAAGTGAGGGATCACATAAGATGCGAGGTCGTCATGACAAAGGGTAGGTACAAGCTGATTCAGTATGTTGAGGTAGACAAAAGGTATGCATCGGAGATAAGGATGCTGGAGAGGATTTTGCAAAAGATAGGGCTGAGTGGGAAGAAGTTTCTTGCGGACAGGCTTTATGATGTGAAGTGGCTGAGGGGGTATTTGGGAAGGAAGGGAATAAGGGCGGTGATAAGGGTCAGGAGGAATGGTGTGGGTAGGGAAGATGTAGACCTGGATGAGTACAAGGAGCGAAATGAGATAGAGGGGCTATTTGGGGTTATAAAGTCGAAGGTAGGGGGATATGTAGCAGCGTACAGGGAAGATATGGCGATGGTGATGGCATTGGTGAAGTTTCTTGCCTGGAACATGTATGTGGCATATTTTTTACCATTTCTATCCCGCATCTTTGTCACTTCACTGGATGGTTTAGCTATTATTACCCATCCCTCCGCCGGATTTTTGAAACACCGCCAGTTTACATGAGACTGTACCATAAACTGTCTGACCTTCTCTCAGAGCTAAAGTCCTAGAGGTTTCTTCAAGCGAAATTTGGTGCTTGAAACACCCTTATTCACCTTGGGTGGCCAAGCCCCCTATCCCTATCCCTTGCGGGATTTGGGACTACCCTACGGAGAATGTTCCTTGCCATTGACATCCACGTTCAAAACACTACCACAGTGCTTGCAAACATACAAACCACGGTATTTGCGCGATGCTTTATCTCTCACACTACAAACTGAACATGTCTGAGATGTGTACGATTCATCAACACTTTTCACCTCCATATTCTTTGGCTTTGTACCCCATCATCGTCACCAGCTTCCCGAACGGTATCCAGTACAGTTTCTCGTTGTTTTGATTAGAAGATTGAGAATACAGGTTTTTGCACCGGAAGTTGTGTTTTAGCTCTTTTTCCAGATCGAACAGTTCGATTTCTTCACTGATGACAACCATATTCCACAGTTTAAAAGCAGAGTAGATGAAGTGCCCGATGATGATTTTTTGTTCCTTAGATAGATGTCTGAAAATATTGACGACAAGCACATGGGGTGCGAACACGTCATATCACTTCGACAATGGTTTAACAGACAACCTACAATGCGCCAACTCATCTTTCTGATAAATCTCGGAGCTTTCTTGGCGCAATCTCAAATAGTTATAACTCAGCCATATCTGGATCCTTCCTTCAAAAAACTCTTCAGGTTGAGCACAAATAATATCCCAGTTTTTTATCTTCCCACCACTCCACTTTTTCTTTATATTCATTATCGCTTTCTTCGCAAATTCTTTCTTTTCTTTCCCTGGTATATTCTTCAAGCTGCTTCTTACCTGATGTGCCACACATTTTTGTACCTCTGTTTTTGGATATATATTCAGGATGTCAGAGGAAATTTGAAGGAAAAATTTCAAAATATCCGTTTTATATTGAAATCCAACAGATCAAAATGTGTATTTTCCACTTTTCAATGTCCAAGTTTTTGACCACAGTGTATACTCAGCCGAGGGCGCACCGGAACAAATACTCTTCAACCAGCCAGCCATGGCAACTCCACCGGTGAGTTTCATCCCACCTTTCACGGTGTATCCAACCTGATTCGAGTCTCCAACCGAAGCATTCACATCCGCTCTTATCCATGGAGTCAACTGCAATTTTGGTCCGGCGATATAATAAACATACGCATTGAAAATGAAAGGCAACTCACCTTTCGACCACGCGTTTACTTTTGCACTCGCTGAGAAATTCACCCCAGAATAGTTGTACGATTTGCTCACATTTCTTGACCAACTTCCATTTTTGTATGTAAATTTAACAGTCGTATTCAGATTGAATTTCGAGTTTACGTTGAAACCTATGGATCCGGATATTCCAACACTTGCCGTCGCCTTACTCGATATTCTCAACACAATCACAACGGGAATGGTCGATACCCAAAATGTATACGTTTGGTTTTTCGTGAACAGTGATTTTGACCAGCTCTTTGAAAGTGATGAAGATGAATTCACATTCAGGAATAGATTCATTCCTGGTGTTATCCAGATCTTCCCTTCGAATTTCTTGAATTCATAACTCCAGCTGAACCATCCATGTTTTACCCAATGGTATTCCCACTTCAACGATGAACCAAAGGTGAGCGATACGGTAACTCCTGGCTTTACACTCAACGTTTGGTACTTGAAATTGTATGAAAGTGTTTTACTCCACGTGTAGCTCCAACTTTTGTAGAAGTCTTCCTTTGGATTGTAAGATCTTGGCTTTGATAACTTATTTGCATTTATTTTTTCATTCACAAATATCACATCAAAAGCGGTATAATCTCTCAACGCATTGAAAAGTTTTTCAGTATTTTTACCGAGAAGATTGGAAGGTTTGTTCACACTCGTTTTGATGTTCTCCAATATCTCTATTTCCACGTGATCTCCATTTTCTTTGATTTCATACTTTGCCTCGTATCTCGTACCCGATCCAAAGTCAACTGACCATTTATTCCTCGACTCCAATGTTCTCTTTTCAAATGGTGATAAAACTTCCTTTATTTTTGTATGATCTGGCAGAATTATCTTCGTGTGTACAAGCGTCGTCATCCTCGATTTTTTCACACTCTCCAAAAATGCTGTTTCGAATATTTTTCCATCCAGCTCATTTTCAAAGTAGTTCAACATGTCTTTCTCCGATTTGAAATGTTTTCTCGAGAATATGAACGTACCCTTCTTTTCGTATCCTTGTATAAGCCCCGATATTTTCACGGTGATCTTTCTGTAAAATACATTGTTCTTTTTCCCACTCGATACGTATTTGAAATCCTCTATCTTGGGCGCAGTACCATAGAGTTGATAGAAGATTTTTGACAGTTCTTTTTTGAATTGCTTCCACGTATTTTCCTCCTCATTCTTGCTCGAGCTGTGTAATGTTTTTCTCAAAGCTTCATCGTGTATCGAGTAGATCTCCGATAACTCTCCCATGTTGATCGTCTCTTCTATTTCCCATATCCCCGTTCCATCCGGTTTTATCTTGATCACCTGCTCCACTTGTTTTTCAACACCAAATGAGGATATGAGCAACAGAGAGAAAATGATGAATAAAATAAGAAGAATCCTTTTAGACATATTTCCACCTCCGATTGAAGAATTCGCGCGATGGGGAAAATGTGGGGGGGAAAACATGGGAAAAATCCCACAAATTCATCCAAGGCGCAGTTATTTTATTATACACTTAATCTAAGAAATGAATGTATATTTTATTCATTTGAGATGACATCATAGGAGGAATCAATTGTGAATACATTTTGACCGGTATTTATAGCTATCCCCATTTTCAAAATATCATTTCTCACTATTTGCTAACCTGACGGGAAGATTATCAAGTTTTAGAAAAATACCTTCATCACGTCCCACGGATATTTTCAAGTGATCAATCAATATTTCATTTTCGATAAAATGGCGGGATTGCAAGGCTCGGGAATGATCTTGAGAACATCGCTGTCCACATTATTACTGAAAGGTACGCGCGGATTGATAGTGAAGAAAAATTCATGACTTTGACCCACTCCAAATCCCCTAGAGGTGATGAGATTCTTACTGGCTCAAGGTCAGCTTCCACAGGCTAATGCCCGGACCACGTAGGTGTGGAGTCAGCACCCCTAAAGCGTTCGTAATTGTTGATTTGGCCGCATCGTTGAAGGCTTCAACGTGAAAAACTGCAACATTTGTTTTCTTGTAGTATCTGAATTTGAAGGAAAGATTTAACTATGGCTAATTCACACCAGTTATCGGGAAAGCCCCCCTATATCTATTTTGCTCAAGGATAAATGTCCTCGTACCACGTGCCCCTAGTCATCAACACCGACGCACCGATCACCTATCATCGAGTACGGAATTTATAAAATACACTCAAACAACGTGTTATAATGAAACAACTAAGGGGGGATAAAAAACGAAACTGAGGATGAAAAAACCTTATGAAGTGGATGAAAAAAATTACAAGAGATTTGATCAGAAAAACACGGTATTTTCAAGAGCGCAATGGGATAAGACGCTTTCAGTATACGGAAAATGGATAACCACCAACAGGGAGGATATAATAAACTCAAAAAAACCTGGGTACAGTCGGATTGAGTTTGCAATGTCAGATGCTGGTTGGGTGCTCCATGATAACTTTCATTACGCGTTCACATGGACAGGTGCAAAACCGGATCAGTCTTGGAAGATGGAGAAGTACGAACCAGAAGATTGGAAGGAGTTCACAAACCAACTCAAAAAAGTTGCGAAATTTTTTGGAGCGGCGAAGGTTGGTGTGACAAAAGTCGATGAAAGGTGGTTGTATTCCGGCGTTGATCTTCCCAAAGGAGCGGATATTGCTATCGTGATGCTTGTTGAGATGGAAAAGGATGGTATAGCGACTTCACCTTCTATGATTTCGTCCGCCGTGACCGCTAAAGCATACTCGAAGATGGCTTTCATACTCACATGTGTTGGGGAATTCATAAGAAACCTTGGATATAGAGCGATACAATGTGGTAACGATACGGCTTTGAGTATTCCCCTTGCCATAGATGCGGGACTTGGTGCGTTGGGGAGAAACGGTCTTTTGGTAACCAAGGAATATGGTCCAAGGGTCAGAATATGCAAGATATTCACAGATATGCCACTTGTGTGCGATGAGCCTGATTATGAGTTCATAGAATTTCTGTCCAATTTTTGTAGCAATTGCCTCAAGTGCGCACAAGCATGTGAAAAGGAAGCTATAAGTTTTGAAAAAGGAACATTTTGTAAACCCTTCAGTATATCCAACAATCCGGGTGTGAAAAAGTTCTACATCGACCCTGAAAAATGCTTTGAATTTTGGGTGGAGAATGGAAATGACTGCAGCAATTGTATCGCTGCGTGTCCATTTTCAAGGATTGGAAAGAAGATATCAGCAGAGGAGTTTTGGAATAAGATAGATTTATAAACTTTGGAAAATAATGGCTTTATATGTATCTGCCAAAATGAACATGCGCTCAAATCGATGATTACGCTGTGAGCATTTTTGAAGAATTCTTAGAACTTGTAAGGCGGGAAACACGCTTCAAACCACTTTGGAGAAACTCGCTGAAGGTTCAACTGGCCCCGCTCATGCTGTAATCGATCATCTGAGACGTCTTGAACGTCGCATAGAAGATCTTGAAAAAGAGAATTGTGCTCTCCGTGATATCGTTCAAAAATATCTCGCTGAGATAGAAAAACACTTCCCATGGAGGTGGTTTTATGCCCACCGTGAAGGAAAAACTGATCAAAATCATTCAAGGGATTGATGATGATACAGCAAAAAAG
>CAZANP010000068.1:0-8617 GCA_964486555.1 uncultured Thermotoga sp. | reverse complement strand
CCGTAATTCTTCATGATTCTTTCAAGTTTCCATCCCTTATAGGAACAATCAAAACCGAATCATGTATGGGGAGAGACACACAAACTTTTTGTGTTTCCATCCCTTATAGGAACAATCAAAACAAGAGATAATGTTGCAAGCATTTCCAAAAGTTATTGGTTTCCATCCCTTATAGGAACAATCAAAACATATCGATCCCAACTTTCTTTCTTGTGCGTTCCTCAGTTTCCATCCCTTATAGGAACAATCAAAACAGGCAGGACGAAATATTTTGTTTTACAAGGTGTTTAGTTTCCATCCCTTATAGGAACAATCAAAACGAGAGAATGGGTTGTGACTCCCGATGATCTTCTTTGGTTTCCATCCCTTATAGGAACAATCAAAACGAAACTTTATTTGGTGATGTAGAAGAAGTTATTGTAAAGTTTCCATCCCTTATAGGAACAATCAAAACGGGCGAGAGTGCACTAAAAGACGTAGTCAAGTATTTATTGTTTCCATCCCTTATAGGAACAATCAAAACTTTACCGTTCGAGGAGTCATTTCAGGGGAATTCTCTGTTTCCATCCCTTATAGGAACAATCAAAACAGGATTCGGAGCATGTAATAGCAGAGAGAAAAATGGAGTTTCCATCCCTTACAGGAACAATCAAAACTTTGTGATGTTTTGGGGAGTCTTGGGGCAAGATCCCAGTTTCCATCCCTTATAGGAACAATCAAAACGAAGAAGAAGGGGCAGGAAAAGTCGATTCTGACGTCGTGTTTCCATCCCTTATAGGAACAATCAAAACAAGTTTATGCAGATGTTGTAGACTATATCAGAGACGATTTCCATCCCTTATAGGAACAATCAAAACGGGATCGAACCATATCTAGAAGAGATGATCGAAGAGTATTTCCATCCCTTATAGGAACAATCAAAACTCAAATCCATGCTATCGCTTACGTGTACATCATTTTATTTCCATCCCTTATAGGAACAATCAAAACTGGAGCTTGCAGAAGCAAAACCACAAATCAAAAGGAATTTCCATCCCTTATAGGAACAATCAAAACATGGTACAAGGATCTTTGGTGCAAGATAAGGGATCTATTTCCATCCCTTATAGGAACAATCAAAACCCATAAGTTTCAGTAAAGAACTGAAAAATGAAAAAGGATGATTTTGTTAAGAAAGTGCTTTTTGGGATCCCAAATACAATGATATCACAGTTGTAAAAAGGATTATCTGTCTTTCTGAATATTTCGTCGACCCCCCAGGTTTTTTACGCTATTGGAGGTTCACGAAATGGGCTTTACACATCCAAAACCTGCGGAATTCTTAGGACCGATTCCTGCATCGATAGCTACTTGGATGAGCTCTTTTGGACCTTTTATTTTGAAAACTCCCATCCATTCCTCGTATATGTCTCTAGAATGCGGGGAATACCTTGTTACCTTCTTTGAAACATTTATGGGTTCCATTTCCACATCTCCATCTATTTCCTGCCCGTAGAGAATTTTATATTTATTCTTCAGATTCAAAGTTATCATATCGTTCCATTCTTTTCCACCAACTTCGAAGAAATACCTTTTTCCGTTTTGTGTGGTGTAACAAGTGATACCGGAGAGAGTCTTTATTTTAACATCTTCTTTATCTATCATGTAACTTCTCTTCGTTATCTTAAAAACTTCAAGCGCCCTACCATTTAATGTGATGAACCCTCTTTCTAAAATGTTTTTCTCGATGCTCCTTATCAGATCGTAGATCGGGGATGAAAAGACCACCCATATTTCTCCATTAAAGATGAGAATTTTTCTTTTTTCATCATAAACTGGTGTGCCCTTGGAGAATATCCTACTGAAGGAGAAAAGTTTATAAGTTCTTCTGTCGAATACAAAACCTTCTTCGTGTATGAAAGTTCCAAGGAAATCATCCATATGATTGTAGAAAAACCCCTGAAGCATTGCCCTGTAAAATACAGGAACCTCTAAATTCTTAGCTCTCATAAATAGCTTAATATGCATCACACCACCTCGTATATCTCTACTAGACCTAATCTTTCGCGAAGTCTTTCCACCTCTTTAAAACTCACTGGGAAATCTCCTGGATCCTTTACCTTAATTTTCAGGATTTTCAAAATTTTACGTTTTGAGTTTTCGTCCAAAATATCCCAAATTGTGAAATTTTTAAAACCAGTTCCATATCCCAACTGAAACTTCCCAACTTTTTTCAGTAACTCTTTCTCATCTTTCGGAAAATCCGGTATTTTTTTAATATCAAACACCTCACAAAAAAACTCCGCAAAGACCTTCCCAAAATCTTTCCTCAAGGTTATTTCTCCTTCCAAAATCGTTCCTTCAGGTATCACCTCTGCATATACATGGATGTTTCTTTTTGGTAAGTGTATTGTGATTTTTTCGACCACACCTGTACACCTTCTTTTTGGAAAGAAATCAGATATCACTATGCTGTGACCCATCAACTGCTCGTAGCTACTTATATTACCCTCTATTTCCTTATCGAATTTTGTGAAATTCACCGACCAGTTCAATTTCCTACCGCTATTCCTAACGACCCTTACTATCTTTTCCAGAAACTTTTTTTCGTTCTTTAGAAATTCCATGAGAAGTTGCCTCACAATGGCTCCTTTAACTGAGGATCCAGGAATGTACAGATCCTTTGATAGTGGATCCCTTATGGCACAACGGATTTCTCGCTGGAGCGTTTTATTAGAGGAGAATCTCATAGAGTACTTCGAAAATCCTTCAATCCTTACCTTTTGAAAGAAATTTTCAAGATTTTTGGATAAAAGAAGCAGTTCTACCGTTTTGTAATCGAAATGATCCGCTATTTTCGCCCAATCGAGAACGAAGACCTTTCCATCTCTAAGAACGAAATCCATCCTACTTAATGTTTCACCAGAACCTATGTGTACAGGTGTCAAAACTTTTAACCTCACCCTCATTCTTTCACCTCTAAGGGTAAAAGAAATGGTTTGTAATACCTCAATATGCTGTTTTCCCTTATTATCGTTCCCTGAATGTTGGCAGCCACAGCTAGTCCCGTTCGTTTCCTCGAAAAAATCGCACCTTCAGATACGAAAACTCTTCTTCTTTTCTTTTTGGAATCTGAAATGTTCCATCCCGAATCCAGCCCCAGACTGTAACTAAGAAGAAACAGGCCTTCCCCCGTTGAATCGCTCTTCGACGGTATCCATCGAGAAAGGAGTATGAAATACTCCGATTTTTCCCTATCCATAGAGTATTTTTCATACTCTATAGAGAATTTCCCATAGCCACTCTTCCTTCTTCCTCCCCAGCCACTTATTGCCCTGTATTCGAGGGATGTTAGTATCTTTTCAATCTCGGGATGATCGATGAAAAAGTAAAAGCCACTCTCTCTGGATATGTGAAGCTCCTCGCTGAAGAAAAGCTCCGGTTCGTTGTTCATTCGCCCTATTCTGACCCGTGGCCTTACAACCGATACAAAATGTCTGTTGAGATCTTCATGGAATTTTTCAACATAGCTTTTTTCAATGTTTCCTCCTTTGAGAGCTTTTTCAATCATCCTTGGAGCTTCCTCTTTTTGTATAAAACCTTTAACTCCTCCTGCTAGGCGTGAGATAGGAATGTAAAGTTTATCCTTTATAAATGGGAAGGCTGATGAAAGAATGAGTTTATTTGCATCAAAGACTTCTCCCCATGCCTCGATATATGAGGTGTAGATCTCTGCAAACAATCTATCAGAGGGAATGTAGTTCATGAGTTTTTTATGATAACCCCCAATTTGTTCTCCCCCTACGATCACAGGAGAGTGAAAGTACATCTTCACTAGGTACAAGGTTATCACTCCTCAGCATTTTTAAATATGTATTCCCTCATTTCTTTCACGATTTCGCTGGTGTCTTTTTCCTTTACTTCGAAATCCTTTTCTGTTATTCCTTCTTTGGTTATCTTGTACACTTTAGCATTCATAAGCTCAAATTTCACTTTACCATAGCCTCTCGATACACTTCCACCTATTCCATCCAACTCAAGGAGCCTTATACCATCAAAAAGCCATGGAAGGTTGATTTTAAATAATTCCTCATCGTCCACTTCATAGACTATTTCAACATCGAATTTAACTCCTCTCGGTATTCGCTCCATCTGCCTTGGATTGGCCTTTGCTGTCAACCTGTTTATAGCGTTTTCGTATTTGATCTCTGTGAAACCTGGTATGTCCATTTTCTTTAAAGTCTTCACACTATCATCATCAAGAAACGCATCCCTCACAATCACCCTACCTGGTCTTGGAGGATTTGTCACGGATGCACCAAAAAGAGAGCAAATAGGACAATGTTCCTCTTGACAGGAATGATATTCCTTGTTGAAGAACACAATTGCATTTTTATTCTCACTAATCGTGAAGTATTTCTTTTCAAGAAGAGATCGCATTTTACCCTTCAAACTGCTGCCAGGTATATACGGCTCCCCCGTTATTGGATCCTTCACGACCGGGTTGTCAACATCTCCAATTTCGAATGTCTCTTTGGAACTTCCTATATGTATCCCAGTTAATGCTTCTATCTTGTAATTCAAGACAACTTTTGCGAGGATTTTCCCTGTTTTGAAAGAAGCTTCAGCACACATACTATCTACCTCCCACGCGATACGGAATTCATCACTTCTCTGTATTTCATGCCGGCTATAAGAGCTTGAAGGAATATCTTCAGTTTATCGACGACTTCCTTTTTCTTATCCTTTGCTTCGATCATCTCATCGCAAGCACCGATGAGTACTTTCCTTAGCTCTTCCAGCGTTTTTTTCTCCTCTTCTTTTTTCTTATCCATTTTTCTCGATATATGGTACAAAAGCAGTATTTTCGCTTTGATGATACTAGCATTATTTTTCTCCTCATAGTCGATTCTTCTCACGATGTCATATAGATTTCTGATGAAACTGGAGTACCCCTGACTGTCTCCTTTGAACTTTGAGAGTTCTTCGACAATACTTTGAGCTTGTTTTTCGACATTTTTAAAATCCATGCTCAAAAAGGTCATTCTCTCTCCTCCTTTCTGCTCAAAAGTTCAAGATACTCCAAAGTGGAGAGCACAAGATCAGAGTGTGCCTTCCCTACAAAGAACTTAGGAAATTCTTTATACCACTTATACAATCTTCCCCTTTCTTCCTCTTTTGCTGACTTCACAATCCTCTCGAAAATTCTGGATATTGTGTATCGAAGCGTAACGATTTTTTTGACTTTCTCTTGAGCCTTTACTGCTTCTTGGGAGAGGATCCATAGAATCTTCCAAAGGGTGGTTCTTCTTATTAAACTGTTTTTCTCAGGATCGTTCACATTGAAAAGAAACAGCGTTTCTCCACCAAGATTTATGTGTTCAGAAAATAAGTCTAAGATTTTCCAAAAATCGTCCGAGAAATTGAATGTTTTTCTGAAAACAGTTATCTTTCCTTTCTCATTTCTTTTTGATAGTTCCAGGTTATTCTGTGCACGCTCAACTGCGATTCGAACAGGGTAATTTCTTGGTACGATCGATATTCCTGAAGATATCGTTATGTTCTCATTTGCAAAGAACTCTTTGAACTTTTCTTCAATTTTGAAAGCAAGAGGGATGATCGCTGAAAAGTGGCCAACGACTATGAGATCATCCCCTCCGACGTAGAGTATGAATTTATCGGGTTTTTTCTCGATCCTGTTCCAAAGCCTTTTTGGTTCTTCTATATCGCTTCTCACGATTTTGGAAACTTCGCTCCTAAAGAAAGTATCTAGTCTTATGGAAAACTCCGCAAATCTGGAAAGAGAGGGTTTTCCACTCATCAGTTCTTCTATTAATTTCCCAACATCATCCATATCCATGGCCATGTAGGCAAGAAAAGGGGCCCCTGGCCCACTTTTAGCAATGACGTCGAATTCTTTACTTTCGTATCCCAGCTCGTAAGGTATATGATGAAACGATCTGATACCACTAAGGAGATCTTTGGGATTTTCATTTAAAAGATCCTCGATGCTTTTCACATAAATTAAGATATCCCCTCTGCCCACATTCCATTCCTCATTCCTTGAGAGGTACACTTTTCCTTCTCCCAATCTTTCTAGGACATCGTTCATGAAGGAGCAAAGTTCACATAGCCTGTATTTTTTCCCATCGATCACCAGGGTGTCCCATCTTTTTTCGAAAAGATGTATCCTCATTCTACTGAAGCCACATAGATCGCATATTTCACCTTCATCATTGAACTGATAGTTGAACATCTCTTCAAACTGATCCCTGAAGGGTAATTGCTTGCTCCTTTCCATCCTTTTCATTAAATCTTCTGACACTTTCTTGAAGTTTTTGGTATCGCTTGGAGAGAACTCAACAGATGCGAAGTGAAGCGAAAGGTTTCCATCTGTTAGGAAAAAGATGGACCTGGTGTATCTATCCTGGATCTTCTTGAGAATATCTTTTACACCTCGTGTGTTTGGAAGGACACTTAAGATGAACCCCCCACTTGTTACCAGAAAATTGAAATCGGTCACGTGAAGTTCTCTTATGAGGTCTTCCTTTATCAGAGAGGTTAATAGGCTTATGAAAAAAGATCTTCCCATCAGAAATCTCAAAGCTTTTTTCATACCAACATGATAGAGAAATTTTTGTATACCTGATATGTCTATCTCCAGAAGTAAAAAGCATTTCTCGTTTTCTGAAACCTTACCAAAGGGGAAATTTTTCAGGTCTTCGTATTTCTCCAAGAGGTAGTGATAGATCGCAACGGCAAAAGCGGCTGTCAACTTCTGATGAGAATACAACGAAGTTTCCACAGGACCGCTCATGGTTGTCTCGGGGATATTTATGAGGAAGGCTCGAGATATGATGTCAAGAAAGCCAAAAGGTACTTTTTCAACTTTCATGGAAGAGAATAGTGCTTTCAGGGTTTGAAGGAAGTTTTCAATATCTTCTTTTGAATAATCTATTTCTCTACGTTTTCCATTTCTTAGAGTGGAGAATATGTTCACCATCTTACGACTGGTCCCCTTCTCTTCATCTTCCCTTTCGAGAGCTGAGCTGATGTTGTCTGCCTGTGATATTATCTCGGCAAGTATTTTCTTTTTACCACTAAGAGCTGATGGCTTCCATTCAAGGGGAGTATTCCTTGATTCATGGTGATGAGATGCTATTTCTGCCACGTCTTCTGGTAAGAATTCTTTCAAGATATTGTATGTTTCTTCATAATGCCTTTCCCCTTTTCTTCCAGCCCTGAAAACGAGTTTCCCCACATCGTGAAGAAAGGAGCATAAAGCGAGAAGCTCAACATCGTTCAAAATCGATCCCTCCTTATCATTAGCCAAAAATCATCTGTTCTACTAATTCTGGAATTGTGCTTTTCTTATCCTCACTATATCTGAGGAAGGTCTTGTACTTTACTTTTTCTCTCGAATTTGCTTTTTCCAACTTCACTTCCGTGATGTTACATTCAAGGCCAGCATGGGCCATAAAGTTTCTTTTAATAACCTCACTTGTGGGTATTTTCAGTAAACATCTGAGGGGTTTCCAATCGAACGTGATGTTACGATTTGAACAATCGATAGCTTCCTTTTCTATGCTGTTCAGCTCTCTCTCAAGAAATGCTTTAGCCCTTTGATCCAAGATTTTCTCTCCGATTTCTCTGATTTCTTGTATGGATAATGTATTCTTCTTGATCTTAGGGACCAAATTTATCAACATATGAAGCTTTAAAACGATCTTGAATTCGTCTCCAAATTTGAGATTTCTCTTTATGGTGTTATCCTTGATTTCTATGTGATTTTTATAGACTCTTAGAGTATCATCTATAACTCTTTTCACATCATTGGATTCTGGGAAAAAAGTTGTGAAAACCAGTGGGAAGCCAAAATAGAGAGAAGCCATCCATGCGTTCCACATTTTTCTACAGCGTTTAACTATACTTTTAGAAAAATGCAATTCCTCTTCATTCAATTTTCTATAGTTTTCCTTTGTCTTCTCGATCGTATAGAGATCCAAAAGATGTATCTTCGAAGATATGTAATCATCTGAAGGCCTAAAAAACAAATTTGCCTTTTCAACAATGTGAACGTTTGTGATTTGATCTTGGATAGGTGGTTCAGAGTTGTAAACGATCAGAGAAACCTTTTTATATATACCCATTGTTTCTAATATTTCCTTGACAACCCTGTAGGTCATGAGTGTCATGTAGTTGAGGCCATGTGTTACGTCAAGATGAACCTCCAGATCACTTTTGGGGAGCTTTGTTGACAGCTCATAAAGGACAATGTTGTAAAAGTCCATCATATCTCCTATAAACCTTCCATTTTGAAAGCTACCGCTTCCCGGAGCGACGATTATTTCCACATCTTTCACACCAAGTTCTTTTAGGAACGAATATCCCTCGTTTTTAACATGCGTCACAACTGCTTTGTAGTTTTCAAAAGATTCTGTCAGAGTATCTGGAAGTATTATGAACGAAGCATCAGGCTTAATCTCTTCTTTGATAACTGGAAGAGTGGATTTGGCAGGAAATTTCCTCCCATTGAAGAGATAGGTTGTTTCTCTCCAAACTTTGAAATTTCCCCATGGTGAGATGAGGACCCTCAGCAAAAGATCTCACCTCATAATATTATTTTAACCATTATGTC
>CAZANP010000067.1:0-8685 GCA_964486555.1 uncultured Thermotoga sp. | reverse complement strand
CTTGACAACAGAAGTGAAAAAACAGAAGCTGCAAATGCTGTTGCAAGAGCAATTGACAAGGAGCACGTTGTGGCCATTGTTGGTGAAGTTGCAAGTTCCCACACTTTAGCAGGAGGAGAAATAGCTGAGAAGAAAGGTATCCCGATGGTCTCACCTGCATCAACGAACCCGCTTGTAACTCAGGGTAAAAAGTTTGTTTCTAGGGTCTGCTTCATCGATCCCTTCCAAGGAAGTGCTGGTGCGGAATTTGCCTACAACTATCTGAAAGCAAGAAGCGTTGTCATATTCACTGACATTGAACAGGACTACAGTGTCGGTCTTTCCAAGTTCTTCATGGATACCTTCAAGAAACTTGGAGGAAAAGTATCTCAGGTGTTCTACAAAACAGGAGATCAAGAATTCAGCGCCCAGCTCACAGTTGCGCTCTCTAGAAATCCTGACGTTATATATATAACCGGGTACTATCCAGAAATTGCATTGATATGTCAGCAAGCTAGGGCTTTGGGATACACAGGTTACTTCTTAACGGGAGATGGAGCAGATGCTCCAGAACTCATAGAGATAGGTGGAGACGCTGTCGAAGGTCTTTACTTCACAACTCATTACCATCCCAAAGGAGCCGTCACCAAGATAGGAAAAGAATTCGTTGAGAAGTTCAGAGAAAAATTTGGAAAAGATCCGGCTGCTTTGAATGCTCTCGGCTTTGATGCATACCTTGTCCTTATTGATGCTATAGAGAGGGCAGAAAGCTTGGATCCAGTAAAGATAGCTGAAGAGGTTAGAAAAACTAAGAACTTCGAAGGAGCAACTGGTGTTATAACGATCGACGAGCATGGTAACGCTGTGAAGTCGGTTGTTATAAACACCGTTAAAGGTGGTAAATTCGATTATGTCACGACGGTGACACCTGGCACATGACGATGATATGACGCCTTCTCTCTGCGTGTTGCAGGGGGAGGGCTTTTTATTGGAGGTGGACCAAAAGTGACAGCAACCCTTGTTCTACAGAACATCTTCAACGGTATCATGCTTGGTGGTTTGTACGCTTTGATCGCTGTCGGTTACACTATGGTCTATGGAATCTTAAGACTCATAAATTTCGCCCACGGAGACATCATGATGATGGGGATATACTTCGCATTTTATGCTGTGGCCCTTCTGTCACTTCCCATCTGGCTTGCCTTTATCGTTGCTATACTCGGTTCTGCTCTCCTCGGATTCCTGATCGATAGAGTCGCTTACAAACCTCTAAGAAACGCACCAAGAATCTCCGCACTCATAACCGCCATCGGTATGTCCTTCTTCCTTGAGAGTTTTGCTGTAGTTGTTTTCGGTGCAAATTACAAATCCTTCCTGAAAGTTTTTGGTGAGCACAAGGAAATTCTGAGAAAATACATTCTCATCGGAAACGCAAGACTCCCCGTTTTAACGATCCTCGTTATCAGTATAACCGCTTTAAGCCTCCTTTTTCTTTTCTGGATAGTCTACAAAACCAAGATAGGTATGGCGATGAGGGCGATATCTTCAGATATTCCAACAACGGCTCTCATGGGAGTAAACGTTGACATGGTCATAGGATTCACATTCGCTCTAGGTTCAGCATTGGCAGCTATAAGCGGTATCATGTGGGCTATGAGGTATCCCAACTTCTTCCCTTACACAGGTTTCATGCCTGGTTTGAAAGCATTCATAGCAGCGGTCTTCGGTGGGATAGGTTCGATTCCTGGAGCCGTTCTTGGAGGATTCCTTCTTGGTATGATAGAGATCCTGACAGTGAGTTTGGTCCCTCAAGTTATGGAATACAAAGATGCGTTTGCTTTTGTTATATTGATAATCGTCTTGCTCGTTAAGCCATCAGGCCTTATGGGGCAAAAGATGATAGAGAAGGTGTGATGGGGATGAAGAAGAAGTTGTCAGCCAAAGCCAATTTTTTCTTAACAGTTATCTTCGTGATTTTTGTGATTTTCCTGCTTCACCTTGCAAATGTATATATGAACGCTTATCAACTAAAAATTCTGAATCTCATGGCCATATACGGTATCATGGCCGTGAGTTTGAACCTCATAAACGGCATCACAGGTATTTTCTCTCTAGGACACGCGGGTTTCATACTCGTTGGTGCGTATACGGCAGCTCTTCTGACATTGACTCCTGAACAGAAGGAGATATCTTTCATAATAGAACCGATCATCCCATTTTTAAAGAATCTCCACACGAATTTCTTTTTTGCAACCCTTGCAGGAGGAGTTCTAGCAGCATTTGCTGCTTTCTTGGTTGGTTGGCCCGTTTTAAGGCTCGCAGGAGATTATCTTGCCATAGCTTCTCTTGGCTTTGCCGAAGTTATAAGGATTCTGGCACTTAACTTGAGGAGCGTTACAAACGGAGCATTGGGTCTGAAAGGAATACCAGAATACACGAACACGTGGTGGGCATGGGGATGGCTCTTTGTAACGGTCCTTTTCATAGGAAGCCTTGTGAATAGCTCTTATGGAAGGGCCTTGAAAGCCATAAGGGAGGACAGAATTGCCGCTGAGGAGATGGGAATAAACGTTTTCAAGCATCAGCTTCTTTCATTCGTCATAGGAGGCTTTTTTGCGGGGATTTCAGGATCGCTGTACGCTCATTGGCTCACAACGATAGACCCAAGAATAACAACTCTGGGACCGATGCTAACGTTCTACGTTCTGATAATGATAGTTCTGGGGGGACTTGGAAGCATAACTGGCTCCATACTCGGTGCGATGATATTTGCGATTCTGTTTGAATGGTTCAGAAGGTTTGAAGAACCGTTCACCTTCTTTGGTATTGAAGTTCCAGGTATAAAAGGAATGAGGATTCTGATCATATCAGTCATATTCATCCTTGTCATGATATTCTGGCAGAGAGGTTTGATGGGAAGAACCGAATTGACTTGGAATAACTTATACAGATGGATCTTTGCCAGAAGAGGTGGTGAGAAATCGTGAAGGAGTTGTTAATCCTAGATCATGTGACCATGCGGTTTGGTGGATTGGTTGCGGTCGATGATTTTGTTAACACGATTTATGAAGGGGAATTGGTTGGGCTTATAGGACCCAATGGAGCTGGGAAAACAACTGTTTTCAACGTTATAACAGGCATATACTATCCAACATCGGGGAGAATAATATTCGATGGGATAGATATAACTCCTTTGAAACCACACCAGATAACACATCTTGGAATAGCAAGAACGTTCCAGAACATAAGACTCTTTCAAGATATGACAGTTCTTGAAAATGTTCTAATCTCCCAGCATCACGTTCTCAGCAATCCAGATGCCGATAGGATCTTGAAAAAACATGGAAAAGATCCCAAAAGGGATGGAAATTTCTGGTTTTGGAGGGCCGTTTTGAAATTGGGATATGTGGACAAGGAGAAGCAGATGAAAGAAGAAGCGATGGAACTTCTCGAAAAAGTGGGCCTCATAGATGTCATGAATGAGAAAGCTTCTGCCCTTCCATATGGAGAGCAGAGAAAACTTGAGATAGCAAGAGCATTGGCAACTCATCCAAAACTTCTGCTTCTTGATGAACCGGCAGCTGGTATGAATCCGAAAGAGACAGAAGACTTGATGGAGTTCATAAAGAGGATCAGAGATGAATTCAAGATAACCGTGTTCCTTATAGAACATGATATGAAGGTCGTCATGGGGATATGTGAGAGAATCATCGTTATGGACTATGGGAAGATAATAGCGGAGGGAACGCCAGAAGAGATCCAGAGCAATCCAAAGGTCATAGAAGCTTACCTTGGGAGGGAATGGGAATATGTCTGAAAATGATCTCGTCCTCAAAGTCGAAGATCTTCATGTTTACTATGGAGCTATACACGCCGTGAAGGGTATCAATATAGAGGTTCCCAGGGGTAAGATCATAACGCTCATTGGAGCGAATGGAGCGGGAAAAACGACAACACTTTCTACCATATCAGGACTCGTTAAAGCAAAAAGTGGTAAGATCATCTTCGAAGGGCGTGACATCACCAATCATCACCCTCACACGATAAATCAAATGGGGATAGCTATGGTTCCCGAAGGTAGAAGAATATTTCCAAATCTCACGGTCTATGAAAACCTCTTGATGGGAGCCTATACCAGAAAGGATAAGGAGGGTATAAAAGAGGATCTGGAGTGGATATTCGAACTCTTTCCGAGGCTGAAAGAAAGACTCTCTCAGCTTGGAGGAACACTTTCAGGAGGAGAGCAACAAATGCTCGCCATAAGCAGGGCCCTCATGAGCAAACCCAGGCTTCTCATGATGGATGAACCTTCTTTGGGTCTTGCACCTATCCTTGTTTCTGAAGTTTTTGACGTCATAAAGAAGATCAATGAAGAGGGAACAACAATTTTGCTCGTCGAGCAAAATGCAATGGGAGCCTTGAAAATATCAGACTACGGTTATGTCCTTGAGACCGGGAAAATTGTTCTTGAAGGAGAATGTCAAGAACTTCTGAACAACGAGGATGTTAAAAAAGCGTACCTCGGAATCGCATGAGGAGGGGTAAGAATGCTCGTCAGGGATGTCATGACCAGAAACCTCATAACCGTTGATCCAGAGACATCTTTCACCGATGCTTTGAAGATAATGCGGGAAAACAGAATAAGGAGGCTCCCCGTCCTTGAAGATGGAAAACTCGTTGGTATAGTGACGGAGAAAGATATTTTATATGCCTCACCATCAAAAGCCACCACTTTGGATGTATGGGAACTTCATTACCTCCTGAACAAGCTCAAAATAAGAGAGATTATGACAAGAGATGTTGTAACCATTCAGGAAGATACCCCTGTGGAAGAAGCTGCTAAGATAATGGCGGATAACAAAATAGGGGCTCTACCTGTTGTGAAAGGAAACGAACTGGTCGGGATAATAACCGAAACCGATATTTTCAAAGTCTTTCTCGAGATGTTTGGAGCACGAAAGAAAGGTGTAAGATACACGTTCAAGGTTCCTAACGTTCCAGGGACCTTTGCAAAGCTCTCTCAGAAAGTTTTCGAAGCTGGCGGCAATATCGTTTCGTTGGCTTCTTATGGCGAAACCGAGGAAGTTTACACACTGGTGATGAAAGTTGAAGGCATTGATCACAATAAATTTCTGGAATCAATGAAGGATCTTGAAGGTGTGAAACTAGTTCATACAACAAGGTGATGCGATGTGAGGGCACTTTTCAGTGTCTACGATAAAAGGAATCTTTTACCCTTCGCCGAAAGATTACACGATTTGGGAGTTGAGATAGTAGCCACTAGGGGAACAGCAAAATTCCTAAAAGAAAACGGGGTAGAATGTGTGGAGGTTGAGGAACTAACAGGTTTTCCCGAGATCTTGGGGGGACGAGTGAAGACACTCCATCCATTGATATTCGGTGCGATTCTTGGAAAGCCAGAAGATCCCTCACATCTGGAGGAGTTGAAAAGACTCGGAATAGAACCTTTCGATATGATAGTCGTCATTTTGAATCCATTCGAAGAGGTCTCCGATGTAACACGAAGAGAAGAAACCCTTATAGATAGAATAGATGTTGGTGGTGCAGCCCTTTTGATAGCCTCTGCCAAGAATCATAGAAACGTTATCCCTCTATGCGATCCCAACGATTATGAAAGAATTCTGGAGCTTCTCGAAAAATCTGGTGATGTTCCTCTCCAGGTAAGAAGAAGTCTCGCACTTAAGGCTTTTTTGAGGGTTTCAAGGTACTATGCAAAGATCTTTAAAGTTCTGTCCGAGTTGTACGCTGCTCCAGAATGGGAGATACTTTACATGAGAAACATTGGGAATGTTAGCAACGAAGAAGTGTTCTCTCTAAACGATTTTTCAGAAGATGTCCCCTTAGAGCACTATATGGATGTGCTGTTAGCGATACACTACCTTTCCACCCTTCCAGAGGGGTCAGTTGTTTTCGTCAGAAGGTTGAAGCCTGTCTTTGCTTCACTTACTTACAGAGATGTTGACTTTGAGGGAGTGTTGGGTTACAAAGGTGAATTCAGAAAGAATGTCAAAAATTTCGTTGTGGCAAGGGATATCCCAAAAAATGTGAGAGGGATAAAAGTGAACGAGTTCAAATTCATAGATAAAGGATTCACGATTATGGGAGGAGCTTTAAAGAGGGAACTTTCCAAACCATCCGGTTCGGGAGATGACCTTTTAGCATGTTCCATTGCATCTCATCCTATATATAAAGGTGCTGTTGCTGTTGAGAATGGCGAAACAACTTTTTGTTATTTCGACAGCGATGAGGATGAAATGTTCAACAGAATGAAAGATTTGAAAGCATCGGAAGTAGTTGCCTTCAACTTCCCAATAAATGATTCCTTTTTGAACCTATTGAAGGGAAAGGGTGTTAGAAAAATACATTGGATGAACGAGTATGGAAAATGGATGTGCTCAGAGATCTGATGGATTTTCTCTTCCCAGAAGAGTGTGTTCTTTGTGGAAAAAAGGTGGGATTCCTTCAAAATATATGTGAGCGCTGTGAGCAGGATCTTCTAAGGAAAGGCCCCTATTTGAATCCAATAAGGCACAGAGGATTCACACATTTTTTCTTTTCCTTTTACGAAGATCCTCTAAAAAAATTGATAATACTCTACAAAAACCATGGATTCCTGCTTTTGAAGAAAACGCTTGTTCTTGTTTTCAAAAAGCTCTTCGAATATTTCCCACCACCTGAAGATTCCCTCCTAACATGGATCCCCTCTAGTTTCCAATCCTTGGATGAAAGGGGTTTTGATCATATGAAAATCATTGCAAAAGAGCTGGAGAAGTATTCAAAGCTCAGAACGAAAGGTTTGTTGATACCTTTGGGAGGAAAACAGAAGGGAAAAGGGAGACTTGAGAGAAGATTGGGAAGAGACTACATTTGCAAAGAAGATTTGAAAGGGAAGAGTGTTGTTCTAATAGACGATGTTGTGGTAACGGGTACCACGATAAAGAACGGTGCTCTGACGTTGAAAAACAATGGTGCTGAAAAGGTGTTGGTGTATACCCTGTGCATGTCAAAAAAACTCTGATTCGCTCTGTTTTTTCATAATGACTTAATAATGAAAATACACTTATATGGTCTAAGACTCATATGATACAATCATTTTGTACTAAAACCGTCCGAAGGAGGGACTTCCTATGAGAAAATTCTCGGTGTTTTTGCTTCTTGTTTTGTTCGTAATTCTCGTGTTCTCCGTCAGAGTAACCATCCTTCACATCAACGACACGCATGGACACGCTTGGGTATTCAACGAATGGAGGAATCCAAATATCGGGGGATTTTCAGTCATAGCAACGATCGTTGAAGAGGTGAAAAAAGAAGTTGAATCTCAGGGCGGACACGTTATATTCCTTCATGCTGGAGACCTGAACACCGGTGTTCCAGAATCGGATCTTCAGGATGCAATACCAGATATTGTGGCTTTAAACATGATTGGACTCGATGCCATGGCTGTTGGAAATCATGAATTTGACAATCCAAGGGAAGTTCTCCTCAAACAGATGAAGTATGCAGACTTTCCGTTCTTATCAGCGAACATAGTGGATGGTGAGGGAAAACCCTTCTTTAAACCCTACATAATTAAAGATTTTGGGGATGTGAAAGTAGCGATATATGGATTGACGACAGAGGAAACAGAAATACTTGAACCTCTGTATCTCGGTGATCTGAAATTTCTCAACGCTGTGGAAGTATCGAAAAAGCTCATACCAGAGCTCAGGAAAAAGGCAGATGTCGTCATAGCCCTTGTTCACCTTGGATGGGGTATGGAACATCCTGGAAACTACACAACATCGGGTCAGCTGGCGATGAGAGTTGAAGGGATAGATGCGATAATAGACGGACACAGTCATACCAAAATGGAAAAAGCAAAGGTTGTCAACGGAACAATAGTGGTTCAAGCCTGGGAATTAGGGAAATACGTAGGAAGATTGGATCTTGATATTGAAAACGGAAAGATAGTCAGTTGGTCCTGGAAACCAATACCTGTCAACCTCAAAGTTTACAAAGGAAAGGATAAAGAAGGAAAAGCGATCTACGAATACGTTGGAAAGCCCTATAAAGAGAACAAATACGTGAAAGCTGCTCTTGATTATTTCAAAAAAGTGGGTTCCGAAAGGCTGGATACGGTTATAGGAGAGACGAAAGTACTGCTGAGCTCCAAAGAAGCCAGAAAAAAGGATACGAACCTATCAAATCTGATAACGGATGCTATGAGATGGAAAACAGGGGCTGATATCGCGTTCACCAACGGGGGAGGTATGAGGGCCGATATATTACCGGGACCCATAAAGATAAGAGATATATTGACAGTTCTTCCATTCGGAAACACGCTGTTTGTCATGAAACTGACAGGTGAGCAAGTTATGAAGGTCCTTGAATATGCAGCGACGATACCGGAAGGAAAAGGGGCATACCTTCACACATCGGGACTCACTTGGAAGAGCAAGGATGGAAAAGTGGTCGAAGCTTATGTGAACGGCGAGCCACTCGATCCCAAGAAAACGTACGTTGTCGTCACGAACAACTACATGGCTGGAGGGGGAGACGGCTATGAGATGCTCAAAGAGTGGAGTTCTCTGGGGTACGATACGGGATTTCTACTAGCAGATAGTGTCATCGAGTACATAAAGAAAGAACTGGGAGGTGTTATCGAAGAGTACGATAGTTCTCAGAGGTATGTGAGAGAGTGATTAA
>CAZANP010000066.1:0-8716 GCA_964486555.1 uncultured Thermotoga sp. | reverse complement strand
CATATGTAATTCCTGAATTTTTACAAGAATTTTGAAAACATCTTGGTATGTTATTGTCTAACATGATTATTTTTTTATTTATTGAAATATGTATTATTCATCTACGATTAGCTTTTATCTGATGTCTCCATGGAAATTTTCCACAGATAGCGATATCCTTTCAAAATTCCCACTACATCACCTGATCTTTCTAGATACTCTAAAAGCGACGATACATAGGATCTAAACAGGTAATACGTTCCTTCCGAAATGGTTATCTCGAATCTTTCACCAAGAAGTTTCATAACTTCTTCCAAAGATCCTGGTTGTTTCAGATTCTCAAGAAGAAAATTCAAATGATTTTCAATCACATTTCTGTTGAAGTTGATTTCTCTCTCAGGATCCGTGAGAGGTTTCCCATGAGATGGAACCACGATCTCGAAGTTCATCTTCAGTATCTCATCCATTCTAGCAAGGGCTTTCCCAACGTCGGAGTGATAGGGATATCCATATTTCTTCAAAATTTCGGAAGAAAAGAACACATCCGCAGAAAAAAGGATTCCATCAGATGTTAAAAAACCCACCATTCCAGGAGAGTGTCCACTCAGATCAATCACTTTCAGTGGAATGGACTCGTTCTCCAAAAAATCAGGTGAAACAGGTTTTATTGAGAAAAAACTCTTTCTCAAGCATTTCGCAGGTCTTGCACTGTACAGATAAAATCCTTCCATTTCCCCGTCGACGAAGAACGAATATTCCTTCCTCGGCACCAAGATCCTTGCTCCAAGCTTTTCTGCAAGGTAATCATTTTGGCAGTGATCCGCATGGAAGTGAGTGTTCAAAACAATCAATCTCTTTCCGTTGAATTTTTCAAAAATGCTTCTGACACTCTTTTTATCTGTACCAGTGTCTATCAGGTAAACCTCATCATCATGAACAAATATCCCCAGATTCGTCGCTCCTGGTACATAGAAGGTTTTTCCTTTGAGCACCTCCATGTCTTCACCTCCTTTATTCCCTCGTAACAGCACCGACCAGAATAGCTCCCAAAGCCATTATGAGACTCATAGAGAGAAACATGGCAAAGTATGATTTCTCAGCCAGTAAACCTGCGAAAAACGGGCCGATGGACATTCCCAGCGATCTTGCAGAGTTCAAAAGCCCCATCAAGCTAGCCCTCATATGAGGAGGGCTCTTTTTGTTTATGAAATTTGTGACACCGTTTATGAAAGCACCTAACGCCATTCCTAAGAAAGCGTATGCGAATATCGGTGACCATTTCGATTTCATCATAAACAGTAAAGGAACGAATGAAGAAAAAACCATACCGAGGAAAGAGACGTACTTTGACCCTATTTTCTCAGTCAATCTTCCAAAGAAAAAATGTGAAGGTATCTGAAGTGCGGGATTCACCGAAGCAACGAATCCAACCATCCATTTTGGATATCCCAAAATTTCTGTTAAGTAAATGGCTATCACTGCTACAGTGCCTGAAACTCCCATTTGACGTAAGAAGCTACCAACGTACATAGCCCATAGTCCATCTTTTAGCAAGACTTCTTTTCTGGTGACATCCACACTCTTTTCAGGAGCTTTCAAATTTTCAGGAATTTGAAGAGAGGGTATAACTGCAAAAGCCATTATCACGGAGAATAGCACCATAGAGGTCTTTATATCAAAAGTCATGAGTAAAACTCCCATCAAGATCCTGCCAAAAAGAAATCCCAAAGATATGGAGGAGTTGTATATAGAAAAACCAACGTGAGCTTTTTTTCGACCTTCACTGGCGAACGCTAGGGCAGAAGGTTCAAAACCTGCACTGACAAAAGCGATGATGGAAGCTATGAAAATGATTTTGATAGGATCTTCCACAACTATGTATAAGGGATACAGAGAGGATGTGAGGGCAAGGCTAGACACTAGAAACACTTTTCTCTTCATCAACCTGTCGGACATGTAACCCCAAAATGGTGAAGAAAGCGTTCTTATACCACCTCTCACGGTTGATAAAAGACCGATCATGAAGAGTGAAGCTCCAACATCCCTCATCCTGAACTGGAGGAGCATCCCTATGCTGAAAAGGCTCATCGATCTCAACATCGTCGTTAGAAAGAATGCCAAGAGAATCACTCCTTGTAAACTTTTGTAACCTCTCTCAATCTCTTTTCACCATCGTGAGCATAGCAATAGGTGCATAGGAAAGGACAGGTGTTGTAAAAACCTATATCCACGCTCTCCCAGCATCTGCACAATTTCCTTTGACCCCTATCTTTTCCAGAATTTCTCATATATTCCTGAAATACTGGGTCATCCTTGAGATAGGGATAAGGGACACTTGGGTCGATGCAGCTTCCAAGAATTATTCTTTCATCGTAGAACGGTTCAGCACACGTATGGAGTTCCATGCCACGACTTTTTACGATCTCGTATATGTTCAAAAGAAGATCTTTTCTTTCACCGTAGTTGAGATCCACAAACTCTATGTTCCTCTCTTTGAATCTTTTGAGGACCTTTCTGTACGGTGTTAAAAAACTAACAAATATCCTGGTCGTGTAACCTTCGAGCTCTTTCGATATGGTCTCTATTTTTCTCAATATGGCCTCTTCTGTTAACTCCAAGCTTTTCGATATTATGATCGGGTCGAATCTCCAGATAACTCTATCCTTCCCCAGAATCGATGACAGCTTTTTGAAAACCTGTAGTCTTTTTTGAAAGGATGGCAGGTTGGGCTCCAGAATATGAGGATAATCGTTGAGTGTGAAGTGAAAGTAATAGAAAGTATTTATTTCTTTTAAAAAATCAAGAAAGGGCTCTGGGAATTTGCTCCAGAACACGATAACACGCGTTTTGTCGAAGAACACCTTCCTTGTATCTTTTGGATTGAAAGGGTTTTTCCAAATTGTGTATCCCCTCTTCCAAACCCTTAAAAACCACTCTCCGAAAAATGCCGGGATGTCTGTCCTTCTACTTGCAGAGACAATCACGGGATGGGATTCTTTCAACTTCACCCACACCTCCAAATTCATGATACCATAATAGATTGGAGGGGAATCTATGTTCAAACTCGTGAGTGAATTTGAACCGACAGGTGATCAGCCTCAAGCTATAGAGAAACTCGTTAAGGGAATCGAAAAGGGTTACAGGTTTCAAACGCTTTTGGGGGTTACAGGAAGTGGAAAGACTTTCACGATGGCGAACGTCATAGCTAGGGTCAACAGACCTACCCTTGTTATATCCCCAAATAAAACTCTTGCTGCGCAGCTGTACCACGAGTTCAAAACTTTTTTCCCGGAGAACCGTGTTGAATTTTTCATAAGCTATTACGATTATTACCAGCCGGAAGCTTACATCCCAACCAAGGATCTTTACATAGAGAAAAACGCCGATATCAACGATGTCATAGTCAGAATGAGAATGTCCACTTTGAAATCCCTTCTCACACGAAGGGACGTTCTTGTCGTTGCGAGCGTCTCGTGCATCTACGCAACAGGAGACCCTGCGGATTTCGATAAGATGAATATAAAGCTTTCGGTAGGAGACAGAGTGGATGTCCTGAAATTGATGAAGAAACTGGCAAGAATCGGTTACATGAGGAAGGAAGCTGTGGATCTTTCCGGTTGCTTCAGAGTGAGAGGGGACGTAATCGAGATATATCCAACGTACCAAGATGAAGGTATAAGGATAGAACTCTTTGGGGATGAGGTGGATTCCATAGAATTGATAGATAGGATGAATCGAAACACTTTAGAAAGACTCGACAAGATAACCATATATCCTGCTCAGGAGTTCATAACCACTGAGGAAAAGATAAGAAGAGCGGTTGAATCCATAAGAGAAGAGCTAAGCGAGAGGTTGAACGAGTTGAGAAAAGCCGGAAAATTGGTCGAAGCACAACGACTGGAGCAAAGGACTCTTCACGATATAGAGCTCTTGGAGGCCATGGGATATTGTCCTGGTATCGAAAATTATTCGAGACATTTCGACGGAAGAGCTCCCGGAGAACCTCCCTACACTCTCCTCGATTATTTCGATGAAGATTTCCTCGTTTTCATAGATGAATCCCACATAACAGTTCCACAGCTTCGAGCCATGTTCAACGGAGATAGATCCAGAAAAAAGAACCTTGTGGAGTATGGTTTCAGATTGCCTTCCGCTTTCGACAACAGACCCTTGACCTTTGAGGAGTTTCTGAAAATGGTCGATCAGATCATTTTCGTCTCTGCAACACCCGGAGATTATGAGCTCTCGGTGTCCAGCCAGGTCGTGGAACAGATCATAAGGCCGACAGGCCTCGTCGATCCAGAAGTCGTCGTCAAACCGACTAAGAATCAGGTGGACGATCTGATAAACGAGATAATGAAAGTGAAAGAGCGAGGTGAAAGGGCTCTCGTCACGGTCCTCACCAAGAAGATGGCGGAAAAATTGAGTGAATACCTCGTGGAGCTCGGAATAAAAGCCCTTTACATTCACTCAGAACTCGATGCCATAGAGAGGGTAGAAGTTTTGAAAAAACTCAGAAGAGGTGACGTTGACGTTGTGGTTGGTGTCAACCTCTTGAGAGAAGGTCTGGATCTTCCCGAAGTCTCCTTGGTTGCCATAATGGATGCGGATGTGGAAGGCTTTTTGAGGTCTGAGACCACTCTGATACAGATAATAGGAAGGGTTGCAAGGAACGTCAATGGAAAGGTCATAATGTACGCTGATAGAATAACAGGATCTATGAAAAAGGCCATAGAGGAGACGAACAGGAGAAGAAAGATACAGTTAGAATACAACAGGAAACACGGTATAAAGCCAAAGACCGTGGTGAAACCCCTGGAGATGAAAGTTTTCGAGGAATTCATGGAAGAGGAAGAAGTTGTGTATAAAGAGTCGGTGAAGAACGTTCTTGAGATGAAAGAGACATTGAGTTTAGAAGAATACATAGCTCTCCTTGAAGAGGAAATGTACAGGGCAGCCAGTGAGTTGAGGTACGAAGATGCGGCCGTTCTGAGAGATGAACTCTTTAGGGTGAAAGAGAAATTGAAGAAAACTGGTGGTGTCAAACGTTGAAGGATGTTTTACTTGGTATCGTTGTCGGGATAGCCAACGTTATACCAGGTGTAAGTGGCGGAACTTTCCTTTTCATCTCGGGAAAGTACAAAAAGTTGATAGAGACGGTTAACCTTCTTTTGAGATTCAGAGTGGACAGGGAGAAGTTTTTCTTTCTCTTGAAACTAGGTGCAGGAATCGTCTTTGGAATACTTGCTTTTTCAAAACTTCTGGATTTTGTGTATCAGAATTATAGAGAATACTGCCTTGCCGTTTTTTCAGGTTTCATAACAGGTGGCGTTGTGTCCATATCCAGAAAGATATCCTTCACCTTATCATCGATTCTGATATCCATATTTGCATTTGCCGTATCCCTTCTTCTCTTCCTCTCAACGCCTAAAGATTTCCCTCCAGGCTATTTCATCTTGATTCTTGGAGGGATCTTTGCAGCTTTTTCCATGGTGCTTCCTGGGATAAGTGGTTCCTTCATACTCCTCATCATGGGAATATACGATGACGCCATTCATGCCGTTTCGAAGATGGATTTGAAGATACTAATACCTCTTGGAGCAGGAGTTTTGGTAGGATTGATCCTCGTTTTTAAAGTGCTTGGATTCCTCACAAGAAGATATTGGAACGCCACGATGTCCTTTCTTCTGGGATTGACACTCGCTGGAATCGTAAAGATATTCCCAACTTCCATGAACGCAATTATCTTTCTCTTTCTGGGAATTTCATTCCTTCTTGCTTTGAAATTCCCAAAGTTTTTTGGAGAATGATCATCCCTTAACACTTCCCATGGTGAGACCCTCAATGAAGTACCTTTGAAACACTAAAAAGACAAAGATGGGGACCAGAGCTGCTAATATGGAGGCAGCCGCTATGATGTTCCAGCTGGTTATCCACTGTCCTTGAAGGTTCGTAAGTCCCAGCGTTACCGGCTTGATCCTATCACTTTGAATCAGAACGAGCGACCAGAGGTAATCGTTCCATATCCAGGTAAACTCGAGTATGCCAAGCGCGGCAAGGGCCGGAACAACGAGTGGCATGATGATCTTTCTGTATATCATGAAATCACCTGCCCCATCAATTTTCGCCGCTTCAAAAAGGCTTTTTGGTATTGTTAACATGAAGTTTCTTAGGAAGAAAGTGCAAAATCCCGTTTGAAAAGCTATGTGGAAGAGAATGACACCAAGGTAAGTATCGTAAAGACCCGTATTGACCGAGAATCTATAAACAGGTATCAAGAGCATTTGAAACGGTATCAGCATTCCGCCAACGAATATCATCAAAATGGGTTTATTCAATCTGAATTCATACCAAGAGAGCGCAAAAGCACTGAGACTCGACACAAAAAGTGCCCCAAGAACGGATGGTACGGTTATTATGAAAGAATTCAGGAAATACCTTTTCATGTTCGCGTCAACCCAAGCCGTTTTGTAATTGTCCCACTTCCAGGCTTTTGGCGGGTACCACCATCCCTTTCCTATCATTATCTCATCCATGGACTTTAAAGATGTGAAGAAAGCTATAAAGAAGGGAAGCATCCATGTTATCACCAGAATTGTTGATAGAACGTAAAAGATCGTCCCCTTCATGATTCTTCTTTTCAAAATTTCTCCTCCCTTTTGAAGACGTTTAGTAAGTACAAAAGTATGAAACCGAATGTTATGAGAAACTGGACAACGGCTATAGAAGCTCCAAATCCCATTCTGTAATTGTGGAAAGATTGAATGTACATGTAATTTGCAAGGACACTCGATGAGTAGAAAGGTCCACCTCTCGTCAGTACGTACACTATATCGAAAGCTCTCAGTGAGTCTATAACACTGACAGTTATGGCTATAACCATGGCAGGCCTCAATAGAGGCAGTATAACGTACCAGAACCTCTGCCAGGAATTGGCACCGTCAACGTAAGCTGCTTCCACAAGATCACGGGGAACATTTTTTAAACCCGCAAGAAACAACACCATGGCGTAGGCTATCTGCCTCCAGGAGGCTGCAGCTATCAAGGCATAGGTCACGACTCCCGGATCACTGAGCCAGGGTTTTGCAAGATTTGAAAGTCCTATGGTCCTCAGAAAAGTGTTCAAAGCACCGTATTTTGGTTCCAAGATCCAAGACCAGATCTGCCCTATAACCACGAATGAAAGAGTCATGGGAAGGTACATCATGGTTTTATAAACTTTTCCTCCAGGAAATTTCTGATCCAAGAGGATGGCAACACCGAGTCCCGCTGGGACCGAGAGGAACACGAATGCTAGTAGCCACTTTATGTTGTTCTTCAACGAAAGCATGAAATAAGGATCTGAAAAGATCTCTTTGTAATTCTCAAATCCTATGAAATGATAAGTGGGGGATACTCCATCCCAATCCGTGAAGCTGAACACGAACGTTTGAAATATCGGGATTATGACCCATATTACGTACATGGTGAGGGGCAAGGCGAGAAAAGCGTAAGGTACCCACCAACGTCTCTTCATCACACTTCTCCTCGTCTATACTCAATGACAGGAGGGAATCCCCTCCTGTCATTTCTTAAAGATCCTCTTCCTCGCTTTCTCCAGATTTTCCAATATCTTATCTATGTTGTTGGGATATACCATGAATTCAACGAAACCGTTCATTCCAACTGTGGCCATTTCGGGGTTGGTGTCCCTATCGTAGAACTGCATAACGCCATCAGAGGCAAGGATCATCTTCAAACCTTTTTCTGCATGGGCATCTGGAGCTGGTACGTTCTTGTTCGCAGCCAACCTTCCAAGGCTCTTTGCGTAGAATTCCTGAGCTTCTTTTGAAGCTATGAACTTCAAGAAGAATTTTGCGGCTTCTTTGTGTTTCGCCTTGGCAGGTATCATGAAACCATCGATCGGTGTGTCTTCATACAACCCAACTTTCTCATCTATAATCGGGAACCTGAAGAAATCAAGGTCGTTTTTGACTTCTTCTGGAGCAACATCTTTTATGAACTGTCCCATTAGATACATACCGGCCTCTCCTCTGAAGAGGAAAGATGCCGCTTCTTGCCAGGAATAAGAAGGATGGTTTTCAAGGAAGTACCCCTTTTCAACGAGTACTTTCCAGTAGTCGAAAACTTTTTTGACACGAGGATCGGTGTAAGGAATCTCACCAGCTGTGAGTTTTTTGTGAAATTCTAATCCATTTATTCGCATGTTCAGATAATCGAACCAACCGGCTGCCGTCCACAGGTATTTAGTTCCTATGGCTATGGGAGTTATCCCGTTGTTCTTCAAAATTTCACAAACTTTGAGGAATTCTTCCCATGTCTTCGGTGTTTTCAAACCATACTTTTCAAAAACGGATTTCCTGTAGTACACACCCCACCAATACCAGCTCTGAGGTAGGAAGTAGATTTTTCCTTCGTATTCACAGGAGCTCTTGAAAGCTGCCGGGAAGTAAGAATCAAAGCTCTTATCGGTGAAAACATCGTCTAAAGGTTCCAACAGACCCTTGCTCGCGAAATACCTCATTCTCTCTCCAGCAAACCATGTGACAACGTCGGGAGCGTCAGGTGAGTTGAGCCATGTTCTGAGGAGTGTTTTGAAATCCTCGTGTGCGAATGTGTTCACAACGACCTCATAATCTGGATATTTCTCTTCAAACATCTTCACAAGTTCAGCTAAAGCCTTCTTTGGTGCAGGGTCTGAAGCGTATGAGTTCAGAACTATCTTTTGCTTTGCGAA
>CAZANP010000065.1:0-8759 GCA_964486555.1 uncultured Thermotoga sp. | reverse complement strand
ACACTCTGTGTCATTTCTTCAATTCGTTGAGCTATGGACATAATGGATTTTGTGGAGGTATCCATCGCACCACTCATTTCTTCAGCAGCTGCACTCCGCTCCTGAGCGTTCGCTGCTAGATTTTCTATTTGGTCCTTTATGTTTTCAACCTCTTTCAAAATGTTCTCCAGCGCTTTCGTTATAGATCCTGTTTGCTCAGCTGTCTACATCACGACCTTCACGGTTTCCTCGCTCGCTTCATTGGCTCTATGTGCTCTTTCCCGTATTTGAGACAAATCTGAGAAATCCCAAGTAAGAAGATCTTTTCCAGAAGCTGTAACTCTAAGTATCCAACCGTTGGAATCGGAAATAGGTACATATGGAAGAAAAAGCCAAATAATATCGTGGAAATATAAACCGATTTAATAATCATAATAGAAGAGATACAGCATTAAAGCCATCGAATGTGACCAGACAAAATAATCTATGGAGGAGGCAACATATAATGGAATCATGTGAAAAAGGGCACTTACTTATATAAGTTGACTCATCATCTTTTCGATCTTTTCAGGGTTTATATCACCTTCCATGGGTCCAAAGGCCACAACGTTGAGTGCGCCTGCTATTGTTGCGATCTTTCCAGCTGTAGCAGGGTCTTTTCCATCGAGTAGGGCGGAAATGAAACCTGCATCGAAATAATCTCCAGCTCCTGTTGGATCAACTTCCTCAACTTTGACAGCAGGTATATCACGCTTTTCGGATCTTGTGTAAACTGTTGCCCCTTTCTTTCCTCTTTTTAGAACCACTATATCAAGCTCTTTGTAATCATAAAATAGCTCATTCACAGCTTCATCTACATCGTTTCTTCCGCTTATCAGCTTCAACTCATCAACACCGGGCAGAAAAACGGAACACTTCCTCATGATGGGTTCTATGGAGTCACGGACGTTCTGTCTTCCAAGTAACTCCTTCCTTATGTTCGGATCGAATGATATCTTCGTTCCTTTCTCCCATAATCGCTCAGCTAATTCCGTTATGTTCTTTCCGAAACTTTCATTGAACATCAGAGAGCATCCCATGACATGGAAGAAATCTGCTTCTATATCTATCTCATCAAGATCATGAACCATGACGGCTGGAGTGTTGTCAACATGGTATATGAAATCCCTTGTTCCCTCTTTTGTGTAGGATACAAATGCAACGGCAGTGGATTTTCCTTCAACCTCGAAGACATATGAACAATCCACACCATCTCTCTTCAAGCGATCCAGAACGATCTTTCCAAATCCATCCTTTCCTACTCCTCCGATTATTCCAGCGTTGTGGCCAAGTCGCGCGATGGTATCTATGAAAATGGCGGGTGCCCCGCTTGGAAACGGTCCTAAAAACTCTCCTGTCACATGAAAAGGCATATCAGGTTTTGGCCTCATTATCTCCACTAAAATTTCTCCCATGGTCCAGACTCGACCCATTTCGCATCCCTCCTCATTCTGGAAGGTTTGCAGAGCTGAGATCTCCCAGTATCAAGCTCATGGAAGATGGTTTGGATTTCACACCTCTTATCGAAACGTTCTTGCCAAGGATGGATGAGTCAAGACGGTACTTCACATCCGAAAGGGAGCATTTATCCATGATAATGGAATTTTCTATCTCGCAGTTTTCAACGATAACATCTTCACCTATGGAGGTGTAGGGACCTATATAGGAATTCTTTATGAACGATCCCCTTCCTACTATAACCGGACCCCTCACGACGGAACTCACGACCTTTGCTCCTTTTTCTATGATCACCTCTCCTTGAATTTTAGAAGAATCATCCACTTCCCCTTCCACCCTGTTTACTCTCAGATCCTGCAATATTTTCCTGTTAGCTTCGATGAGATCTTCTGGTTTTCCCGTGTCTTTCCACCAGCCAAATATTATATGCCCCTTTACATCATATCCCTTTTTTATGAGGTAACCTATGGCATCTGTTATCTCGAGTTCTCCTCTCCAGGAGGGTTTTATGTTCTTTATCCCTTCGAATATGATGCTTCTGAAAAGATAAACTCCCACGATGGCAAGGTTACTTGGAGGAACCTTGGGTTTTTCAACTACTTCGATGACCTTCCCGTTCTTCATCACAGCTATACCGAATCTGGTAGGATCCTTGACGGGAGACAGCAATATGGATGCTTGTATATCTCCTTTTTCCAAAAATTCCTTTACAAAAGGCTTCAAATCCTCGAGTATGAGATTGTCTCCAAGGTACATCAAAAAATCTTCTTCTCCCAGAAAATCTCTGGCTATCCACACAGCATGCGCCAATCCCTTGGGCTCTTCCTGAACAACGTACTCTATCCTCAATCCGAACTCTGAACCGTCTCTCAGTGTTTCTTCAAAAACTCCCTTGTTTTGAGGATTCACCACAATTCCAACCTCTTCGATATCGAGTTTTTTTATGTTCTCGAGCGTGTAGAAGAGGACAGGCTTGTTCGCTACAGGTATGAGTTGTTTTGCTATCGTGTAGGTGAAAGGCCGAAGTCTTGTTCCTTTCCCCGCACACAGAACCAGAGCTTTCAAATTAACACCCCCTAATCCTCTCCAGGACTTGGCATCTTGTAGATCCCAAGGGCGATCAATCCCATCAGAATCGGTATGTAATAGGTTATCGTTCTCCACATGAGAACGACTGTCATGGTTTTACTTGGATTTTTCAGAAGGGAGCTCAGTGTCAGCTGATATATCGCTTCAACTCCACCACTTGCACCAGGTGTCGGGACATAATATATCACCAACGTCAGAAAGAAAAATATACCGGCGACATCCAAGAAGTTCAATGGAAGATCATGGAATATACTCTTCAATATCAAAAAGAATGTCAGAACCTGACATAACAATGCCACTAGATTCAAGGTGAGATCGACCATCAATATATGAAAATCCTTGAGCCACAGGTTTTCAACACTCCTTTTGAGGTTCAACGTCCATTTTGTGAAACTCTCATCCCAATCTTCCTTTTTGGTGATCTTTCTCATCATAGCGTGGAAGAATTTCACACGTTTCAGTTTTGATAAACTCTTTGACATCCACGTTGGGTAGAACATCGATATGAAGACGAATCCCATGGACGAAAGACTGACCATGTAACCTGCAACTATCAGTTTGGGAGCGACCAAAGTTCCAGCTAGAAGTACTTCTTTGTATCTGAAAAAGCCATAGAGTGAGAAGACAGTAGAAATCATCATGTACTCGACGAATCTGGTCATCATGATGTTGGTTGCTTGTTCTGTCTTTATTCCAAGTCTCGTCATATGGAAGACTTGGTAAACCTGACCACCCAATGCGAAGGGGGTGATCATCGTGAAAAAATATCCCATCAGGTTGTTGTAGAAGGAGTCCAAAAAGTTCATCATCCTGTTGAGAGATTTTCTAACCACGATCAACATCCTGGTAGAATCTAAGATGGTTCCGAGGATGAAAACTCCGAGAAATACCAGGACCGAAATGGAGGAGAAATGCTTGAAATTCCTCAGAACCTCCTTAACGTTTGATTTTAAAACGAGAAGAGTGGAAACGCCTATTCCAAAAGCGATAGCTATTATTATGTTTACACCGTAGCTTCTCTCCTTCACGCGAGCACCTCCATAGGTATTTTATCGATAAATTCACGTCTTTTAAAAATCTTTCTGGAGGTGATATTCATGGGAAAATACAGAGCAGCGATTCTGTTGATAGCTGAGAAGGAAGAAACGGAAAGAAAAATAAAGCCTCTGGAGGAGGTTTTTAGAGAAGGCGAAGTTGATGTGGTTCACGTGTCTCACGTTCCAAGTGTGAGGAACATGATTTCTGAGAAAGTTTTTTCGCTGGTTGGAAAGGGAATCGATTTGGTCGTGACCGTTGGAAAACTCGGTTTGAAATCAAAAGATGTTACACCAGAAGCGATAGATACGGTTTTGGATAGAAGGATCCAGGGGCTAGAGATGTTGGTCCTTCTTGAATGTATGAAGGAGTTTCCAGATATGATCTTCTCTAGGGTTCTGGTTGGCGTGACCGGGAAAACACTGATAATGTGCCTGCCAGAAGATATGAAAAAAACGGCGAAGGTCATGGCAAAGATTCTTCCCAGTTTGAAGAAAGCGATGGAAGAACTCAAAAGCTAGTGCTTTCGCGAAACCAAAGAGTATTCAGCCGCCGCTATCATATCCTCAGCGCTCTCCATCCAATCTTCGACCTCGGCTATACCAAACATCATGTTCGGTATCCTGGTCCAGTTACCGAACCTTATCAACCTCTTTCTCAATCTACCGACGTATATCTGCGCTCCTCTTTTGTCCGTCCCTGGAAGTATAACGAGTATCTCGTTGTTCCCGAGAAATCCCATTGTGTCAGTTGCTCTGGAGATTCTTTTCAAGAGGCCAAAAACATCTTCCATATCTTCTCTGGATTCAAAAGAAAGAATCACAACGATAGAAAGGGGGAAATCGTACCTTTTTGCTTTCATGAACTCATCTTCCAGTTCGTCGAAAATTCCCCTTGGTCTGTAAAGGTATGAAAGGATGAGTCTTGCCTTTCTCACGAGGAGATCGTAGGGTGCTTCCGGATCTAAAACGTCTATAACGTTCGTTGGGATATCTTTTGGTGTATTGCTCAGAAGCAATACGGTATCCTTCATAATATCCGGCTTTTCCGAGACAATCACAAAAGCGTTTTCCTTTCTTCTTACAAGTACAAAGCCGGCTTCTTCAAAAGCTCTTTTCAATTCATTAGATCCCGCTTCGAAAAAAACGGTCACGTTATCCCCTCACCATTTCCAAGAAATACCTATGGATCCTACTATCCATCGTGAGTTCAGGATGGAAAGAACACACAAGAACGTTCCCCTGCTTCAGGAAAACGGGATCTTCGTTGAAATAAGCTAAAACTTCAACCTCCTTTCCCATCTCCACGACCTTAGGAGCTCTTATGAAAACGGCTCTGAAAGGTTTTTCCCCTAGAACTGGTATCTTTATATCGGTTTCAAAACTTTCAATTTGTCTTCCGTAAGAGTTCCTCTCGACCGTTATATCTATCGCTTCCAATCTCACCTGATCAGGGAAACCAGATATGTTCTTTGCGAGAACTATCATACCAGCACAGGTTCCAAAGACGGGCAAACCATCTTCTATCTTCTTTTTCAAATCATCGAACAATTCCATCTCTTTCATGATCTTTCCAATGGTTGTAGACTCTCCACCGGGGATTATCAATCCATCTACAAAACTCAGAGCTTCTTTACTTTTAACAGTAACAGGATTCACTCCAATCGAATGGAGCATCTCCAAGTGTTCTCTGAAATCTCCTTGGAGCGCCAGGACCCCTATTCTCACCTCTTACCACCCTCTCTCCTGCATTCTTACCTCCAATTCTTTTACATCCAACCCGCTCATAGGCTCTCCTATATCCTCAGAAACTTTCAAAAGGATCTTGGGATTATCCCAGTAAGTGACTGCAAGCACTATAGCTCTCGCCATCTTTTTAGGATCCTTCGACTTAAAGATACCGGAACCTACGAATACTCCATCTGCTCCAAGTATCATCATGAGTGCGGCATCCGCTGGTGTTGCCACACCTCCAGCTGCGAAATTGACGACAGGGAGCCTTCCCAGCCTTCTCACTTCCTTCAGAAGTTCAACGGGTGCTCCTATCTCTTTTCCATAAGCTACAATCTCTTCATCGTCCATACTCTTCACTTTCTTTATCTGCTCCATGACTCTTCTCATGTGTTTCACAGCTTCAACGATGTTACCAGTCCCGGCCTCTCCCTTCGTTCTTATCATCGCAGCTCCTTCAGATATCCTTCTCAAAGCTTCTCCAAGATCTCTTGCACCACAGACAAAAGGAACCTTGAATTCATGTTTGTTTATGTGGTACCTATCGTCAGCGGGTGTTAAAACCTCGGACTCATCTATGAAGTCAACTCCCAATTCTTCGAGGATTCTCGCTTCTGCTATATGGCCTATTCTGACCTTCGCCATGACAGGGATGGAAACAGCATCCATTATCTCCCTTATCTTCTTTATGCTGGCCATCCTGGCAACTCCACCTGCTTTCCTTATATCCGCTGGAACCCTCTCAAGGGCCATAACGGCAACAGCACCAGCTTCCTCTGCGATTCTAGCTTGCTCTGCGTTCGTCACATCCATGATTACTCCGCCTTTGAACATCTCCGCAAAACCTTTCTTAACGATCCACGTACCTTTATGAAGATCCATATTTTCGCCCCCTTTCAATCTTCTTCCCAATACCTATGAGAAACCTTTTTGAGCCTCGGGTTGTCGATTCTTCTTCTACCAACTTTAGCACATGGTTTTCCATTGACTTCCACTATATCGGCTGTTATGTCTATCTTTTCCTTGAGAAGACGTGACCCAACACCGTAAGCATCGGCGGGAACACCCAATTTTTCAAAAAGTTCTATTTTTCTTTCATCGAAACCACCTGAGACGATTATCTTCAAATCTTTAAGGCCAACTTCATCGAACCTTTGCCTCGCTCTCCAAACAAGCTCTGGGCAGACTCCTAAAGACGATTCATCCTTGGGAACCACTGATTTATCCCTGAGCTCTCCCGATGTATCGAATCTCACACCCCATATCTTGCTCTTTCCAGGCCCGATTATGGGACTTGGATCTGTGATTCCCAACTTGAACGGTTTTTTCATTATGTACTCGTAGAAACTCGCTATCACTCTGAAAGTGGTGTTTATAACGTCGTTGTCCCAGTCCACGAGAATGATCCTCTTAACTTCAGGTTCTATGTGCTTGTCGAAAGCGATTGCCGCATCCTCTGTTCTTCCATTATAACAAGCTATGAGAGCATGGGGCATTGTGCCCAGTGACTTCACACCCCAATAATCTGCGTTGGCATCCGTTGAAACTCCAAAAGCCCCTGCTTTCAGAGCAGCATAACCATCCGTTGTTTGAACCCAGTAGTGATCGAATCTGGCACTGAAAAACAGTATGGGTTTTCCTCTTGCTGCTTTCACTACTTTTTTCACGGCCGTTGCTGTACTCGTTGCTCTCGCTATGACTCCCAAAAGGACCGTCTCGAGGTATCCGAAATACGTGGGATCCCCTTCTATCGTCATGATGGTTTCCCACGCTTTAGCTTCTTCGCCGTCGTAGAGTGCGTGAACTTCTATTTCCTCCCATTTATCGACCCAAAGATCATTCAATTTCAACCTGATATCCCATTTTTTTCTGGTTAATTTCAACACCTCTTCTATATTCATCTCAACTGATGCCGCTTGTATTCCTTTCTCAAGGTCGAGGATCTCCTCAAAGAGCTCACGAGCTTTATCTTCATCTTTATAATAGCCTGTCCCGAATTTGAGGATGGCAAGAGCCTCATCTATTCCAACTATCACAGCATCTTTCCTCGGGAAAAACTGGTAGAAAACTCTGGGATGTTTGTTATCTTTTTTCAACACCCTGACGTAGTTCAAAAAATATATATCCGAGTAATACCCATTCCTTATCCTGTCTATTGGTACTTTGAAAACTCGTGGATCAAGTCTTTTCTTCATTGATTACAACCTCCTCTATACTATCTCGACCTTTAAAACCTCTTCCATTTCGCGTAGAGCAAATCTGTGTAGCTCCTCATCGTAAGATGTTACTCCTTCTCTGAAAAGTCGGACTTCGTAACCCCTGTTTCTCAATTCCTCCACGGTGAAGAGAACACATATATTAGTCACAACGCCGCAAACGGTGAATGATTTCCACCCTTTTTCCTTTATCAAAGAATCAAAATCTGTACCGTAAAAGGCGCTGTATCTTTTCTTTTTTATAGAATAATGCTTTTCGTAGCCATTCAAAGCTTCTTTCAACTTCAGAGTGAGTTCGGCCCCTTCTTCTCCCGCTACACAGTGTTTTGGCCATATCTTGAACTCTTCATCATCTGGATCATGCCAATCTTGCGTTGTAACTATCGGTTTTCCATCCTTTTTGAACCTTTCAACAAGCTTCAATATGGGCTCGACAACCTTTTCTGCTCCTTCGAAATAAAGAGCACCTTTAGGATCCACAAAATCCCTCTGAAGATCTATCACAAGGAGACAATCCATCTCCATTAACCCTCCCTTTAAGAAATTATAGCATTTCTATAGGCTGAAATTTCGCTTTTTAAGATGGAAAAGAAGGAATTAAGGTGTGAGATGTTTCATTTCACTCGTCTTTGAATCCCCATGAGAAATCTTTAAGAATAGATGATCTACACTTCTTTCCATGACACTTGAGTTTGAAGTGGCCGTTGTCATTTTCTAGCAGCACTACTTCCTTAGTCTCCGGATCTATAATCCAATATTCCTTAACACCACTTCTCTCGTATAGTTCCCTTTTCACAATAAAATCCTTCGTTTTTGAAACAGATGAAACGATCTCCACAACTAATTCTGGTGCCCCTTCTATCCAATGATCTTTTATTATGCTTTCCCTTTCCTTCGATATGAAAATGATATCAGGTCTCACAACGTTTTCATCGCCAAGACGAACATCGAACTCGTAAAATACTTTTCCAAGATCCCTTTCTTTTACTATCTTGTACATCGTAGTAACCACTTCTAAGGCGATTTCTTGGTGGTATCTACTGGGAGATGGAACCATGATTATTTCACCCTCCAGAAGTTCAGCTGGAAATTTTTCGGGAAGTGCCAAATACCTTTCAATCGCTTTTTTTGCTTTTACCCCATGAATTTCACCTCATTACAAGATGGTCTCACCTAGATTGTAGCATGTGAGGTAAAAAATGTAGAGATCAGA
>CAZANP010000064.1:0-9196 GCA_964486555.1 uncultured Thermotoga sp. | reverse complement strand
TATAGGGAATAGGGTACAGGGTAAAAAGATTTATAAACTAATTACCCTAACAACTATACCCTAATCCCCAAACACCGATCACCGAATATCGAACACCGATGAGCGAATACCGACCACCAAATTTTGAAATACCCTCAACTTTTTCTTGAGAGGAGAATCGCCATGTTGTATAATTTCATTCGATCCAGTAGAAGGGAGGGTGAAGGGTGAAGAGAACGTACCAACCATCCAAAAGAAAGAGAAAAAGAACTCATGGATTCCTCGCAAGGTCCAGAACGAAGAGTGGAAGGAGGATTCTGAAAAACAGGAGGAAGAAGGGGCGCTGGAGGTTGACTGTGTGAAGTGGATCAGACCTTTAGGAAAAAAGAGCGCCTGAGGCTCAGGAAGGATTTCGACAGAGTTTTCAAAGAAGGAAAAGTGGTTCAGAATGATTATCTGGTCATGTTGTATAGAAAGAATGGACTTGGATATTCTAGAATAGGTATAGTTGTGAAAAGAAGATTCGGAAAAGCACATGACAGGAACAGAATCAAAAGATGGATAAGAGAGATCTACAGAAGATGGAAGATGGAATTTCCAGAAGGATATGATTACGTTTTTCTGACCCGAAAAAAGCTATCCGACGAATTTGAGGACACGAATTTTTGGGAAATTAAAGAGAAGATCCATGACCTTTTAGAGAGGATGAAATATGAAGAAAATACTGGTGGGTCTTATCAAATTCTATCGTAAGTACATTTCTCCATTCAAACCTCCCTCATGTAGGTTCACTCCTACATGTTCTGCTTATGCTATTGAAGCTATCGAGAAACACGGCGTTTTGAAAGGTCTTTACCTGAGTCTCAGGCGCATTTTAAGGTGCAACCCTTTGAGTGAAGGAGGATACGATCCTGTACCTGAGGAATTCCACTTTTTCTACGCAAAGAAGAAAGATAAAACGAGGAGGCGATGAAGTTGAGACGCAGTATTTTCATGCTAACTTTCATATTGGCCTTGATCCTTTCCACGGTTCTTGGAAAGAGTCTTATAACAGTGACAAAGAGTGAAAAAGAAGTGGTTGTGCTCACAAGGTTTGAGGAGTATCACTTCGACGCGAAAACCGGTAATTTGAACAGTGTTTTCATTCTAACAGAGAAGAGAGTGCAGATATTTGAGCACGATAACGATGGGTTCGATTTGACGGTGGGGGGATCCACTTTAGAGGTTGTGGGAGATCCCATCATATATGGTGAAAAATTGGAAGGAACGGGGTTTGACAAACTGGTGAAACTCACTTTCAATTATGGTTTTGCAAAGAAAACGTACATAATAGAGAACGACCCCAATTACACTTTTTACGTAGAGGTAGAAACTTCCACACCGTGTAAGGTTACCCTTCCAAGAGTTTGGTTTCCCGAAACCGATAGGTTCACAAAGGGATTCTTCATATCGTTTGCTCCTAAAGGGAAGTTCGTTTCCATTGTCAAACACGATAAGGGGCTAACAGTTGAGAACGTGATTGACGTTGATGGAAAGATGAAGATGCTCGCTTTCATGGGACCTAGCAAGCACACCCTCCTCAAACAGGCGTTTCCTTCCGCATACAACGATCTCATGGAAACGCTAAAGAAGGTCAAAGGTTTCACTTCCTGGTACGATCCACTCTTTTACGGTCTTGTCTGGTTCTTCTGGTGGCTCTACAGTATAACGAAGAACTTCGGATGGGCGATAATAATATTCACTGTGGTTGTAAGGCTCATCCTGTACCCTTTGTACCATGCTCAGACGAAATCCTTGATGAAGATGAGGAAAATACAACCCCTTATAGAGCAGATAAGGAAGAAATACAAAGACCCAACGAAGCAACAAGAGGCTTTGATGAGGCTCTACAAAGAAAGTGGTGTAAACCCAGCAAGTGGCTGTCTGATGCTTTTGATTCAGCTTCCCATCTTCTTCACGCTATGGGCAGTGATCAGGTACTTTGTGGAGGAGTTCGCATATGGTAGCAGGTTCTTACTCTGGGAAGATCTCTCGATAGGTGGCTTCAAGAAAAACATAATCCTCGTGCTCACAACTATCATAGCGAGTTATTTCACGACGCTCATAACGAGTCAAGATGTCCGATCGGCTTGGCAAGGGATCATAATGTCCGTTATATTTCCCTTCCTATTTATAGGTCTTCCAACAGGGCTTTTCCTTTACTACACAACCAACACGTTGATTCAGCTTGTTGTGACTTACTACATATACAAGAGGTACAAGATAAAGGGAATCACGACAAGAGAGTTGTTCGGTCTTTCCAGCCCAAGGGGGTGAATCGATCATGAAAAAGGAGAGATTCACAGGGAGTACAGTTGAAGAAGCTCTGAAAAAAGCGATCGAGAAGTTCGATCTTCGAGAAGGAGAGTACGAATACGATGTGATCGAAAAAGGGTTTCCTGGTATATTTGGACTCTTCACCAAAGAGGCGATCGTGGAAGTCAAACTCAAGAAGAAATACTACGAAAGGCGTTTGAAGGAATTCCTTCTGGGCATTCTGAAACATCTGAACGGTCATGTGAGAGTGGAAGTGAGGTCCTCTGGTAAGAACTACTTCGTGGATATCGACGGGGACAAAATTGGGAAACTCATAGGAAAACATGGGAAAACTTTGGGAGCACTTCAACACGTTTCCATGATATTTCTCAACAGGATCAGCGACACAAAGATAAACGTCATTGTCGATGCTGGTGAATACAGGGAGAGAAGGAAAAGGCAGCTCGAGACGATAACAAAGGAAGCGATAGAAAAGGCTTTGAAAGAGAAAGGGAAAGTCGTTCTCGATCCTATGTTCGCCTTCGAAAGGAGAATAGTTCATGAGATAGTGAAAAAATATCGGAATGTGATCAGCTATTCCATAGGTATGGAACCCTACAGGAGAGTGGTGATAGAGTTTGTGAAGAACAGAAGGGAGGCAAGGATGAAATGAAGAAAGGGCATTTTTCTCAAGTGTCCCCGCAGATTTTTGATGAAGGGAGCATAAAAGGGGTTGAAAAAAGAGTTCTCATAGGATCGAAAGAGGGTGCTCCCAATTTCGTCATGAGATTCTTCACCATGGAACCAGGGGGACATACCGATTACCACTCTCACCCTTGGGAACACGAGGTTTTCGTTGTTGAAGGTGAGATAACGGTGGTAGGACCTGATGGGAAAGAAGAGACTTTAAAAGAAGGAAGCTTCGTATTCGTTGAGCCCAACGAGAAACATCAATTCAAGAACAATTCGAATAAAACGGCCAGATTCATATGTGTGATTCCTAAGTCTGGTGGAGAGTGAGCTTTCACCTATTGTTTTGAGAATTTCTTGCTTAAGAACTCAAGGAATTTTTCATATTTTTCCTCTAGTGATTTGTCATTGTCTCTAGGATATATGACCCTGTGGGGATTTTTGATCGTTTTCAAAGCATCCTCTATATCTTTGAAAAAACCACTAGCAACACCGGCAAGGATAGCAGCTCCTAAAGGAGCTGTGTTGGTGTTTGAAGGAACTGAAACGGCGATACCCATCATATCCGCTTTTAACTGATTCCAATATTCAGATCTCGTCCCACCACCGACACATACCACTTTTTTGACAGGTACTTTTTTAGCAATCATCTTAAGAATTCTGGAGATATGAAAAGTAAGACCTTCCACCATTCCAAACGCAAGAGCATGCTTATCTGCTCCAAGATTAACAGCTAAAAGGAAATCATAAGATGTTTCTTCAGCTAGAGGTATCATTATAGGATACGAAGAGGAGTTTCTGGATGTGCTCAACAACTCATTATAATCTATTTGCCCATCAAACAATTCTTTGAGCCATTTGAGTACTACCCCTCCAACGTGATTTACATACATATTCAGGTATTTATTAGGAACACAATGAAGATATGTTGAAAAACCAGATTTTAACATTTCCACATCAAGGAGTGGTTCATTAGAACATATCTCTAAAACATCAGCTGTACCAGTTGAAGAGAGAACGTAACCATCATCGATTACTCCTGCTCCAAGACTCGCACAGGCTTGGTCATGACCACCCGTTACCACAACTGGTATGGTTCTGAACCTCAAGTCCGTACAGAGCTCTTTTTTCACCTTTCCCACAATCTTGCCTGATGGTAAAACTCTCGATAACTTCTTCTCAAATCTCTCTCCTAGAAGTCCCAAAGTTTTCTCATACCAATTCTTTTTCTTGATGGAAAACATCTGTGTTCGGGATATCAGGCAATCGCTCACGATGAACTCACCAGTTAGCCAGTGTATCAAAAAGTCCTCATACAGTACAAAGTGAGATGTGTTTTTGAATAAATCTGGCATTTTATCTTTTATCCACAATATTTTTGGAAGAGTGTTTATGGTGTGTACAGGCATACCTGTTTCATAGTATAAAGTTTCTTCGCCTATGACCTTTTTCAGATATTCATTCTGCTCGTGACAACGCCTGTCCATTCCCAAAATCGTATTATGGAGTATATCACCTCTTCTGGAAAGAGGTATAACAGCTTCTCCCTGGACGGAGAGACTAATTGCTAAAACATTTCCATCACAATCGGTGGAAACATCGTGCAAGACTTCTTTCACAGAATTTAAAACATCCTCAGGATTCTGTTCAAACCATCCAGGTTTTACTTCCAGGATACTGTATTCCTGGCTCCTCGTTGCAACAATTTCCCCATTGTAATTCAATGCTATTGCTTTGCAATTAGTTGTCCCAACATCTAAGCCAATAACAACGCCTTCTCTCATACTTGTCACCTCATCATCCCACACTACACTAACTTTACAACTTTTTGAATAGCTTCTTCTTCACTCATTATTCCTTCGAGGAAGGAGTTTTGTATTTCCCAAACTTTGAAAACCAAATTCTCCTCTACCTGAACATCAGAAAGCTTTATTATCTCACCTTTTTTTATAGAATTTTTAATAAATGCATTTTGAGCAAGTCCTATGGGAAGAGCTCCCTTTACATTTTCTCTAACATCTATCGTCGCAAAGAATGTTTTACCACCTATAAAATCGAGTCTCTCACCAGCGTATAAATCTTTTTTCGCAACGGCTACAACTTCGCTTACTTGGTTTACCGAATACATGGTCGGTTTTTTTTCAATACATGCTAGGGCGACTGAGAGTGGTACTTCCATGCTACATAAATGATAGGGCCTCACCAGAAGATAATTCGGACCATGACCCATATCTCGTAGGATTAGAGCCTCTTTTAAACGTGGATGATCGGTGGTGAAGATAAGAAAAACCCCTGGTTTTAAATCACCAATAACATAATCCACGATACCTTCTTTGTTGAGAATACCTCCATCTTTTTTCAATGAAAATATTTTCAGGAGATCTCTGACAGAAGCATGAGGCCCATGCATACCTTGAACATCCGGCACCAAACCTGTCGCATTAGAAACAGCCGCCATTTCAACCATTGTCTTAGAACCATCCACGAATTCTGTCAATCTTACAGGATTCACACCACGTTTTCTAGCAACTTCTGACAATGAGTCAGGAGTAGCGAATCTATCTAAAGGATTGTTTTTTCCTTTTCCAACCGCTATTATTCTGAGACCTAGAGAGGAAGCAAAATCATAGAGTTCCTTTATTGCAGGTGGTTCATCACCAGCTGCCAAGGTGTATACAACTCCCTTTCTTTCAGCCACGCGGTGTAAAATGACCCCTACTGTTATATCCATTTCAACGCTCAAGGTTATAATATGTTTTCCATTTTTGATGGACAATATACTCACTTCTGTTCCAGCATTCGGATCTCCTGTCGCTTCTATTACAGCATCTATACCGGAAAGGTGAGGAATAATTCTATAATCATCGGTTATCAATATTTTTCCTTCTCTGAGAAATTCATCTCCTTTCTCGGGATCATTAACCTTTATCAACCTTGAAAGATCAAGATTTGCTATCTTGCATGCTTCTTCTACCTTATCAACAGTTTTATCAGCCATGGCAACAACTTCTATACCTTTCATAAGTGTTATCTGACTTATTATGTCTGTGCCCATCTGTCCTGTTCCCACAAGACCAACTTTTATTCTTTTTCCCTCTTTCTCCAACCTCTCAAGTTCTTTATTTAAACCTATCATTCAATCACCTCCAAGGTTTTATAATCGCTTTCAAATAATCCTTGTTCTTTCCTTCTGAAAGCTCTTCAAAAACATCGGAAATCTTTTCTAGAGGAAACTCTTTTATATACTTCCTAGCATCTATCTTTTTTTGAGACAGCAATTTCAGTGCAAGTTTATGATCCCAGGGATTGTAGCTGAAACTTCCTGTAACTGTTATTTCGTAATAATGTATTAAATTAGCATTGAGTGAGGTCTCTGAAGCATCATGAGGCAACCCTCCAAAAAATATGGTAGTTCCTCCCCTTTTCAAAAGATGGATGGACTGCTTTTGAGCTGCTAAGGAAGGAGCTGCGATTATAGCAAAATCAGCTCCTTGACCACCTGTCAATTCCATAACGATTTCTTTTAAATCTTCTTTTGCGTTGTTAACGTACACAACTGATGTACCTAAGATGCCTTTTGCTATCTCAAGACGCTGTTGAGATATATCAGCAAGGATGACAGTTGCCCCTGATATCAAGGAAACGTTGGCATTCAAACATCCCATGGGGCCACTTCCAAATATCACGACCACATCTCCAAGGCCTATTCTGAATCTTCTATTTAATGCAACAACAGATGAAAGGGGTTCGGCAAATGCCCCTTCAGAAAAATCCATGCTTTCTGGCATTTCATTTATTATTCCATGTTCTATAACATGTTTATCTAACACCATATATTGGGCGAAACCCCCAGGAACATCGTTACCAAGAATTTTTTTGTTGATACAAAGATTGTATTCTCCTCTTCTGCAGTAGGGACATTCTAAACAATTAATGTCAGCCCCTAAAGCCAGCTTCGTTCCTATTTCGTAAGGAACGTTTCCTCTCTTCTCCACCACGATTCCTGCTACTTCATGTCCTCTTATAATCCTTTTAGAAATATTTTTTCTGTATCTCCAAGCTCTGAGATCGGATCCGCACACTCCACAGGCTTCGACCTTAAGGATCACTCCATCGCCTTCTAACACTGGATCAGGTATATTTTCAAGGACGAATCCTTCCTTGATTAAAAACGCCGCCTTCATCTACTTTTTTCCTCCTTTCAGCATTTTTCCAACAGCTCCCCCAGGATGGATAATTTTGAATTTTTCCGGATCATATCCTAATTCTTCAACGATAATTCCACATATGCCATCCAAGAATAGAGAAAATGCTAAAGAGCTACCCGTTGCAATGGTTGATTTGATATCTGCACCACTAACTTTTATCTCAACTATTAAATCGCTTTCTTTTGCCAAGGAGGATTCTTTCCTTTCAGTAAGACAGATAACTGTTGCCCCCCTCTTTTTCGATATTCGTGCTAGATTGATCATCTCATCCGATTCTCCACCTTTTGATATGAGCACAACGACATCCTCAGATTTTATAGCTCCTGATCCCCCATGGAGCATGGTAGCTGGGTTTAAAAAAATTGAAGGGATACCTGAGCATGATAGAAGGTGGGAAAATCTAGCGGCTGTAAAAGCAGAAGTTCCCACACCTGAGGTTAAAACGTGTCCTTTACAATCCAGTAATTCCTTTACAAACATCTCTATCATTTCCGTTTTATTCTCTAACTGCCCAAGGACTTTTTCTCTCAGCAAATTTATCTCCTTTTCAAGCGTTTCCCTCATAACTTTCAAAGCGATCTTTTTCATGCGCTTCTCCTCCTATCAATCTCTATTAATCTTTCCGCAACTTCTTTATTAGTTACAAGCATAGTTATGAGTTTCCCTTTTAATGCTCCTCTTATCGCTTCAATTTTTTTAGGACCCCCAGCAAAGGCAATTACTTTTTTAACCTTTTTTAGTTGCTCGTAAGTTATACCGATAACTCTTTTTGATATATCTGAACAGACGGGTTTCCCATTCCTATCAAAGAAGATCAGGGCCACATCCCCCACACAACCGCTGGATATAAGAGTTTGCCTGTCATTTTCAGACAGGATCTTCCCCCTTACTATAAGCGTGGAATCCTCATGAAGGGTGCCTATACCGACAAGTGCGGCAGTTATACTTGGTATCTTTTCTAGGCATTTAACTATGTTTGGATCAGAAAGAAAAGCTTTCTTTATCTCCAAATTTTTAGCAATACCAGGGGCTTGGAGAACACTCACTTTTGCGTTCAATTTTCTTGCTAACTCTTTAGCAAGATTTGTTGCATGATAATCCTCATTAGGTTCTCCAAGTCCGCCAACAATTTGAACAACCTCTTTAACAGTCCTTTCGAATGGTTTAAGATATTTAACAACTTTTTCTAGTGTCATTCCCCAAGAAACACCTACTACTTCATCCTCATCTAAAACATTTTCTATGTACTTGGCACCAACAGTTCCAATATCTTCCTCTCTTTCTACAACAACACATTCTTTTATACCGTAGAGCTTCTCTATCTCCCTTTCTAAAAAGATTAAATCCTGATTTGGGAAATCAAGAACAACACGAATATACCCCATTTTTCTGGCGTAATTAAGAAGTTTAGATATTGTTGATCTTGGTATGTTCGTTATTTTAGAGATTTCCTCTTGAGTGAGATTTTCTTCATAGTACATTTTTGCCACTTTCGACATGAGACGTAATTTATCCATTTTTTCACCTCTTATCACATAACTTCAGCACCGATTATCATTTTAATGATCTCATCTTTTGTGGTATCACGTGTATATCTTTCTCCAGCATTTTGTCCCTTTCTGAGAACAACAATTCTGTCTGCTATATCGAAAACTTCTTCAAGATCATGGCTTATAACAACTATAGAAATATCTTCAGAATTTTTGAGATGTCTTATGAGTTTTAAAACCTCCCTGCTTTCTCTAACACCTAAAGCCGATGTTGGTTCATCTAAAATTAGGACTTTGACTCTATGTCTAATGGCTTTTGCTATCGCTAAAGCTTGTCTTTGCCCTCCAGATAATCCTCCCACAAGTTGATGAAGCGAGGGAATATTTATCCTCAATCTTGCTAGAACCCTTTCACTCTCTCGCAACATGCTTTTCTTATCAAGGAATTTAAAGAAAAATATTTTTTTCCTTTTTTCTTCACCCATGAAAAGGTTAGACACAACTGTTTGATTCAAAGCAAGTATTTCCTCCATT
>CAZANP010000063.1:1256-9222 GCA_964486555.1 uncultured Thermotoga sp. | reverse complement strand
ACGTTTCTAATATCCAAGACCGCGTGTTGCCACCTTTCAAGAAGTCTTTTGGAGTCGGGCTCCATGAAAGCCATACCACTTTCAAAACCTGTAGGAGTCCTGGTAAAGTTGTAGGGAATGATAGGGAGGAAAACCGCTGTTCCCAGAAAAGCCATGAGTTGAGCGAATCTTGTAAGGTAAAGAACGTTTCTCGTTCCAAGTCCATGAAGCATTATGACGGTTCTTTTAATGGAATGGATCGGTTCAAAGTAGAAGACATCCACCACTCTCAAATTCTCATCGGACGTTTCCCATTGCGTTGGAAATCTTATGAGCTTGACCCGATGACGTATACTTCGTAAAAGAATCCCTTCTGAGATGTTTCCCTCGAATTTTCTATATGGGTACAGCATCTTCTTCCCCTTTCTGAAAAACAAAAAACCGCCTTTCGGCGGTTGGAATTTCAATTTTATATTATACCACGAATTAATGTTCAATGTCAAGAAAAGCTTCGAATGCCAACCCCTTCTGAGAACATTATACTACAATCTGGTGATTTGTCCAGAGTAGATGAGCGAAGATCAGGGGCAAGGAAGAAGCGAAGCGAGAAAAGTGATATGGGCATCATTGCCAAATACCATGAAAACGCAGCTTTGATAGATCTCATAGAACTTTCCATTTTCTTCTAACACACTTGAGCATTTTTTCAAAACAATAGAGACCTTTAAAAGTTCGACATCAGCGTCATCACAGAACCTGCGAGAATGGGAACGCTCACGTTATCATCAACAGGGATCGGCAAAGTCTCGACAAGGGTCGCAACAACTGCTCCTACAAGACCTGCATGTATAGGAAGCACATTTGTGATCCAAAGAAAGTAGGATATGGTGATAGCAGCTGCGAAAAATCCCATGGTCCCTTCAAGGGTCTTAACCTGTTCGGATCGAACGATATGTTTCCTGCCATAACTTATCCCTATGATCTTCGCCATCATGTCTCCAAATATCAGAAATCCCAGACACGCTACGAATATCGGTTCTTCAAAAAGCAAATACGATAGGAAAACACCCATTAAAAAAGTCGTTATGGATGAAAATCTCTTTTCTTCCTTGGCTTTGTATATCCTGACTTTTTTCAATCTTTTCATGAAAAATTCATTGGCTTTTGTCCAGAACAAGCGTATGAAATCCATCAGGAAAGCGATTCCCCAGACAACACCTATGAGTATCGTCAAAGAAGCTTTCGATATGAAAAGATGAAGTATGGGAAAAGAAATCGCGGCGGGTCGGATCAGAATTCTCCAAGTGATGATGTTCGCATCTTTTTCCCTGAAAATCCTCATTCTTCTCATATTCATGGAACTTATGAAAAAGGCATACAGAATCAGAAAGAGAATGAAGATAAGATCTAAAGATAAAGGAATTCGGATAATCAGTAAAGCGCATAGAACAGGGAGTATGGTGACTGCTAAAAAGTTCTCATCTTTGGTTACAAAGTAAATCAATAGAGTTAAAAAAGCCATGAAGAGAAGATCGGGTAGTATAGTATCGAATTTTAAAACAGAGAGAGATATCTTTCCGAGCATGAATATGAGTATTCCAGTAGCTGTCGCTACTCCTCGACCTCCTCGAAATTTAAGATAGAAGGGGAAAACATGACCAAAGATTGCGGCGATTCCACTGAGGTAAACGACGGGTTTAGAAGTGTGGAAGATATTCGATGCCAAAGCCATCGCCAGCAATCCTTTGGTAGTGTCATATGTGGCCGTTACGATCGCAGGACCTAACCCCACATTACGTTTCACATTGGTTGTACCAGCGTGCCGTGTCCCTACTTGGCGAATGTCGATTCCCTTTAACCACTTGGCAAGAAAATATGCAGGTAAAAGGGATCCTATGAGATATCCAGCAATTACAGGAAGAATTATCATCTTTTCCCCTTGTAAAATTATACTTCTTTTTGAGCTCGTACTACAACGAAAGAACCTTCTCCAAATCCTTCTTTGATCTCCTCAATCGCTTTCACATCTTCTAAACTGTGAAATATCGTCTGCACGTATTCGAAATTTTTAAAACCGCATTTTTTCAAGGTTAAGACCACGTCTTTCACTGAAAGAAAGGTGGCTTTTCTGTAGAAAGGATTCTCTTCTTTTCGAAGCTCGTAGTACTTTCCAAGTTCACTCTCTCTATCGACAAAGCCTATGACAACGTAGCCTCCATCTTTCAGTATCCTGTGGATTTCCCTAAAAGACTTCTCCACATCGTCCACAAAGCACACTGTCGTTACCATCAAAGCAAAATCGAATTGTTCGTCGTGCAAAGGTAACTCTTCAGCCACACCTTTGATAACTTTTATCCCCCTCTCTATAGCGATCCTGGCCATTTTGGAAGATGGTTCCACCCCTATTTTTATTCCCAAAGGAGCTGCAAATCTTCCCGTTCCGACACCTATTTCTATACCTTCTCCTCCTTTTGGTAGAATTTTTTTAACCGCTAGTAGCTCTGATTCATATACATACTTGTTTTTCTCGAACCACTCTTCATATCTTGAAACATATCTTTCAAAAGGTTCTATCTTAGGCATCGTATCTCCTCCCAAATTAAAATTTACATAAATATTTTCGCATAAACATTCGCAGAATGTAGAATATCAGGATGGAGAAGACGTGGTAGGTGATCACGTTGAGAAACACCAGAGTTGATGTTTTTGCAAATCCCATTCACATCTCGCTTTTCAAATTATCCTGGCCGATCATGATCACGAACATTGTACAATCATTGTACAACATGGTGGATGCTTTTTACCTTGGAAAACTCGGTAAAGTCAAATTCTCAGCCCCCACCATCGCTTTTCCCATCATTTTCATCTTCATGTCGTTCTCCATGGGACTTGCAAGTGCAGGAACGGCCCTTGTAGCTCAGCACATAGGAGCAGGAAATACGAGAAAAGCTGAGAACAGCGCTATGCAGACTTTAACGTTGAGTGTCTTCATATCCTTAGTCATAGGTTTGTGGGGTTTTTTTAACTCCGGATGGATATTGAAATTACTTAACATAGAAGAGCCAATATTCGGTTTTGCCGAGAGCTATTTAAAGATAATCTTCCTTGGGATGCCTTTCTCTTTCATCATGTTCGCTATCGTTGCGATAGTCAGAGGATGGGGAAACACCGTTTTCACTATGAACATATCAGTCGTTTCCATCCTTTTAAACATCGTTCTCGATCCTCTTTTGATATTCGGGATAGGCTTTCCAAGGTTGGAAGTAGTGGGCGCTGCCTGGGCTACGGTCATATCGAGGGCTGTGGCGAGTATCTATAGCCTGTACATTCTCTTCACAGGTAAGCTCGGTTTTAAGCTCCATTTGGTGGATATCAAACCTGACTGGAAAGACATGCTGAAGATTCTTAGGATAGGTATGCCAGCAGCTATTGGTCAGATGATAACTGCCATGGGATTTTCCATAATAATGGGGATCATCGCTGTTTTTGGCCCGGCTGTTGTGAGTGCGTACGGTGTCGGAAACAGAGTCACTTCAACGATAACGATGGTTGGAATGAGCATCTCGGGTGCTGTGAGCACAATGGTGGGACAATTCTTGGGAGCAGATGACTTGAAGAGTGTGGATGAAACTGTGAGAAAAGGGTCGATCATAACTTTTCTAATAGTCAGCATCATGTGTACTTTTCTCTTTCTTTTCGGGAAACAGCTCACGGGGATATTCGTGGATGACCCAGAAGTCGTTGAGCTCGGAGAGATATATTTCAGACTCGTATCTTTCTCTGTTCCCCTATTTTCAGTTCTCTCGATAATAATGGGAGCTTTTCAAGGATCAGGTCACAACATTCTGATAGCTGTCGTGAATATAACAAGGCTATGGGGAATAAGAGTACCTCTTGTCAAGATCTTCGCTGATCTTTATGGTTTCAAGGGTGTGTTCTACGCCATGACGATAAGCAACACCCTGGCACTGCTTCTAGGATATTCGATAATGAAGCTCGTTAAGTGGAAAAAGAAGGTGATATGAAGTCATGCTTTCTCGAGAAAAGGTGGTATGATCAGGATCGTAAGGATCATACCAGCAAATATACCAACGCACAACAGGAAACCGAGTTTCACGTACAGAATCAAAGGAGCGAACAGAAGAGAAGCAAACCCCACGCTTAAACCAATGGAGTTACTCAGAATGACAGCCCCTACTTCTTGTATGACCTTTTTAATCGATTTCATTGTTAAATACTTGCTCACGAAGTGGATCGAGTAATCTATGACAAGTCCCATCAGCATGCTCGAAACTATGGATGTTGCTATCTCCAGAGATATCTTAACGACGGCCATCAGGATGAAGTTTAAAAACGTGGTCAAAATGATTGGAATGGATGCCACCAGGGATATCACGACTTTCTTGAAAACGGCCACAAGAAGGCCGAATATGAACAAAAACGATACGGCAACCGTTATGAACTGACTTTTAACGATCTTGGAGTTCAAACTCGCAGTCACCACAACAGGTCCTGTCACATCGAATGTGTATTCATCGTAATCTTTTAAAATCTCCTGTATCTTCTTCACTAACCTGTCCGTTCTCAGGGTGTCTGTATATGGTGTTTTTACCAGAAGCCTAAGAACATTTCCTCTGATAAGGTCTTTGAACTCATCTGTGGTTCCTGAGAGCATTTGAAGAATGGGAAGTGGCACTTTAAAAGATTCTGCAACATCCAGGATACTCGTAACGTCGTTCACTCCGTTAAGTCTCTCTATCCTTCCAACGATCTCCTCAAGTACCTCCTGATCTTTAGATGTGAAAGGCTTTTCCTTCTCGACCAGAACGTATAATGGCAATGTCCAGCCGAAGTACTTGTTTGATACATCGGAAGCTACCTTGACTTTCGAATTCGATCCAAAATATGAGAACTGATCCATATTGACCTCTATCTTGCTGACCAGTAGGGAGAAAGAGATGACGATTCCAACGATCGCAAATATCGAGAAAGTCTTCCAATGCTTTCCAAATTCTATGTTCAGAACCAGGTACCTTCTTTTTATTTTATGAACATCGAATAAAGATATCACAGGAATTATCAGCACCAAACTCGAGATCGCACTCAGTATGACACCCAAAGCGACCAGTATTCCCAACTGTTTGAAAGCAGAGAGTGGTGTGAATATGAAGGAGAGGAATGCGATAGCCGTTGTTACAGCAGACAGAGTTATAGGTACTTTCTCGCTCTCCAGAGTCTTACGAATGGAATCTTGTAATCCCATAGTAAAACGATATTCTATATATCTATCCACAAAGTGGAGACCATATGATGAACTGACGATTATTATAAATATCCCAACAGTAGCTGTCAATATATTGAGAGGTATCCCTATGAGGGAGGCTATTTCATAGGTCCAAAGAGCCGAGATTATGGATATTACAGGAGGTATCACCGCAGCTGAAGCACTACCGAGTCTCATGAAGTATAGAAACCATATCAAGCCGAAAAGAATGGGAGGGTAGAAAAATGCCAGGATCCAAACCGATGATTCGAGCTCTGCATCAGCAACTGGCTCACCTGTCATGTAGATTTCGAAATCATCGGAAACTGCTTCAAAAACCTTTTTTACACTTTCAACTACCTCTAAAGCTTTAGTATCAGTAACCTGCAGGATAAAAGCGAGGACTTTCCCTTCGGGATCGATCAAGTTTCCAACGTAGAGTCTATCCTTGAGGATATCTTTGGAAAAACTAGAGACGCTACCATCTGGAAAGTATGGAGTTGCTTTAACATCTATACCTCCTATCGTGAATCTCAAAGAAACTTTCTGGGCTTTCAAGATGGAATCCACTTTCAGGACGTAGGGAAGCTCTTTCAATCTGTCCTCGATCTTGGATAGCTCTCTGATCACGTCATTTGAGAACACATCACCACTTTTCTTTTTCAGAATTACCATCATGGTTCTTGAAGAGCCAAAGATCTCTTCCATTTTCTTCATGCTTTTATAGGCTGGATCTTCCTCTGGAAGAAGAGCCGTTCCAGAGACATCGACTTTCATTCTGACGAGAAGGAAAATGACACCAATAAGTGTTAGAAAACCGATTATAGATAGAAAGATGATGGCTCTTTTCTTACTCATTACTGTTTTCCTCCTAAGCTTTTTACTTAATTTTACCCCAAATATTCTGAGATTCATCAAATTCTCGTAAGATTTAGGAACAACCTTCTAAGTTGACACCCTCTCTTAATTTCTTTGAAAAGAAATGAGGTTTAAATATCTTAACAAGGAGGGGAACCGATGAGAATAAATGAGCTCGTGAGAAAGGCGTCCGATATTTTGGAAACACCTTTTTTGATCATGGATTTGGAGATAGTGAAGGAAAATTTCATCAGAATGAGGGAAGCCTTCAAAGGGAAGGCAAAGGTTTTTTATGCCGTTAAGGCCAATTCTCATCCTCGTATACTCACCCTTCTGGACTCTCTTGGATCTCATTTCGATGTTGCTTCACGAGGAGAGATAGAGAAATTGCTGATGCTGGGTGTATCGCCGAAGAAGATGAGCTTTGGAAACACGATAAAAAAAGAACACGACATAAGGTTTGCCTACAATGTGGGTATAGATCTTTACGTTGCCGATAGCGAAATGGAGGTTGAAAAGATAGCTTACAACGCACCTGGCAGTAAGGTCTTCATAAGAATCGCAACGGACGGTTCCGATAGCGATTGGCCTCTATCCAGAAAATTCGGTGTTGAGATGGAACGAGCTCTTGATCTCATATTGTACGCTAAGAAATTGAGACTGAAACCCATCGGCATGAGTTTTCATGTTGGATCTCAAAATTACAACAAGTACAGTTGGAGAAAGGCTATAGAAAAGGTTTCCAAGGTTTTCGCAAAAGCGATGAGGAACGGAGTGGACATGTTCTTTTTGAACGTTGGAGGAGGATTCCCGATAAGGCATCTCAAACCCATACCGTCTATCGAGGAAATAGCGAGGGTGATATTCGAAGCGATAGAAGAATTTCTGTGGTTCGTTCCAACCATCGAGATAGCGGTTGAACCTGGAAGATACATGGTGGGAGATGCTGGAATAATGGTCACAAGAGTCGTACTGAGATCCGAAAAAGTGGGAGAAGAATGGATATACATAGATTCAGGTGTGTTCCATGGCCTTGCAGAAACCCTGGAAGGATTCAGGTACGAGCTGGTCGTTAAAGACAAAGAAGATGTGAAAAAGAAGAAATTCGTCCTGGCAGGCCCCACCTGCGATAGTGTCGATGTCATATACTATGACGCTCTCTTACCTGAGAATACAACGAAAGATGATATCGTATTTTTCATAAACGCAGGAGCTTACACTGTGGAATATTCTTCAAGATTCAACGGATTCGAGCCACCGAGTGTCGTATTCTTGGATGAGATCGAAAAGAGGTTGAGAGAGAGGATCAGTTTCTCTTCCTTATGAAATCGTCTATTATTTTTGCTATCTCAAACCTGTTTTTTCCTTCAACGGATATCACGAGGGAGGAGTTCTTTGAGAAATGAGAATGGAACTCATCATAAAGTGTGAGTAATCTCCTCTTTCTTTTTTCATCTTTGAACTGGAACTTCATGGTCATCTTGGATATTGATTTGCTTCTGGGGTGTTTGAGATAAACCACGTCTGAGGAATCCGGTATATCCTGTGACAAACCTATGGTAGCGATTATGTACCCTTCTACGTTTTTCAACCTCCTTAAAATCCTTCTTTCGATCTTTTTGAGAGCTTCGAGACCGTTATTTCTCACGACTTCCTCAGGTTTCATACCCGCTTCAAGCTCCACAAGCTCATCCACATCTATGACAGTATAACCGAAATCCTCAGACAGAATCTTCAAAACACTCGATTTTCCAGAACCAGGAAGACCAACTATGAACAGATTCTTTTTCAGCTCTATCACCCCTTCATAACTTTCACATGAACCGTCCTGTTTCTTGGCCCATCGAATTCGCAGAAGAAAATGCC
>CAZANP010000063.1:0-1156 GCA_964486555.1 uncultured Thermotoga sp. | reverse complement strand
TTCAATCCCCCCATCATTCCAAAGATACGTTGGTTATGATTATCACATGACCGTTCCTCTCTTCAAATTCCACCTTAACTTTGTTCCTATCGACGTTGAAAGTTTCAACCACCCAGCTTACAATTCTTTCCCTTATCTTCTCAGAATTCTCGCTGAGTTTATCCTCAGGTATTATCTCCTGAATTCCTATCTCCCTTCTCCTGGAGGTGCTGATCAGCCTCTCGAGCCTTTTCCTTGCAGTTTCTCTACTGCTCTCTTTCTTTTTCCTTCTCCAGAACCAAAACCTCATGGTATCAACCCCTCTTGAATTTGGAGAAGAATTTTTTGATGAAAGATACGATTCCTTTGCTTTCTATCAGGAGATCCTCTTCTATTGGTATTCTTTCCCCCCTCAATCTCCTTGCAAGGTTTTCAAAACTTCGAGCAATTTGAGTTGTTCCATCCAGTGTTATCGGTATCCCTCTGTTGGTCGCAATTATGACTTCTTCAGAGTCTGGTATAACGGAAATTATCTCCAGGGCGAGAGTACTCTCCACATCTTCGGTTGTGAGCATATCCCCTCTTCTCACCATAGATGCTTTGAATTTGTTGAGAACTATCTTTATGTTCTCATCGGAAAAACCAAAGTTCTCAAGGAGACCAATCACTCTATCAGCATCGGATATGGCTGTGAGCTCAGGTGTTGTAATGATGAGAACTTTTTCGGCAGGTGTCACCGCGTTTCTGAATCCCCTTTCGATTCCAGCTGGAGAATCTATTATTATGTAGTCGAAATGAGGGTAAAGCTCTTTTATAACCCTCTTCATATCATCTGGTGACACCATCTCTTTAGTTGCTACTTGAGAAGCGGCAAGTAAGTACACATTTTTTAAGATTTTGTGCCTGACGAGGGCTTCTTGAGCGGAAACATTGCCGTTCACGACATCTATCAACGTGTAAACTATCCTGTTTTCAAGTCCCAGCACAACATCAAGGTTCTTCAATCCGATATCTGCGTCTACCAAACATACCTTCTCTCCGAGTTTTGCAAGAGCACATCCCAAATTCGCTGTTAAAGTTGTCTTCCCTACGCCTCCCTTTCCAGAGGTGACAACGATAACCTCTGCCACACACATCACCCTTTCGTTTTTCTAACATCGGATTTATTATATACCAT
>CAZANP010000062.1:0-9373 GCA_964486555.1 uncultured Thermotoga sp. | reverse complement strand
GATACTTTCTTGTAAAGCCCCACTACCATATTTCACCCTCCCAGTACAGATTTGGATTATACAGGAAATCTTAAAGAAATAGTGCTTTTGTTATTTGATATACTACATATAGTATTTCTGATCTTATTTTCTCAATATATAATGGTAAGAGAGGGGATCGGTATGGATATAAAAAAACTGGTGGAGAATTATTTAAATGTGAGAGATTGGAAGGTTAAAGAAAATTCCAATATGAGTTACTCGCTTCAGGGATTGAATCAGTATTTACACTCCAAGCTCATAAAAGATTATTGGCTGAATGTTGTATACGATCAGAGTATAAAACAGGCACATGAAGAGGGTTGGATTCACATTCATGATCTAGGTTCACTCAGTGTTTATTGTGTTGGATGGGATCTTGAAGATCTACTGAGAGTGGGGTTTACAGGTGTTCTAGGAAAGCTAACATCCAGACCAGCCAGGCATTTTTCCACAGTTTTGATGCAGATAGTGAACTTCTTGTATACCCTCCAGGGAGAAGCAGCCGGGGCTGTTGCTTTTTCAAATTTCGACACGCTCCTGGCTCCCTTTATACGGTATGACGGCCTCAGTTTTGAAGAGGTAAAACAGAGAATACAGGAGTTCGTTTTCAACATGAACGTCCCAACAAGGGTGGGTTTTCAAACTCCATTTTCTAATCTCACATTCGATCTGTCATGTCCGAAGATCTACAAAGATAAGAACGTGATAATAGGTGGAAGAGAGATGCCAGCGATTTACAAGGAATTTGAGAAAGAAATAGAGATATTGAATCAGGCATTTATTGAGGTGATGATGGAAGGAGACGGTGCTGGAAGACCTTTCACTTTCCCAATACCCACTTACAACATAACTAAAAATTTCGATTGGGACAGTCAAGTGATGGACTCTATCATGAAGTTGACGGCAAAATATGGAACTCCTTACTTCGCGAATTTCGTGTCTTCAGACATGGATCCATCAGATGTGAGAAGTATGTGTTGCAGGCTCAGACTTGATAACAGGAAAGTAAAGGAACATGCTGAGTTCTTTCTTGAGGAGAAAGAAAGATCTGGAAGAAAAGGAGGACTCTTCAATTCCAATCCTTTAACAGGTTCCATAGGAGTTGTCACCATAAATCTACCGAGATTGGGATACGTTTCAAAAAGTAGAGTGGATCTATACCAAAACTTAGATGAAATACTTGAAATAGCCATCCGATCCCTTGAGAAGAAAAGAGAGTTCCTAGAACACATGACAGAAAAAGGATTGTACCCTTACAGCAAATTCTATTTGAGAAATGTGAAATCCTCGACAGGCCAATATTGGACGAATCACTTTTCAACGATTGGGATAATAGGGATGCATGAAATGCTCCTCAATTTCTTGGGAGTTGGTATAGACGATCCTGAAGGTAAAAGATTAGCTATTGAGATCATGGATCATATCTTGGAGAAACTGAATTTTTACATGAGACATACAGGCAACCTTTACAACCTTGAAGCAACGCCAGCTGAGAGTGCTTCCTATAGGCTTGCCATGATCGATAGAGAGATGTACCCAGAGATCGTGACTTCAGGTACCCAGAAGAGGCCGTATTACACCAATTCGACGATGCTTCCTGTGAATTATTCTGAAAATCCTTTCGAGGTGCTGGATCATCAAGCCGATCTTCAGGTGAAATACACAGGTGGAACAGTTCTTCATCTTTACATCGGGGAGCGAGTAACGGACATACAGGCTTTAAAGACTTTTCTAAAAGTGGTGGTGGAGAAATATCCTATTCCATACATCACGATAACTCCCACGTTCTCCATTTGCCGAAACCATGGGTATCTTCCTGGAGAGCAGCACATATGCCCATATTGTGGAGAAGAAACGGAAGTCTATTCCAGAGTCGTTGGTTATTACAGACCCATTCAGAATTGGAACGACGGGAAGTATCAAGAATTCAAGGAGAGAAGATACTACAGAATATTTGCGAGTGATCGAATATGAAGATAGCAGGTATCAGAACGTTCAGTCTTGTAGATTATCCTGGAAAACCATGCGCTGTCATTTTTACAGCAGGTTGTAACTTCAGATGTCCCTGGTGTCACAATTGGAAGATCGCTTACGGTGACAGAAAGGATTATGATATAAAGGAACAAGCTTTCAAAATTTTAAGAAAACTTCGAAAAAAATTGGATGCTGTCTGTGTTACAGGGGGAGAGCCAACAATTCACAACGATCTTCCTGAACTGTTGACCTTCCTGAGAACCCTTGGTTATTTCATCAAGCTAGATACTAACGGTTCGAATCCAGAGATGGTAGGGAACGTTATAAATAGAAAACTGGTGGATTACGTTGCCCTGGATCTCAAAGCGAAACCTGAAAGCTATCCTGAAATTACAGGGGTGAGATATAATTATTGGTGTGAGGTGAAGAGAACAGTTCTTGTTTTGAGAAGGAGTGACATAGAATATGAGTATCGCATGACCTACGTTCCAGGTCTCTCAGATGAGAAGGATCTGATGTTTTTATCAGAATTTCTCAGAGAGGATGAAAGACTCTTCGTAGTCGTTGCCAACCCTACCGAAAGGTTCAAGCCTCATGGACACGTTCCAAAGGTTAATTTTAGAAACGTGGTGTGGAGATATTAGGCGTTGAATGAGGAGGGCAAATGTTGAAGTACAAATACACGATAATGTTTTCAATTATTTTTGCCGTATCGATGGTGATAGTTCTGAAGTATGGAAAGATATACAGTGGTCCCGAAGTTTTTCTACCTGGTTACAAGCCAGGTGTTTCTTTAGCCGAGATAGAAGATCCAACGATAAAAGCCCTCGCAAAAGTTGAAAGGTTGTTCGGAGATCACCTGAACCTTACGATACTCCTTAAAAGTCCAAGCACATTCTTCGAGGCAGAAAACTTGAGGAAACTCAAAGAACTTGAAGGGAAGTTGAGAAATATAGATGGCGTAGAAAATGTCTTAAGTGTTGTCGATATCCCAAGATTCGAAGGCTTTAGTGTGAAAAGTTACGTCGAAGGTGGGAAACTAGCGAAAGATGTTTTGAAAGATCCCAACGCTTCGACTTTCATAACGAAGGATGGAAGATACACACTCATATACTGCGCATTGAGTGCGAAAAGACCTTCCAGAGAGGTAGTAACGCAGATAAGGGAAGTTCTTAAGAGCTTTGAAGAGCTTTCTCCCATGATGTTTGGAGAACCTGTTATAGATCAGGAGCTTTTTTCTGAACTTGCAAGACAAACTTTCGTCTACCCCCCACTTATATTTTCCTTCATCCTCATCGTTTTTTTGCTTCAAACCAGATCTTTGAAAGGAAGCTTGTTATCATTGATAATCCCCGTCATGGCTTCTGTAACCATAATGGCAATTCATTTCTTGCTGGGGAATTTTCTCAACATCTTGACCGTTATGACGCTTTCTTATCTGATAATAATAGGATCTGCTTATGGTTTGCATTTTTACAACGGCGTCCAGTTCTATGAGAACGTTGGGATCGCTACAAAAAGAAAGCTCATCCCCATAATGTTCTCCATGTTAACAACAGTTGCAGGTTTCACATCCTTCATCTTTCTGGATATAAGGGCCTTCAAAGAACTGGGGATACTGGTTTCAAGTGGATTGGCTCTCGTCTTCGTCATGGTTTTCACCTTCATGAGAGAAACGGTTAGTGTCTCTTCTAAAAAACCCAGATCTTTGGGTATTGTGTATCTTGGTGAGAGATTTGCAGAGACTATTCTGTTCTTCATGATAGTGATGGCTCTCGTATCTCCCTTCATTCTCAGAAACATAGAAATAGGAACGACAGGATTGAATTATTTCAAAAAAAGTTCCGAGATAAGAAGATCTTACGAAGTACTCTCAAAAGAGTTTCACTTCAGAGAGCCCGTTTATCTTGTTCTGGAAAAAGAAAAGCCATTCACTGCTTTAGATAACAAAAAGTTGGCAGAGATCATGAAAAGTATAGAGAAAATAGAGGGTGTATCTAAAGTGTCTTTTCCTGTGGACATACCAATCCCTCTCATGAGGATATTCGTGAAGAATCAACCGTTCCTGAAGTTTTTCATCAAGGAAAAGGCCTTGAGGATGATTATAAACCTCGCACCAGAGGGTGTAAAAAAGGCCGAAAAAATAAAGGAAGATATATCGAAGATACTGGCAAGATATGAGTACAATTACACGGTAGCCGGTACCATCTTCGTGTGGGTGAAGATTAACAGCGAAATCTTATCGAGTCAAATGGAAAGTTTCTTCATAGCACTCCTTTTGATATTCGCCATGGTGTTTGCGATATTCAGAAGACTCATCATATCCCTGACGACGATGATACCAATAGGTTTCACAGCCCTCATGAATTTCATAAACATGACGGTACTTCATATAAACCTAGAACTTTCCACATCCATAATCACCAGCATGTTGATGGGGCTCGTTATAGATTATTCCATACACATAGCATCTGAAATCAAAAGAACCAAAAGTGCAAAATCAGCTGTTAAGAACGTTGGTCCCGCCATTTTGGGGAACGCTCTCGGTCTGATAGCGGGTTTTTCCATACTCCTCCTATCCCCTCTGGCCTTGTTTTCGAATATTGCCATTCTCATGATACTCGGTATAAGCATAGGGGCTTTTGTGACATTGACGGTGGAGACCTGGATTTTAGAAAAATTTATCTAAATAAGAACATTAAAAATCCGATAATTAGAACGAGAAAGCCAGGGGGGTGATTTTCATGGACGTGATGCCAGTTGGAACCGAAGGCTATATAAGAACTGAAAATTCTGGATTCGAATATCTCAACGTGAATCTGGAATACGAGAAAAACGAAGAAGGAGAAGTCCTGGAATTGACGGCGGAAAGGCTTTATGTGAACGTAAAGAAGATATCCTATGGATACAACTTCAAACCTCATTTCAGAAGTGTGACAAAGAACACTTGGAAAGAGTTGAAAAAGGAATTGAAAGAACTCTACAAAGAGCTCGTTGAATTCGTGAAAGAAGTCATATCAAATCAAGCCAAGGATTTCAGGAAGAGGATTCAAGACCTTTTGGAAGATTACTTCAGCCCTGAGAAGACGGCAGAAAGAATACTGAACTTTGCAAAATCCATATCTGGCGGAGATCCTTCGAAGATAGAACTTTTGAGAAACGCTGTGGAGAAAGGTTTCAAAGAAGTCGAAAAGATTTTCGGCAAGCTTCCAGAGATATCAAGGAAAACCTACGAACTCGTTATGAAAGGTTTTGATGACTGGAAGAGTGAAACAGCGGAAGTCGCAAATTATACAAACACCGTCTATTTTGAAAGTGTACAACTTGTGTACGAGAAACTGGAGATCGAATTCACAGCCAGTTTGGATAAAGTTGCATGAAATGAAAGAGGGGGCATGCGCCCCCTCCTTTATTTATCAGTATTCAGGCATTTCTGGTTGGCTCATTTCCTTTTTCTCTTCAGGTTTTTCCACAACCAGGACTTCTGTTGTCAGAAGCATCCCAGCGATGGATGCTGCGTTCTGGAGAGCACTCCTCGTAACCTTCGTTGGGTCGATGATACCTCTTTCGAACATGTTGCAGAATTCTCCTTTCAAGGCATCGAAACCGTATGCCGGATCGTCCTTTTCAAGGATCTTTTCCATGATCACAGCACCATCGTAGCCAGCATTCATCGCTATCTGTTTCACTGGTGATTCGAGCGCTTTCGCCACGATCATAGCTCCAACTTTCTCGTCCCCATCGAGTTCCTCTATGACTTTTTCAACGGCTTTCTTGGCTCTCAGAAGTGTCACACCTCCACCTGCAACGATTCCTTCCTCAACTGCCGCTCTAGTTGCACTGAGAGCATCTTCTATTCTGTGTTTTTTCTCTTTGAGCTCGGTTTCAGTTGCAGCCCCAACCTTTATGACGGCAACTCCTCCAGAGAGTTTCGCCATCCTTTCCTGGAGTGTTTCCTTCTCATATTCCGAAGTCGTCTCCTCTATCTGAGCCTTGATCTGTGAAATCCTCTTCTTGATGGCTTCAGGATCTCCTTTTCCACCAACTATGATGGTTTCATCCTTTTTCACTCTGACAAGATCCGCTCTTCCAAGATCGTTGAGTGTGAGATCCTCAAGGGATATACCAAGCTCTTCACTTGCCACGGTTCCTCCTGTGAGAATTGCGATATCCTGAAGCATGGCTTTCCTTCTCTCACCAAACCCAGGTGCTTTCACGGCACAGGCTTGGAGTGTTCCCTTGAGTTTGTTGAGGACCAAAGTTGTTAGGGATTCTCCCTCAACGTCTTCTGCTATAACGAGGAGAGGTTTTCCAGTCTGTGCAACTTTCTCAAGAATTGGTATCAATGGTTTAACTGTACTGAGTTTTCTGTCAGTTATGAGAATGTAAGGCTCTTTCAGAACGACTTCCATTTTCTCCGTATCGGTGACGAAGTATGGAGAAATGTAACCTCTGTCGAACTGCATTCCTTCTGTGAATTCAACGAAGGTATCGAGGGTCTTGGAGTCTTCAACTGTTATGACACCATCTTCTCCTACCTTGTCCATAGCTTCTGCTATGAGATCCCCTATCTCAGGGCTGTTCGCTGATATGGCGGCAACATGGGCTATGTCATCTCTTCCCTGGAGTTTCTTGGAGAGTTTCTTTATCTCCTCGACAGCAGCTTCTACTGCTCTATCTATACCTCTTTTTATGAGTATCGGATTTGCACCGGCTGCCACGTTCTTCAAACCCTCTTTGATCATAGTCTGTGCGAGCAAGGTCGCCGTTGTCGTACCATCACCAGCGATATCGTTGGTTTTTGAAGCTACTTCCTTGAGAAGTTGTGCACCCAGGTTTTCAAATTTATCTTCAAGTTCTATCTCCTTAGCAATGGAAACACCATCGTTGGTTATGGTTGGAGAACCCCAGGATTTCTCTATGACAACGTTCCTACCCTTAGGACCAAGAGTTATCTTCACTGCTCCAGCAACTTTATCCACACCTCTCTCGAGAGATCTTCTCGCTTCTTCATTGAACTTTAGCAGTTTTGGCATATCTCACACCTCCTTCACTCTTCGATTTTGGCCAAAATATCACTGGCATCGATGATGATGTAATCCTCATCCTCGATTTTGATTTCGGTTCCCGCGTATTTCGAGAAGATGACCTTATCTCCTACCTTCAAATCGATATCTTCAACTTTTCCAATCGCGATAACCTCTGCCTTCATAGGTTTTTCCTTGGCAGAGTCAGGAAGAACGATTCCACCTTCCGTTTTCTTCTCTTCTTTTATAGGTTTTATCAAGAGTCTTTCTCCGAGCGGTGTAACCTTCATACCATCACCCCTCCTTTAGATATTAGCACTCTCATATCTAGACTGCTAATACAAAGTTTACACCCAGTTTCTTCCTAACCAAAGAATGATTTTTGACAGATAATCGGTATTATTTCCGATTATATCTAATAATTCACAATTATATTTGTATTTCTTACCGTATCTCCCCAAATCTAGAGATTTCGTTGTTTTACAGAATACATTTAAGTATATAATTGATTATTTCTAAAATCTCACAACTTTGTGAGTGTGATATGATGAAAGAATGTGTTTGTAGTCCTTTCAAAGGAGGTTGCGCGAAATGAAGGGTGGAGTTATTCTTGTAACGCTTCTATCTTTCATCATTTCTTTTTTAATGACAAGTTGTGCTCTCATCACTAACAGCAATCCCAAAATCATATCTTATTCACCAGCAAACAATGCTGAAAATGTCGATATTCACGTGAAACTCTCCTGGATCGCTCAAGACCCTGATGGAGAACTCCTAATCTTTGATGTTTATTTTGGAGTCACAAATCCACCTCCTCTTGTTCTAATCGATACTTCCTCCTCATCATATGATCCAGGAACCTTGGGTTATAACAAAAAGTATTACTGGAAGGTCATTGCAAAGGATGGAAAAAATGGACGAGCCGATACGGGTGTTCTTTCATTTACCACAATGCATCGATTAGAAACACTCAAATGGTGCTATACAACTGGAGGAGCCATATGGTGGGGAATGAGTCCTGCTATCGATGATGATGAGAACATTTATTTCGGATCGGATGACGGGAAAGTTTATTCGCTCACATCCGATGGGCTCGAGAGATGGAGTTATTCCACCGGTTACAAAATAAGATCAGCGTCAACGATTGTCGATGATCACGTTATTGTTGGAAATCTGAATGGAAAGATAATGGTTCTCAATAAAGATACAGGTACATTGATCAAGCAATTCTCGGTTCCCGGAAATCTCTGGGGAGTATCAGTTGCCGTGAGTGAGAACATTATATATTTTGGTGGAAGTCAGAACGATACCAAGTTTTACGCATATTCTTTGAGCGATGGTACCAAACTGTGGGAGTTTACAGGTTGAGGGGCTTTTCAATCTGCCCCCGCTATGGGTTCAGATGGGACCATATATGTTGAAAATTACGATGGATATCTCTACGCTATAAACCCTGATGGGACGTTGAAATGGAAATATTATACAGGATTCGAAATCTATGGAGGGCCTGCTATAGGGTCTGATGGAATAATTTATATAGGAAATGCTGGAGGGAGATTTTATGCCCTCACACCAGCAGGTGTAAAGAAATGGGAATACATAGCAGGTGATATGATAGCAAGTTCTCCCGTTTTGGGAGAAGATGGTACTATATATTTCGGTTGTTTCGACGGGAAACTCTACGCTTTGAATCCTAATGGAACGCCTAAATGGATATTCTCAACAAGTTATGAAATTGAAGGGGCACCTTGTGTTGGATCTGATGGAACGATATACTTCGGTAATGATGGCGGGAATGTATATGCTGTCAATCCTGATGGAACGGAGGAATGGTCGTATCCAGCAGAATAGTGTGGTCTTATCCTGTTGTCAAGGATTACGTCCTGTATATAGGATCGAACGATGGGAATTTGTACGCGATTTACTGTACATCTTCAGATGTTGCAGATTCTTCATGGCCCGTTTTTCAGAAAGACCTCAAACACACTGGAAAATGAACCGATCTGGATGTGTTTCAAAAATCGGGGCAGGAGTGACAAAAATATGAGATAAAAGCGAGAAAAAATAAGACAAAATATATCACATACATGTTGCAGAAAAGGAACTTAACAAGTGCCATCACCATTGCCATATCTTCCCTGTACGCTGCAACATATCCAGATAGCTTCATCTTCATATTCCCAAACAACCCTTCTATCTCATCACGCTCTTTGTATTCTTCTCTTCCACATCTTCCCTACCTACCCCATTCCCCCTCACCTTCATCACTCCCTTTATCCCTTTCCTTCCCAAATACCCCCTCAACATCTTTATCTCCTATGAGTACCTCTTCCCTACTTCCACATATTGGA
>CAZANP010000061.1:0-9373 GCA_964486555.1 uncultured Thermotoga sp. | reverse complement strand
CCTTATGCCAAAAGCATTTGCAAGGAGAAAGAGCCTGATATGGTGGAAGTGAACGAAGGGCATTGGGTGAAATGTCACTTCCCTCTGTAAAAGGCAGGGTGAATGAATTGGAAAAGGTTCTGATAGTGGATTACGGATCTCAGTATACACAATTGATAGCAAGAAGAGTTAGGGAACTGGGAGTTTTCTCAGAAATAATCTCCTCAGATTCCATGATAGATCCAAATCTCTATGACCTGGTTATACTCTCTGGGGGCCCAATGAGTGTCTATGAAGAAGATGCTCCTTCCCTCCCAGAATGGTTTCGTTCCTTCCAAGGAAGTGTTCTTGCCATATGCTACGGGATGCAACTTCTTTCCAAAGAGCTTGGAGGTAAAGTTGTAAGAGGAATTGGTGAATACGGAAGAACGAAAGTAAAAATCGTGAAGGACGATCTCTTATTCGATGGATTGCCGAAAGAGTTTCTAGTCTGGATGAGTCATGGAGACAGGGTAGAAGAACTACCTAAAGGCTTTCATGTGACGTCCAAAACAGAAAAAGGCGTTATAGCATCCGCCACTGACCATGAAAAGTATTGGCTCCTTCAATTCCACCCAGAAGTTCATCACACCGAGTATGGAAAGGAGATACTGAGGAATTTCCTGTTCAAAATAGGAAAACTCAAAGGAGACTGGCGTTTGGAAAACGTGGTTCAATCCAGAATAAATCTCATAAAAAATACAATAGGAAGCTCAAAGGCTATCATGGCGCTCTCAGGGGGAGTGGATTCCACCGTGGCGGGTGCCATGGTTCAAAGAGCAATAGGAGATAATTTCATAGGAGTTTTCGTCGACCATGGGCTTTTGAGAGAAGGGGAAAGAGAAGAAATCGTATATTCTCTAAAAGATAAAATGAATATGAATATCGTGGTGGTGGATGCGAAAGAAAGATTTCTAGATGGATTAAAGGGAGTGGTAGATCCGGAAAGAAAGAGAAAGATCATAGGAGAAACCTTCATCAGGGTTTTTGAGGAAGTAGCGAAAAAATTCAAAGCGGAATTTCTCGTTCAAGGAACGATATATCCCGATGTTGTAGAAAGCGCAGGGAGTGGAAAGAACACATCCAGGATAAAGAGTCATCACAACGTTGGAGGACTTCCTGAAAAGATGGGTTTGAAGATCGTTGAACCTCTGCGCGATTTCTTCAAAGATGAGGTCAGAAAAATTGGAAAGATTTTGAAGATACCAGATGAGATCCTGAAAAGACATCCATTCCCAGGTCCTGGTCTTGCCGTTAGAATAATAGGGGAGGTCACAGAAGAGCGTTTGAGAATTCTCAGAAAAGTCGACAGAATATTCCTCGAAACCTTAAAAAAATGGAATCTGTACGATAAGGTGTGGCAAGCTTTCGCGGTTCTCCTCCCTGTGAGAAGCGTTGGTGTTAAAGGAGATAGAAGATCGTATGGATACGTGGTTGCCCTGAGAGCTGTGGACAGTGTGGACGGTATGACCGCAGATTGGGTAAGACTCTCTCACGATTTTCTAGATGAGGTCTCGAAAAGGATAACGGAGGAAGTTCCAGAAGTTTCCAGAGTTGTCTACGATGTCACTATGAAACCACCTGCAACCATAGAATGGGAGTGAGGTGGTTTCCGTGAAAACCTTTGGAAAGGTGACCATTGCAGATATTGCGAAGAAAACGGGATTTTCTATAAAAACGGTCTCGAGAGTGATCAACAACTCTCCAAACGTTAAGGAGGAAACTAGAAGGAAGATATTGAAAGCCATCGAGGAATCCGGCTACAGCGTGAATTTACTCGCGAAAGCTTTGAAGAAAGGAAAAACGCAAACGGTGATCGTGTTCATGGATAAGCATGGGGGGGAATACTGGAGCTCCTGGCACAACATGATGATACGTGAGATAATCTCAGGTTTCAGAAGAGAAAATTACAAGATAATCGTCTCCCCATCTTCAGGAAAGGGTGTTCTAGATGATGAAACCGATGGTTTCCTGTTTTTGAAGAGCGGCCTTGCAGATGGTGCTGTTATCTTCGACATAATGAGAGAAGATATAAGGATAAAGTATCTCAGAGAAAACAAGATACCCTTCGTGATCGTTGGAAAAGACCTCGATCATGATGATACCAATTACGTGGATCTCGATAACTACATGGTGGGATACATGGGAGGAGAGTATCTCATAAAAAAGGGAAAGAAAAGGATAGTTTTCATACTTGGAAGTAAGGATTTCAACGTTAACAGAGAAAGAGCAAAGGGATTCGAAGATGCATGCAAAAAGTACGGTATCGAATACGAGGTGATCTTCGAACTCAAGGATCCCGAGGAAGTGTACAGAAAGGTGCGGGAAAAACTGAAAGAACCTATCGATGCGTTCTTCATATCCGGTGATGAGAGGGCCATGGGAGCGTACAAGGCAATTTATGAAGCGGGCCTTAAGATACCTGAGGATGTGGCGATTCTTGGAATAGACAACCTGCCTTTCAGTGAGTATCTCCACCCACCTCTGACGACGATCGATCAAAGAGTGAAGGAGTTCGCCGGTATCACTGTAAAGATACTTCTTGATGCTATGAGACACTGGGACCCAAAAGTGAGAAGAGTAGTTATTCCACCAAGATTGATCGAAAGGGGTTCTGTATGATGTCAGCAGAAATCGTCAGGAATGATTACGTCCCAGGAGGTTTCAAAAGGAAAGAATATAAGGGATCTTTTCTGTACTATCAGTACGAGATGGGGGGAATCTTCGTAGACGTTTCAAGAGAGAGGAAAGTGATCCGGGATACTCTCGCTGAGAGATTACTCGATGAGGGGTTAATCTCGAAGAAGGATTTTGATATACACATCAAATCTCTCAAGGAAATTTTCTCTAATATGGAAAACATAGAGGACATGTCGGATGAGGAGGTTTTTGGATCAATCCACGAGATCAGGGTGAAATACCTTGAAGAGAGGAATCTGAAAATACTACAGGATGAGAGTAGAGACCGTTTTTTCAAGGAAAGTACATTTTCACTGGAAAAAGAACCGCTCCAAAAGATCTTGAGAGATTTCTTCAAAGATGCAAGGGTTAAGATAGACAAAAGAAAACTTCTCGAGGAAGAGTTGAAGATCAAGAAAAAAGTAATACTAATTCCCGGTAGTTTCCGCGTATTACCTTTTCTGATACGACTCATATTCAACAACCTCCTTGAAAACAACATAGAGGTTTCCTTGCTTTTGAAAAAAAGGAGGGTTTTGGATGAGCCCATACCGGATGATCTGGACTTTTTGCTCAACAGACTAAAGCTGAAATCTGAAAACATGAACGTTCTGACTTACGATTTTCAAGGAGCTGGTTTGGATCTTAGAAAGGTAGATTTCCAGGAAAATCCGAAAGACTTCGTGATCATAGGGTTTGAAGAAAGCAGCATGTTTTCTCTACACGGTGCTCTTTTCGATTATTTCATCGTGGCGATCATCGAGAGTCCGAAGGCCATGAGGTACACTAATCTATTCGAACATGAAGGTAAAACGGGAATTGTGGGTTACGTCCCAGGTGGGACACTCCCAGCTGTGAGATGGCAGGGGAACGAAAGACCCAAGATGAGTTTTTACTACTTCGATAGGATACTGAATTCAGTGGGAAAGATTGAGGAGTTGTCAAATGAAAAAGAGGTTCACAAGATTGCTCCCTGGATATACTTCAACTACTATTCAAACGAATTCGAAGATGGAAAAAATGACACAACTTTTGAAAGTTTCAATGAGATATTGAAAAGGAGAGAAAAATATCTGTCTGAACTCGTTCAGAAGAATCTCGAAATTTTGAGAGGAGGAACCTACACCTGGGGATTCTACAAGTTTCCTGAGTTTTCAAAAATGACCGAATTTTCACACGAAGTCGATGAACCGCAAAATGGTGTTATATTTCATGGCATCTTGTTCAAAAGGAATGTAAATCTCCTTCCGGTTCTGGCAGAAGAGTTGGACAGAGACTTGATATCCCCGAGAGGATACCCTTTAAATGAAGAACACAAATTCTATTTCAACTTCCTCTATTTCTTCACGGATTTCTTGAGAAGTGAATACAATCGCTTGAGAAAGGATAGATCTCCAGAGCAACTGAAGATGAGGAACTTCTTCATAGATTACAGAAAGTACAATGGGAAAGAAACATTCCCATTGTACAACAAGGCCTTTGTGGCGCAACTCGAGGATGGGAAAATCGTGTTTGGAAGAAGAAAACTCTTTGGTGGAAAGATAAAACTCAACGAATTCGCTGTGGGCTGGGTCAGAGAGCAGGTAAATCCTAGAGAAGCAAAAGACCGGGAATTCGTCATATACACTCCTATGTACATGAACGAAATTCTCTCGAGAGAAAAAATAGATTTCAACAACTTCAAACTGGAGGTAGGGAAAGATAGATTAAACGTTGTGATAGTGAACGATGAGGTCATATGTATCAGAGCTGGTGAGGTTCTCCTTCCATGTGTTGGTGTGGTTCTCTCCTTCAAAAAGAGCATTCTGGACGTCTTGGTTAGAGAATTGAACCTACATTCGATTGGAAACGGCTATTATGTTCCAAAAGAGCCCGTGAAGGTAACACTGAATCTGGAAAAACCCATAGGAATTGAAAAAGATGCTTGGAAGAGAGTCAGATGGGCTTTCGGTGGAGGAACACTTCTTGTAAGAGAAGGAGAAAACCTAATGATCGATGAACTGAAAGCGAAGGAGTCTTTCACAGAGGAAGGGTGGTATCATCCACTATCGATGCAGACACAAGAGACACAGGTTCAAAAATGGGTCAGAGGTCCAAGAACGGTTATAGGCCTCACAAAAGATGACGAATTCTTCGTCATGGTCTTCGATGGCAGATCGAAAGAAAGTGCAGGAGCCAGATTCGATGAGATTGTGATCATCCTTGAAAAAGAATTTGGAAATCTCAAATGGGTTATGAACTTAGATGGGGGCTCTTCTTCTTGCCTTGGTTTAATATACAACGGGAAATTCTTCGAACTCAGCACACCATCCGTTTCGAAATACACATCGAAAGGTCTTGTAAGACCTGTGAATTCTTTTGTCCTGGTAACCACCTGATCATTCCTTGAATCTATACTGGAGTGCTTCTGCTACGTGTTTGAACCTAACTCTTTCTGAGCCTTCAAGATCCGCTATCGTCCTCGATACTTTCAAAACCTTGTCTATCACTCTACCCGAAATGTTGTACTTCTTAACATAAGCTTTCAGTAGATCTTCACTCCTGTCATCGAGCGCAACGTGCTCTCTTATCATCCTGTGACTCATCCGTGAGTTCACCTTCACACCCGTTCCTTCAAATCTTTTTCTCTGTATTTCCCTTCCCAATATGATTCTTTCCCTGATTTTTTCACTCTTTTCTCCCTCAGGTTTCTTCATGAACTCCTCAAAACTCAATCTCGGAATTTCCACCAGTATATCGATCCTGTCAAGAATGGGTCCAGATATCTTTCTGTTGTAACGTATGATATCGTACGGTGTGCACGTACAGTTCGGTCCTCCTCCACATGGGCATGGATTCATGGCAGCAACGAGCATGAATCTTGCAGGGAACGTGACACTCATCCTGGCTCTCGATACCGTAACAACTCCATCCTCCATGGGTTGCCTCAAAGCTTCAAGAACATCCCTTCTGAATTCTGGAAATTCATCCATGAAAAGTACACCGTTGTGGGCAAGTGAAACTTCTCCTGGTTTTGGAAATGTCCCACCACCTATTATCGATACGGGAGACGCTGTGTGATGGGGTGCTCTGAAGGGCCTTTGGGTTATCAAACCATCCTCCAAAAATCCTGCAACACTGTATATTTTCGTCACTTCCAATATCTCGTTTTCACTCATCGGAGGAAATATCGTGGGTATCCTCCGAGCCAGCATGGTCTTACCTGAGCCCGGCTCTCCCTTCAAGAGGATGTTGTGCTCTCCACAGACAGCTATCTCTATCGCTCTTTTTGCAAATTCGTGATTTCTGACGTCTGCAAAATCCACATCGTATCCATCCAAGGTTTCTTCGACCCCTTTGTACTCTATATTCTCTAGTTTTCTGAAACCCTTGAGAAACTCCACTATCTCTCGTAAATTTTGAACGGCAAACACTCTCAATCCTTTTACAACCTCAGCTTCCCTTTTGTTACCTTTGGGTATGAAAATGATGCCATCGAAATCGGTCTCCGAGAGGTGAAGAAGTGTCGGTAAAACCCCTTTAACTCTCAAAACGTCTCCGTTGAGAGACAATTCACCCAGTGCAAAGAAAGATTCGTTGAGATTTATCATCCTCAGGGAGGAGAGAATACCCAAAGCTATGGGAAGATCAAGGCCTGATCCTTCCTTTTTCAGATCACCTGGAGAAAGGTTCACGATGAACCTACCGTGGGGGATCTGAAAACCGGTGTTCTGAATAGCACTCTTCACACGTTTTCTACTCTCTTTTATAGCTGTGTCTCCAAGTCCTACTATGTCTATTTCGTTGAAAACACTTTTCCCATCGAAATCCACTTCCACAGAAACACGAAAAACTTTCAGGCCATGATGCACTGCGGAAAGGAGTTTTGTGTAATTCAACGTTCATCCCTCACTTTTTATGTAATATTTCATCCACATATTCGAGCCAGAAATCTTTGAAAAACACAAGGTAAGGGACCGCCATGAGAACACCTAGAACACCGTAGAGTTCACCAAAAGCTATGATACCTATCAAAACGATGAACCAGTTGATGTTCAACTTGTCCCCCATCATTTTTGGAATGAAGATCCATGTTTCAAGCTGGTTGGCAACGGTTAAAACTATCAGAACACCTATTATTCCCCAAAGTCCCTTACTCGTGAAAGCTATGAAGAGAGCGGGAATTGAGACTATCACAACACCAAGATAAGGGATGAAATCGGTAAGACCTGAGAGTATTCCAAGAAAGAGCGAATGCTTCATCCCCATGATTTTGAAACCAACACCAACGATTACACCGACGAGAAAGGCTGTTACGATTCTACTCGCCGTGAATTTCCTCAGATCTTCGTAGACGTTCTTTAAGAACTTCTTCGTCCTTGGCAAGGTTTCCCTAGGGAAGGCATGATCCACGATGGTCCCAAGTTTTGGGAGGATATATGAAATGTACGAGGAAGCTATTAAAAGGAGTATGGAAGCCGTTAAGGCATCCGGTATCTTTCCAACTATGTAAGACACCACTTTTTCGAAAGTATCACCAAGCCATATGCTCAATCTGTCAAGAAACGTTTCGAATATTTCCAAAGATTTTCCTTCAAGCCCTGGAAAGATCTCTTGGATCGGCTTGTTGGCTGTATTTATAACGAATTTGAAGATTTCCTTGCCTTCCGTGAATATGATGGGAAAAATACCATATATCGAGTAACTTAGTATGCCAAAAAAGGCCACACTGGATAGTGTCACGGATAATCCTCTTTTCATTTTGAAAACTCTCATCAGTATGGAACTCATCGCATCGATTATGAAAACGAAGAAAAAAGCCAGGGTTATGGCACCGACTGTTACAGGAAGTATCTTGAGGAATATGAAGTAAAGAAGAGCATAGATTATGATAAATACGAAAGCTCTATCCTTTATCACTCCTCACTCCTTCTATGAGGATCGTAATCTTCTTCGAGCTTCTTCAGAGTGCTGATCAATTCAGCTAAACCTTCCTTTACACTCACTTTGAGGAACTTTTTGGAATACCTCACCTTCAATTCCACTTTATCTTCCTGAACACCTTTCCCCACATTTATCCTTATTGGAAATCCAACAAGATCCGCGTCTTTAAATTTAACTCCAGGAGACACGTTCCTGTCGTCTATGACGACCTCTTCATCTATTTCGAGGAGTTTTTTGTATATCTCTTCACCTGTTTTCATCTGCTTTTCATCGTTCACGTTCACAACTGTCACCACAACTCTGTAGGGAGCGATGGAGATCGGCCATATTATTCCATCATCGTCGTGAAGTTGTTCAACGGATGCTCCCATGGTTCTGGATACTCCCCATCCATAGCATCCCATGATGAAGGGTTTCAGGCTACCATCCTCATCTGTGAAGAACGCTTCCATGGATTTTGAATACTTCGTTCCGAGTTTGAAGATGTGACCAAGTTCTATTCCCTTGATTTCTCTGAGAGGATTACCGCAGACAGGGCACGGATCTCCTTCTTTCACCACCTTCAAATCGGCCCACTCATCCACCTCGAAGTCCCTTCCAAGGTTGACGTTTATGTAATGAGTATCCTCTTCCATGCCACCAACGACGAAATTTCTCAGATACTTCACACTCACATCCGCTATTTTTCTCACATTGTCTAGTCCCACAGGACCTATGAACCCTATCGGAACACCGAATTCTTCCAGGACTTCTTCAGGTGTTGCAAGTCTCAAAGACTGATCTTTAATATACGCTTTGAGTTTTGCCTCGTTCAACTCAAGATCTCCTCTTATCAAGGCCATAACGAAACCCTCTTTTCCTTTGAAAAGAAGGGATTTCACGATTCTTTCAGGGGAGACATTCAGGAAATCAGATACTTCATCTATCGTTCGAACATCGGGTGTCGGAACTTTCTTTAGCTCTCTTTCCTCCTCGTCGATTTCCTCGTACTTCCCTTTGAATTCAGCTTTCTCATCACTGGCTTTGTAACCACATTCATCACAGATGAGAACGTTCGTCTCCCCGACACCCGCTGGAATCACGAATTCATGAGAGACACTCCCACCTATTGCTCCACTCTCTGCTTCTATAACTAAATATTCGAGTCCCAATCTCTCGGATATTCTCGAGTAGGCTTTTCTGAAATCTTCATAAACTTCATTGAGGGAGTCCCAATCTCTATGGAAACTGTAAGCATCCTTCATTATGAATTCTCTTGCTCTCAGAACACCGAATCTGGGTCTTATCTCATCCCTGTATTTCACAGATATCTGGTAAAGGATCAAAGGGAGCTGTTTATAGGACCTCACTTCATTCTTGACAAGGTCTGTTATGACCTCTTCGTGAGTTGGGCCTAGAGTGAACTCTCTTTCATGCCTATCCTTCAACTTCATCATTTCAGGTCCATAATCATCCCATCTTCCCGTTATTCTCCACAACTCTGCGGGTTGAAGTATCGGCATCAGGATTTCCTGAGCTCCTATGGCATCCATCTCTTCCCTCACGATTCTTTCTATTTTGGATAGGACCCTCTTTCCAAGGGGAAGGTATGTATAGATACCAGATGCAACTTTCCTTACGAATCCACCTCTTATCAAAAGCTCTTGACTCACGATTTCAGCGTCAGAAGGTGCTTCTTTCAGTGTTGGCATGTAAAGTTGTGACATCCGCAACGTTATCGCCTCCCGTTTTTGTGAAATTATAACAGAATGCA
>CAZANP010000060.1:7936-9453 GCA_964486555.1 uncultured Thermotoga sp. | reverse complement strand
ACAAAAAATTTAAAAAATATTAATATATGCAGAATGCGGATAATCATTGTCACATTGAAACATGGCGAAATGGCGGCAACAATTTCGCAAAGGAGGTGACCAAAATGAAATTCTTGATTATCGGTGAACCAACACCTGTTCCTGAGCATGTCTCAAAAGAACAGATCCTCAAGCTTTACCAGGAATCCATGGGATGGCTGGAAAAACAGCTGGATTCTGGTAAGATGTTATGTCATTACATTTTCCCGGGACAAGGGGGAATGGCGATCGTGGATGTGGATTCCAACGATGAGCTTCACAAACTTCTTCGAGCTTACCCCCTGCAGCAATTCTTCGATTGGGAGATAAGGCCTCTCTGTGACTGGAAACCCCTCTATGCTGAGTCCATAGAATATTACCGGAAATGATTTTGTGTACTTTGCCCGAGGTTGTTCCAAAAATATTCCAGTTGTTAGCTAATCGGGGTTCGGTGATCGGCGTTCGATGGTGATTTTACTCTATACCTTGTACCCTATTCCCCGGCACCCAACACCAACCAACAATTATCGAATAGCAGTCAACGAACACCAATGAACGATCACCGATTATCAATTTTGAAACACCCCCGCTTTGCCTTAACTTCCGATCCCTTTACTTTTCTACCTGGTGAGCACTTGTAAGCCATGTATCATAGTGTCTTGGTAACAAGTTGCCGCCATATCGCCTCTGATTCACTATGTTGCCATCTTTTTAACAATTTTCACAGAAAATACTAACTCAGAGATTTTATACTATATCAAACAAAGGAGGTGTTACGATGATACTCATATTAGGTGTGTTTGAAGTTGAAGTCAAACCCGCTTTTAAAGTGATTGAAACCTTAGAAACGGGTGAAATTCTGGGTAGAATCTACAGGAGAGGACTCATAGGAAGAAATGAAGTTCTGGTTACTTACGGTTTTGTCGGTAAAGTAGAAGCTTCCATGGTAACACAAGCATTTTTGGATAGGTTCAAAATTGACAGCGTTATTTTCACAGGAGCAGGGGGATCCATATCGCCGGAAGTGACTATAGGAGATGTTGTTATAGGAGATATTTATGAAGAGCATGATTTGAACATAGCAAGGAGAAAAGCTCAGGAGATCCCAGGATCCCAGGAGATCCTCAGCCTTCTTCTGGATCATATGGAGAATCTAAAAGTTGGGAAAATCGTCAGTGGAGATATGTTCGTTCTCGGTGAGGAGAGAAGGAGAAAGCTGAGGGAGAGAACACACGGAATCTGTGTCGATATGGATTCGGCCGCTGTCGCGAAAGTGTGCTACGAGAACAAAAAGCCATTTGTCGCCCTTAAAACCATAGTCGATGATTGTGGAAACAATGCTATAGAGGAATTTGAAAGGAATTATCAGAAACTCGCTTCAAAATCCTGCGAACTCTTCTGTAAATTCCTAGAGGAGTTCGTCTTGGAATAAAACAAAAAGCCGGGCTCTCCCGGATCCCGGCTCAGTTAACCAAACTCATACCCTCCAAAATAGCCTT
>CAZANP010000060.1:0-7836 GCA_964486555.1 uncultured Thermotoga sp. | reverse complement strand
ACATGTATGGGATATCCTTCCCTCTCGGGAGTCCTTCCGTATGGTGATGTGGTTGTTTTCATTCCCAAAAGAGTTGTGGGAGCCATCTGACCACCTGTCATTCCATAGACCGCGTTGTTTATGAAGATCGTTGTGATTCTCTCTCCTCTGTTCGCTGCATGGACCATCTCTGCTGTTCCAATGGCTGCAAGATCTCCATCACCTTGATAGGTGAATATTACAAGATCAGGTCTTGCCCTCTTCATCCCCGTTGCAACAGCAGGAGCTCTTCCATGAGGAGCAACGGTTCCATCTATATCGAAGAATTCATAAGCAAAGACAGCACAACCGACAGGTGCAACTATTATGGTCTTCTCCCTTATATTGAGTTCATCTATGATCTCTGCTACCAACCTGTGGACGATACCATGGTGGCATCCTGGACAATACGTGAACTCTCGTTTACTTAAAGATTCCGGCATTTTATGTGTGATAACGAAATTCATGCTCATTACCTCCTCAGATACTTTTTTAGGTTTTCGAGGATCTCAACTGGTGTTGGCACAACCCCCGCCATTCTCCCATAGAACGGTGTCTCGACTTTTCCTTTGACAGCCAGCTTCACGTCTTCCCACATCTGGCCACTACTCATTTCGACTGTGAATACCAGCTTGGCTCTTTCTGAAACTTCTGAGAGTCTGTCATAAGGAAATGGAAAGAGCGTTATGGGTCTGAAGAGCCCTGCCTTTATTCCTTCTTCCCTTGCAAGTTTCACGACACTTTTCACTATCCTACCAACCGTTCCATGCGCAACTATCACAACATCTGCATCCTCCATCATGAATTCTTCGTATCTAACTTCTTCCTTTTTCATCCTTTCATATTTTTCCTGAATCCTTCTGTTCATCTTTTCTAGGCCATACGGATCTATGTTGAAGGAGGTGACTTTTCTTGGAGGTCTTCCCTTTGCACCTGTTAGAGCCCAATCACTGTGATCCGGTATTTTGGAGGGATCTATCGGGTCCGGAAAAGAAACAGGCTCCATCATCTGTCCCAGCATACCATCTGCGAGTATGAGAACGGGATTTCTGTACTTATCTGCTAAATCGAATGCAAGTATGGTGAGCTCGACGGCCTCCTGAAGAGTTGAAGGTGAGAGCACAAGAAGTCTGTAATCACCATGTCCTCCACCTTTGGTTGCCTGGAAATAATCACCTTGAGAAGGTTGGATATCTCCAAGGCCTGGCCCACCTCTCACAACATTGACGAAAACTGCTGGAAGCTCGGCGCAGGCCATGTAAGATATACCTTCTTGCATCAAGCTGAAACCAGGTGAGGATGTTGAAGTCATGACTCTCTTTCCTACAGATGAAGCACCATACATCATGTTGACAGTTGCGACTTCACTTTCAGCCTGAAGGAAAACACCTCCAACCTGAGGTAGTCTTCTTGCCATGTATTCTGTCAACTCGCTTTGAGGAGTTATAGGATAGCCAAAGTATATTCTGCAACCTGCTCTTATAGCGGCTTCTCCGATTGCCTCTGTTCCCTTAACCATTATTTTCTCACTCATTTCCAACCCCTCCTCGAACCTTTTCAGGAACCATTCTGTACACGGTTATACAAACGTCAGGACACATCAGATAGCAGAAACCACATGCTATACACCCTTCACCAACGTACTCAGCGGGGTGGTACCCTTTAGAATTGAACTTCTTTGAGAATCTCAGAACCTTTGTGGGACACGCATCTATACACAAACCACACCCTTTGCACCTTTCCTGGTCTATCTCAACTTTTCCTAGTGTTTTCGGCATCTTCCCCCTCCTTACCAGAAAGCGATTTTTAAATACCTCTTGAGAGTGAAGATAGGAAACTTCCCTTCGAACTCTCCTAAAAACTCCGGAACAACCGTAAAGGCAACTGGTATTTTCAAAATCTCCGAAGCCTTCTCAAGGATCTTTTCTCCTTCTTCTATTATTTCAGGTGTTGTCTCTTCTTGAAGGTTGGTGTTGTTCACGAGAAAATCCACCTTGATCCTCCCTCTTTTCGAAAGTCGTGTCACATAATCTACGATTTCTTCCGGTGTCTGCGTAAAGGGCCTTCGAGTGTTCACAACGAAATAAAAATAGGTATTCGTCACGCGATCCTTCATGTATCCCACAACTGCAACCCCGTCTTCTTCACCACCTATATCCAAAACTGTCGTATATTCAGGGTTTTGAAGGTAACCAAAGACCGCCGGGGGGATGATCGGGGTATCCGCATACTTCAAATGACCTTTCGGAAACACCGGTACTATTCCGTATTCGTTTAAAAGCTTTTCTTCATCTCTTGATCTGAAATAAGGTGAGACAAAATCCAGATCGGCTAATGCAACTTTTTTCCCTTTCTTAACCTCTTTTATGGCGAAATTCAAAGCGATCTCTGTTTTACCGCTACCAAAAGGCCCAATGAATGCATGATTCTTTTTCACAGCCTTACCTCCTCTGAGTACTTCTTAGCAATCTCCTCTCCTCTCAGGACTCTCAAAACGCCGTGGGCTAATGCTTCTTCCTCTTCCCCTCCGGGAAAGACCATGACTGGCCCTAGGAACGATACTTTCTCTTTTATCCAGGGAACTAGAAACTCTTCATCGTAGGCTAGGCCTCCTGTTAGAACGATCGCATCGACTTCTCCTTTCAAAGCCACCGCCATCTTACCGATCCATTTAACTATTTGATAGGCCATAGCCCTGTAAACCAATTCTGCTTCCTTGTCCCCTTTTCTTATCCTTTCCTGGATTTCTTTTGCATCGTTTGTTCCAAGGTATGCCACCAAACCTCCCTTTCCTTTTATCTTCTTTTTCATCTCTTCCAAGGTGTACTTTCCAGAGTAGCACAGATCTATGAGTTGAGTCAGAGGCAAAGTGCCGCTCCTCTCCGGGGTGAAAGGACCATCACCGTCGAGAGCGTTGTTAACATCAACAACCCTTCCTTTCCTATGGGCACCTATGGATATACCACCGCCCATGTGGGCTACGACTAAGTTCACCTCTTCGTACCTTTTTCCAAGTTTTGATGCGGCTTTTCTTGCAACTGCTTTTTGATTCAGAGCATGGAATATGGATCTCCTCTCAAAGTCGGGATGTCCACTGAGCCTGGCAACATCGATCATCTCGTCAACAACTACAGGATCCACGATGTAAGCTTTTATACCAGCCTCATCTGCTATCTCTTTGGCCAATATCGCACCAAGGTTTGATGCGTGTTCTCCAAAACGTGCTTCTCTTAGATCCTGCAACATCAATTCATCCACTTCGTATGTACCACTTGGGATTGGTCTCACAAGACCACCTCTTCCAACAACCGCACTGAAATCTCTAGGAGAGTAACCAGCTTCCTTCAAAAATTCTATTATCACCTTCTTTCTGAAATCCTTTTGATCTACTATTCGTTCAAAACACGACAATTCCTCGACTTTATGGTAAAGAGTTTTCGATACGACGCATTTTTCGTTCTCGAATATTGCGAGTTTCGTCGAGGTGGAGCCAGGATTTATAACCAATATTCTGAACACATTCGATCACTCTCCTCAAGTCATCAAGGAAGAGAGGGCTATGGAGTAGAGCTTTGATTCATCTGAATCCGCTCTCGATGTGAGAACAACGGGGACCTTTGCTCCCAGAATGACGGATGCAACTTTTGCCCCTGCAAGGAATATCAAAGCTTTGTATAGAATGTTCCCGGCTTCTATGTCAGGTGTGACGATGATATCGGCCTTCCCCGCAACGGGACTCTCTATTCCTTTGTGTTTTGCAGCTTCCTCGGACACAACGTTATCGAGAGCGAATGGACCATCCACAATGCATCCTTTTATCTGTCCTCTTTGATTCATCTTTGAAAGTATCGCAGCATCGAGTGTTGCCGGCATCTTTGGATTCACAACTTCCACAGCTCCCACAACTGCGACTTTCGGAAGCTCTATTCCCAAAACTTTTGCCACATTCACGGAATGTTCTATTATATGCACCTTCTGCTCTAAAGTTGGAGCGATCAACATACCGGCATCGGAAATTATCAGGAGCCTGTCGAAATTCGGGATCTCAAAAACACTGACCATGGCCATGACCTTTCCGGTTCTAAGCCCGTATTCTTCAGCAAGTACTGTTCTCATGAGATCTCCTGTCTTTATCTTTCCCTTCATTAGAAAGTCCCCTTGACCCTTTGAGACCATCTCCACAGCTTTCTTGGCAGCTTCCAATTCGTTCTCAGCTTCGACTATCTCGTAATCTTTCAGATCCAGTCCTATGACTTCCGCTTCTTTCTCCATCTTCTCCCTGTTCCCAACGAGCACGGGATCTGCGATCTCTGCTTTTTTAGCTTCACTCACTGCCTTGAGAACGACATGATCCTCCGCTGCTGCCACAACCAGCCTTTTTCCTTTTCCTTTGGCCATGTCCACCAATTCTGCAAGATGTTTGACCATCATCTCTCACCTCCGAATTTTTTCGGTTTTTCTTCTCCCTTCAATGCTCTCAACGCTCCCAGCGCTAGAGCCTCCATTTCGTACTCACCAGGAACGACAAAGACAGGAGCAAGTCTATAAATATAAACCTTTATTCTGTTAACGAAATCGGAGTTGTTGGCCATTCCTCCCGTCAAAACAATGGCATCCACGTTCCCTCCAAGGATAGCACACATTCCTCCTATCTCCTTGGATATCTGATACGCCATGGCTTCAACGACAAGATTCGCTCTCTCATCGTTTTTGGTCATTTCAAGAGCCCTTCTGAGATCGTTTGTTCCAAGGTAAGCAACTAAACCTCCCTTTCCGACGAAACGTTTTTTCAACTCCTTTTTCGTGTATTTCCCAGAGTAAGAAAGTTTCACGACATCTCCAACAGGAAGTTCTCCTGTTCTTTCTGGGCTGAAGGGTCCTTCATCGTTTGCGTTGTTGACATCTATCATCTTTCCCTTATCGTGGGCGGAAACACTGATACCTCCACCAAGGTGCGCTACAACCATCTTCAATTCCTCGTATTTTTTCCCAAGTTCTTTTGCAATCTTTCTTGCGACGGCTTTGGTGTTGAGAGCGTGCGAAAGGCTCTTTCTTTCTATGTCTGGTATACCTGAAAATCTGGCTTCTGGTACCATCTCATCCACAGATACTGGATCCGTTATGTAAACAGGAATGGAATGAGGTTTGCCGAGCTCATATGCTATGACCGCCGCAAGATTTGAAGCGTGTTCAACAGGCGTTTCGTACTTCAGATAATTCACCATCACCTCATCCACTTCGTACGTTCCACTCTCAAGTGGAGGAAGTATCCCACCCCTTGCTGCAATGGCATCGAAATCCTTTATTTCGTACCCCGATTCGTTCAGAGCCTTTATGATCTCTTCCCTTCTCATCGGCTCCTGTTCCATCAAAGAATCGTATCTGGATAGCTCCTCGGGATCGTGATCGACCCTCTTGTTGTATACACACGTTTCATCCTCAAAAATGGCTATTTTGGTCGATGTCGAGCCAGGGTTTATGACGAGTATTCTGTACATACTCTGGCGGCTTGAAGCCCTTCCCCCTTTCTCAAACAGTCTTTACCTCTTTCATTTTCTTCTCATAAATCTCCACGACTTCTCTCAACCTTCTCACACCTTCAACGATCTTTTCCTCTGGTGGCAGGCAGAACGAGAGTCTCATCGCAGAACACTTTACAGCTTTGACTCTGAAGGCTTTTCCAGGAACGTAGAATATCTTCTTCTCGACAGCTATATCGAACATCTCCATGGTATCGTACCGCTCAGGAAGAGTGAACCATATGAAGAGTCCTCCTTCGGGTTTTGACCATTTAACACCTTCCATATGGCCGAAGTTCTCTTCCAAAGCCTTCAACATGGTGTTTTTCTTTCTTCTGTAAAGATCTATCGATGGTTTTATCTTTTCGAGAATATCGTACCTTTGCAAGAATCTTGCCGTCATCCTTTGAGTGAGGGCTGGGCTGCACAGATCTGATGCTTGCTTTGCCATGACTATCTTTCTCACTATCTTCTCATGCGCAATAACAACGCCTATTCTGAGGCCAGGTGCCAATATTTTACTGAAGGTGTTCAAAAGGATTACTCTATCGAGTCCTCCTATTTTGAAAATAGGATCTATGTGCTCTCCTTCGAACCTTAAAGCTCCATATGGATCATCTTCGATTATCAGAAAATCATATTTCTCTGCCAATTCAACGAGTCTTTTTCTCTTTTCAAGGGACATCGTGACGCCAGCGGGATTGTGGAAATTTGGAACAACGTATATGAATTTAAGCATATTGAGTTGTCCCAGCGACTCCAACTCCTTGAGTTTCTTCTCAACATAATCCAAATTAGTTCCATCGTCTTCGATCGGTGCAGCTATGAACCTTGGGAATCTGGTTGAGAAAGCGTTCAAAGCTCCCAGATAAACGGGATCGTCCACAATACAATAACTTCTGCTGTCAAGGAAGATTTTACTTATCAAATCCAGAGCTTGTTGAGAGCCTACGGTTATGACCACATTATCTTCTGTCAATCCCTTTATCCCATAGACTCTATGCAGGAGTTTCAAGACCTCTGCCTTTAACTCTGGATCTCCCTCCGTTGTGGAATATTGTAAAACATATTTGTATTCTTTCTCTATAACCTCTTTTGCTATTTCTGCTAGTTCTTCTTTCGGGAATGTTTCGGGATCCGGGGCGCCACCACCGAACGATATGGCATCTTGAGAACCGGCGTATTTCAAAAGTTCTCTTATAAGAGAGGACTTCAAGTTTCTTCCAAGGTAAGAGAGCTTTTCATGAAGTATCTCATCAGTCATCTCATCACCTCCATATTATTATTAGCAAATTCGTGCCATTGTAACTTTAACATAAAAAAGGCGAAATCAGATTGCTTTATTTTGCAATTTGAAAAAAATTGCATGCAAAAACTTTCATTCCTCCTGGAGACTCTTCTTCAAAGCCAGAACCAGCATCCTAGCATCCTCGTCGTTGTAGGTATCTTTCTCTTCCAATTCTTCAAAAACCCTTTCAGGGTCTAAATTAGCTTCCTCTATCGATATACCCTCCATCCTTTCATTTTCACTCTCCAGAAGTTCTTTCGCTTTTTCAACTATTTTATCTTCATCAAATTCTTCGACTTCTCCTTCCTCCCTCCCAATTTTTTCGAAAGCTTCCCGTACTTCGCGTATTTCCGTTCTTTCGGTCCTTTCACTTTCCACTTCGCTTTCAACTTTTTCTGCTGGCTCTACAGAGATTTCTTCTTTAGCCTCCTCCATTTCACTCTCACTTTCTGAGCTCATGGGCTGTACCAGCTCTTCTATGGCCTCTATTTCCTTCCTCATTATCTCCTCGAACGGTACTTCAACTACTCCTTCGGATGTTTTTTGAGGGGTTTCAGGTACTTCCACTGGAGCTGCCTCCTTCGGTTGTTCCGTTTGTTTTGCGATTTTTGCAAGTTCTCTCAATTTCATTATCTTCAATTCAACAAGAAAGAGTGAGACGAAAACCACTATGGATATTCCAAGGGGAAGGAGGATACTTTTGAAATTTCTTTTCTTTTCAACAGTAGTTTCTGTGGCTTGAGGTGTTTCTTGAGTTTCCTGAGGGATTTTGAGCCATTTTTTCCATTCCTCTTCCGGTACACCTTTTTCTATAACTTTCAACATTTGCTGAGCAACCTCGTTGTCCTTGTAAAGGGAAAGGTATGTTTTGGCCTTTTGAAAATCCTTTACCATGAAAGCGCATATCCCCATTCTGAATTTCAAGTAAGGATCGGTTTGTTCGATAGTTGGATCCAGTTCCAGAGCCTTTTCAAACCATTCTAAGGCTTCTTTATAATTTCCAAGAGCATA
>CAZANP010000059.1:0-9590 GCA_964486555.1 uncultured Thermotoga sp. | reverse complement strand
GCCAGGTTCTGAGAAGGTAAGGGGAAATATCTGAAAGTTCCTTGAAAACAAATTATGAACATGCGAAATAACCTGATTCATGGAAGGTCTTTGGCCCCACATCTGCGAATTACGTTTTTATCGAATTTTAGAGGAGATGGAAATCCTACGATATAATACTACCAGTGAATTAAAGCTTATAAGGCGAAGCGCAAATCGTGAGAAAAACGTTTACAGCTATCATTGAGTATAATCCTGAAACAAGGCAATATATCGGAATAGTTCCCAATGTGCCAGGAGTTCATACTGTGGAGGATTCTATAGAAGAGGTGAGAAGAAATTTAAAAGAGATGCTTGAGCTCGTATTAAAGGAGGCGAAAGAAGAAGTTGAAGATTTAGAATTTGTGGCCCTTGAAGTGATAGAGGTGAAAGAGTGAGTTATATTCCAATAGTTGATCCAAAAACTATGGAAAAAGTTCTGTTTGTCTTAGGTTTTCAACGCGTTAGGCAGAAGGGAGGTCATGTGTGTTTTTACAAACACCCAAATGGGAGATATACAGCATTTCACATTAAAAACCTTCCAAAAATACTCTAGGTATATCGGTAGAGGAATTTAAAGACATCATTGAAAAATCTCTGAATCTGATCTGTGTGTTTGCACACTTCATTGAAAATCTGCGTTCATACGACTCTTTTCTTTTATGACTGAATCAACCGAGTCATCCTCCGCTACCATACAAAAACCCATATTTTTGAGAGGGTAAATAGATGGTCTGTTAGACAACTTTCTCACGTTCATGTGTGGAGGTTTATGTTATCAAGGCAGTGAAGATCCTTTATCGAGAGAAGAGGTTATCCAGAAGATGATGAATAAGGGTTACTATATACAATGATATGGGATTTCATTTTATTTAAGAAACGCCGATGAAGATACCATCATGTAAGCATTTGAACTAATAGGGATAGGGATCATCAGGAAGGAGTGAATTTCATGAAAGCTTCGCAAATCACTGATGAGAAAGCAAGAAGGATCATCAAAAATGTGATCTCAGACATGCTGGGAAAATACAACTTAAAATGCAGGAGAATGGTGCTCTTTGGTTCACGCGCGAGAGGAGAAAGTAGAGAAGACAGCGACTGGGATGTGCTCGTGATCGTAGAAGGTTCTCTAAGCAGAAAGATCAAGAGGGAGATAACCGCGCTCATAAGGATGGAACTTGCACGCTACAGAATTCTCAGTGACATCATCCTGCAAACGGCAAACGAGGTGGAAAGAAAGAAAAACGATGTTGGATACCTTGTTCATTACGCTCTCAAGGAGGGTGTGGATCTTTGAACGAGGATACGGTAAGGAAATGGATCCTAAAAGCGGACAACGACCTGAAAGTCGCCAAGGATGAACTCGAAACAGATGAGCCTGTAACAGATGCAGTGTGTTTTCACGCGCAACAGTGCGCTGAGAAATATCTGAAAGCTTTTCTCATTTTCAACGGTGAGGAAATACCCCGCACACACGATATAGCATATCTCATTGCTTTGTGTTCAGAGCTTGATCCGGATTTCAAAAATCTGAACAGAGTGGATGTAGTTGCTCTAACTGACTACGCTGTAGAGATAAGATATCCAGATGATTTCTACTTTCCAGATGTTGAGGAAGCCCATAGCGCAGTGGAAATAGCAGAGGGGATCAAAGATTTTGTTTTGAAAAAGCTAAAGAAAAAGGGTTACAAGAGGAAACAAAATGCTGAAAAAAGGTAATACTTTGATTAGCTCGAAAGTGTGATTCACTCGTAAAAAATAAAGCCAGGATTTTGATCATATCGCAAGATGTTTCCGAGGTGGCAATGGTTATCCCAGATGAGCTCTTCAGAATGCTGTGAAACTTTTCTTGGACAGTATAGATCCCTGATCCGCATCTGGGAATCTCGCTGATAACGAGCCTTTACTACCAAACTTAAATCACATTTTGCGAGACAATAGCGAGCTCTCCGCGTCATAACTGAGTATTTTCGATAGAGCGGCTATTAACTGGGTGGTTCCAGTCCTGTCGCTGGAGCCATTGAGAGAAATTATTTAGGGGTTACGGTACAATGTAAAAGGCGGAGCCAGAAGGCTCCACTTTTTTGTTTTAACTTTTTGTAACTCGACAAAATACTTAACACGAAAGTGAAATTTCAACAATCCATAAACCCGTTATACTTCAAAAGCAAATTTTAACCACTCTTCTTCACTTCTTTTCAGCTACTCCAATCCCTCCTAATATGTTTTCCATATTGAACAATACTAAAGTGCTATAATCTTCTTCGGGAGAATCAAAGCGAAGTCCTGCTGATATGAATTTAAAAGGGAAATATATCATACCAATGAGTAGATTGATCCAATAGAATTAAGGTTGTTGTTACTTGAAAGATCAGATTTTTATGAAACAAAGTAGGATTTTGGTAGGGCTTGGAAGGTTATTTACTTTACTTTCTCTTTTCCCAACATGGTTTTTAGTATCATTGGAATTGCGCTTTTTCTCGTGGGTGTTAACGAGATCTCCAAGGCTACAGGTGAAAGCGGAATATTCAACTATTTCTTAATCGCAGTTATTTTGAATGTAATTCTAGTGTTTTTTTATCTGCAAATAATAATCACCATAGGTTTTTAAGCTGATTTGTCGGTTGCCATTAGATGTACAGGCATTGCAGTTATTTCATTATATTTTATTCGTTAAAACCTATCATTTGCTTGCTGTTAGAGTAAATACTTTCAACACAGCGGCAAGTCTTTACAAATGGAGCGCTGTCCTTGTAATTGTCTTTATTGGTGTAATACTATGGTTCATTGCTAAGATTGTTGCTATTGTTGCTTTCTTTACGTTAAAAGAGCGAGCGATTAATGAGTAACACTATGGGTCAATAATATGTAGGTTGTAAAATTTTGTATCCCGTGAATAACCATAGTAGAATGAAAATGGTGTGAATTTTCAAAAGGGGCGAGTTGAAATGAGATTTCTTTGTGAGTTTGAAACTAAAGATCTGCCCGTATCATACCGCATAATTTTTGTCAGCATGATAAAAGATATTTTGAAGAAAGAAGATGAAATTCTCTACAGGAAATTGTTCATTTATGGAGATGATAAGAAGAACAAAGCGACGAAGAGCTATACATTTGCTGTGTTGCTGAAGAATCCAAAAATAGATGATGAAAGAATACAGTTTGAAGGTAATGTAAGATGGTTTTTTAGCTCTCCTGATCCAAAAATTCTGATCAATGTATACAATGGTTTGAAAAGGTTAAATACCTTCAGCTACAGAGAAGAAAAACTAGATTTGAAGAAAATCACCCTCCTTCCTCAAAAAGTTATAGGTGATGAAACAGTGGTTTTTAAGACATTATCCCCAATACACATAAAGGATAAATCAGGAAAACCTTTAAGCATCAGGGATGAGAATTTTTCAAGAGAACTCAACTACATTTCTGACATTTCACTCAAAAACTATCGTGGATATGGTATTAAAAAACCTCTGAGGTTCGAACCTGTAAATATGAAAAAGGTAGTGGTTAAAGAAAGGATAAGTGGATTTGATAAAGGAGAATTCCTGTACATAGAGGCGTGGAAAGGAATTTTTAAGCTGTCAGGAGCTCTTGAAGATTTAAGGGATTTATATGAGCTTGGTGTTGGATTTAGAAGGAATCAGGGATTTGGAATGATAGAGGTGATCTAAATTGGAGCTGAGAGTATGTATGAACGATTGGTACTACAACATGGGGTTTGTTGGATTCATAAGAGTTCTTGATAAGTACAATATTCCATATAAGAAGGAAGAAAGATGTATAACTTTTGATAGCTCAGCACTTGAAAACATGCCCGAATATTATTTTTCTTCCCTGTATGAGGAGTATTACGAACCCCTTCATAAAAGGCGAATTGATTCTATAAACAAACTCCTGAAGACAATTGAAGATGTTATATCTTTAAAGAAAGACCTTGGGGAACTTAAGAAAGTATTTGGTGAAGCTAAGCCGCTTGATCTAATAAAAAAGATGGATGAACAATACAAAAGGAAAACAGAATACAAGCACTTATCCGAAGAGCTTTCCAAAATTAAAAAGAACATATCAAAAATTAATAAGATTAAAAAAATTGACGAAAACTCAACGCTTCAGCTTCAGACGATAATCACTTCTATTGAAAGGTTAAAAGATCTCTTTGATAGTGATTACATAAAAGAACGCTTCTTTTATACCAATGTCCTTCGTGTCATTCTCTCAAACAACTTTTTTGGTCAGGTGTCTTTTCTAAATCCACCGTTTGCGAAAAAGAGTTTGAATGAATTTAAAGAAAAATTCAAAAAAGATTACATAGAGCCGATTCTGGATGAAAGGAATCTCATTCCTGATGAAAAATCCCTTAAATGCTCTGTTTGTGGTGTTTATAAAGCTGGTAAGAAACTTAACCTGTGTGAGGAACATTTACTACCTGTAGGGGTAAGCAAAGATCTTATAAATCAATACTGGTCAAAGAATTTCTATCCAATGTGTGTTTTATGCAAAATGGTTCTTTTCTTTGCCCCTCTTGGAGTTTCACATTACTTTGAACATGTTCCTTCACCGTCGAAAAGTTATTGGGAGAAAAAGAAAAGATACCTGTTTGTAAATGGAGGGGAAAATGTAGAAAACCTTGTAAATCTGAATGAGAACTTGAAAAGGCTTTCTGATTCAGAAAATCCATTTGCAGAACTTATGATTGATTATATATCAAGGGTGAAGAAAAAGTCAGAATGGGTTCTTCAAAATCTCATGTTCATAGAATTCTACACGGAATATGGGAATGTTACACCATTATTAAACATCATGAGCCTCTCAAAATCCTTTGCAAGGTTCTTTTACAATGAACATGAGATTTTCAGAAAAATGAGAAGAAATTTAAGTATAAAGCTCCTTACAGCGCTGATGACTTCTTCATCGGGCTGGGATACTCTTTCACTCTACGCAGTTGATTACATAAAAAATCCAAATTCAATTCATCATATATTCTACGGAGCCATGGCTGTGGAGCTTTATGAAAATTACAAAAAGTACTGGAGGGATGTTGATATGACCGAGAAGATAAAGCGTGTAAAGGGTAAGCTCTGGAATCTCTACAATCAGGGAAAGGATATAAGAAAAGAATTTATAAAGAACAATCAGGAAAACAAGATAAAGTCCATTGCATATAAACTACTTAATGCTGCGAGAACGAATAACACAAAACTCTTTATGGACACAATCCTGAGAATTTATATGTCTTTTGACAGGGTTGTTCCAAGTGTTTTCCTTGATACATTGAACAGCGAGACATCACTGCAGGCAGCTGCATATTCCTTTATTTCAGGTCTTTTAGGTGAAAGCAATCCAGAACAAAACAAAAAGGAGAGTGAAAGTGATGAGTAAAGGTTTGACTTTATCCATCATATTTGAAGCTCAAAGCTTGAATTATGGGGAATCCATAGGCAATGTATCGGAGCTTAAAAAGATAACGAGGGCTGACGGCAGGGTTTTAACATTTTCCTCCCGTCAGAGCATAAGATACGATATAGTAAGACTTGGGCATGAGTTGTATGGATGGAATCTTGACGTTGTAAACAAGGAAAAAGGAACAATGCAATTCAAATCGGATGCAACGATAGGAGATTCCGTTGAGATGGATTTATTTGGTTACATGAAAACGAGCAAGGGTAATCAAAGCAGCGTGAGAAGTGCTGTTGTAAGATTAACTCACGCTGTATCCCTTGAAAGCTACAGAGGAGATCTTGAATTTTTATCTAACATGGGCCTTGCATCAAGAATAGGGGAGAACGCAGATCTTGCCAACATAGAACAACATGCAAGTTTTTACACCTATACACTAACGGCTGATCTTGCAAAAGTGGGCGTAGACGAGAATGATGAAATAGAACTTTCAAATGATGAGAAATTGGAAAGAATCACACAGCTGCTTGAAATAATAAAAGTTCTCAACAGGCACATTCGCGGAAGAATAGAAAATCTCTCACCTCTTTTTGTCATAGGAGGAGTGTATAGCTATCCCATTCCGTATTTCCTGGGAAGAATAAAACTTGAGTTCGATGGGGACAAAGTTTATATAGTAACCCAACCAATAGAAGAAGCTTTGAACCTCACCGTAAAAGGTGAAAAAGTAAAAGACTATACATATGTTGGTCTGGTAAAAGGAATATTCGAAAACGAAAACGACTTTTCCGACATTCTTGGAGAAAACAGAGTTCTTTCCATTGAAGATTTCTTCAACAAGATGAAAGAAGAGGTAAAGAACTATTATAAGGGTGAGTAATGTGAAAGCGCTGAAGGTAAAAATTTACCAACAAAGTGCCTGTTACAGAAAGCCTTATTCATATAAAGTTTGGGAAACTTACCCGCTTCCCCCATATTCAACGGTAAAGGGATTTTTTCACAAAGTGCTAAAAGCGGAAGAATTTATTCCCATGTCAATATCTGTTCAGGGGGAGAGCGAGAGCACATTCACAAACTTTGTAAGATACATACTTTACAAATCAGATGGGGAAGTAACAAACAGGCCACAAAAAATCACAGAACTTTTCAATGTGTATCTTGTTATTCATGTATTCTCAGATGATATGGTGATTAAAAAACTTTACGATAGTCTTAACAATCTCGAGGAGTTCCCATCACTTGGCAGAGCGGAAGATTTAGTGAGAATAGATGAAGTTAAGTTGGAAAACATAAATGTGGTTGATGCGTTTGTCGAGCCTCAGACTCTAAGAATGCCTGTCTATATTCCGGCAGAATGGATAGAAAAATACTCAGAGGACGGAGAAGATACAATGCCTGGGATTGAGTACACATTAAGATACAAGTATGAAATTGTAAAAGGAACAAGGGTCTGGACGCAGAAAGCCCAGGTTATATATGCAGATAAAGGGGTAAATATTGATTTTGGAGAGGTATTGTTGGATGAGGAAGGATTGGTGGTTTTCCCATGGCCTCTGTTGGAATACTGATACTTGCAAAATCAAATCCTGTTGAAACGCTGAAAGAACACACGCAAAACCTTTTGAAAAATTTACAGGTTATAAGAGAGCATTACGGGGATGCAATAGAAAAATCTATAGACGAGGAATTTAAAGACATCTTCTGGGATTTACTGGAGATATCTTCCATTTATCATGATGCAGGAAAGATATATCCACGCTTTCAGTATGATATAAGAAAGCGAATAGATGTAGAGGATAAAAAATTTTGGGAAAAGTACAAAAACATGCCTAAAATCCCACACAACTATATATCTCCTATATTCTTAAGTAGAAAATACTTTGTTGAAAGATTTGGAAAACTCGCAAAAGCAGCTTATAACCTTGTCGTTAATACCATAGCTTATCATCATGAAAGAGAGAAAAGCATCCCGTTAACTTCAGATGAAATAAGGAATCTCTTTAAAGATGTAGAATCTCAGGTCGCGAAATTTGCAAATCAGGAGTTAGGGATTTCCGTTGAGAATTTTAACTATGCATATTCAACGAAGATTCCACCCGAGAGGATAAAAGAAGATTACAAATATTACAAAACCTATGTTATGTTGAAAGGTATTCTTCACCGTCTTGATCACTCATCATCAGCGTACGTTGAAATTGAACTTCCATCAGCAGATTTCCTCCCTGAGAAGACTATTTATTATATAAGAAATGTAATAAAAGCTCAGCCAAGAGAATTCCAAAAGGAATGTCGAAAGCTCCAGAATAAAAATGCTGTGATAGTTGCCTCAACGGGTATGGGGAAAACAGAAGGTGCACTGATCTGGACAGCTGGTGAAAAGTCGTTTTACACACTTCCAGTAAGGGTATCCCTCAATGCTTTGTTTGAAAGAGTGTATGAAAAAATACAGTTTAAAGATGCAGGGCTTCTTCACTCAACGAGCAGAGAATTTATAGATGAACTTGTGAACTCATATGAAGTTGCCTTTTCCATATACAAAACTTCTCGACAGCTTTCAAGAAAGTTGATATTTTCAACAATAGATCAACTTTTTCCGTTTGCGTTCAAATACAGAGGATATGAAAAAATCCTCGCAACGCTTGGATACTCAAGAGTAATACTTGATGAAGTGCAATCATATTCTCCGGAGATTCTTGCTGTAATACTCCAGGGACTTAAACTTTTGTCGATGTTCTCCAGCAAGTTTCTTATAATAACTGCTACCCTTCCAACGTTTTTCCTGGAAGATCTTCAAAAAATACAGGATTTAGAGTACAGAGAATATTATCACAACATGAAAAGACACAGAATAAAAATCGTGGAAGATACCATCCTGAATGTGGAAAGGTACATCGGTGGGGGTAAAAACACTTTGATAATAGTGAACACAGTCAAAAGAGCGAAAGAGCTGTACCAGAGGTTAAAGGAAACTCACCACAATGTAAAGCTTCTGCATTCGTTGTTCATTAAAAAAGACAGGAGAGAAAAAGAAAGAGCCATAATTAATCTTCCAAAAAACGCCGGGGAAATCTGGATAACAACCCAGATAGTGGAGGCATCTCTCGATATAGACTTTGATGTTCTTTACACGGAACTTTCAACACTGGATAGCCTCTTTCAGAGAATGGGAAGATGTTATAGAAAAAGGGAGTTAAGTGGAAATACGCCAAACATATACATTTTCACAGAAGATGTCAGCGGAATAGGTTATATATACGACGGAGAAATTCACAAGATGAGTAAAAGTCTCATAGAAGAGCTTGATGGAGATGTGATTGCAGAAGAAGAAAAGATAAAACTTGTTAAAGAACTTTATAGGAAAGAAAACCTTCAAAATTCTAAGTACATGGAGAAGTACAAAAAAGCTAAAGAGGTACTGAATGCAATTCTAGATTACTCTATAGAAAAATCTCAGGCGCATGAAGTGATGAGAGATATAAAAAACATTGAAGTAATCCCTGAAAAAATCTTTTTTGAAAACCAGAATCTTTTTGAAAAATTTCAGAATTTGGTAGAAGAGAGAAGGGTTGCAAGGAAGAAAAGATCAGAAGACCTTTTCGACATAGAAAGAGAGTTTTATAAAACGCTCCGACAAATAACAGATTTGACAGTATCCATACCAATATACAGGGTATCATCAGGTTTCAACACTTACAGAGTACCAGAGCCATACGCAGATTTCCTGAGAGGAATCTTTATCTCAGATGTGAATTACTCCTCAGAAGAGGGAGTGATTTACGAAAAACCTCAAGAAACATTTATGATGATAGGGTAGAAGGTGAGAAAAATCAACCTGAATTCTTTAAAGACAAAAGGTGTGGAGATAAATTATTATTACATCTGCAAAAGAAAACTGTGGTTCTTCTCAAAGGGAATAGCCCTCGAGGATACAAATGAAAGAGTCAGTATTGGGGCACTCATCCATGAGAATTCCTATCCGCGGGAAAAGAGGAAGAACATAACAATCAACAACACAATTTCCATAGATGTGATAAGCGACAGAATTGCAGAGATAAAACTTACAAAATCTATGGAAAAAGCATCTTTGATGCAGCTTGCATACTATCTGTTTTATTTGAAGAATCTTGAAATAGAAATCGAGGGGGAGTTGCGTTATCCAAAAGAAAGAAGAGTAA
>CAZANP010000058.1:0-10195 GCA_964486555.1 uncultured Thermotoga sp. | reverse complement strand
GCAAAAAGTAAAGATCCAAGGGTCTTTACTCTTTCATGGCTCACCGACGTTTATTCTTCGGAATTTCTCGAGAAGAATAAAGGAATTTTGAATGTGATCGTTGAAAGACTGGAGGGGTTCAATTACGAAGGGGCCGTCAAGCTGATCGATGTTTTTCTTGATTTGAAGGAAAAACCTTTAACTCTCCTACTCGATAAGATCAATGTTCCCACACTCATAGTGTTCAGTCTATACGATAGGATAAAACCCCCTCCTTTCTCCTTCAAAATCCATAGAGGGATAAGAGATTCCCTTTTGATAGGATTACCGTCAGGACACGCTTCCGTCGTTGAAAGGCCAAGGGAACTCTCACTCATTTTGAGAGGCTTTCTAAAATCTATCCCTTGAGCCCTGTGAGCGCGATTCCCTTTATGAAGTACCTTTGCGCGAAAAGGAAGAATATCAGAATCGGTGTTATGACTATGCACGAGCCAGCCATCTGGATAGCGATGTTTTCTCCGTATTGACCAGCCAAGACCGATACCGCAACTGGTAGCGTGTACATCCTCTCATCCTGAGCTATTATGAGAGGCCACAAGAAGGAGTTCCAAGAACCGGTGAAGGTGAATATCGATATGGTTGTGAGAGCTGGTTTTGAAAGGGGAAGGATTATCTTGAAGAATATATAGCTTTCTCGCGCCCCATCTATTCTAGCAGCTTCTATCAAATCGTTGGGTATGGTTATGATGAATTGCCTCATGAAGAATATGTTGAAGACACTGACAGCGCCTGGAAGAATCAAACCAGTGTACGTATTCAGAAGGCCAAGGTACCTCAAGAGTAGAAAAACCGGTATCATGGTCATCTGTCCCGGAACCATGAGAGTCGCCAATATGAGGAAAAAGAGTTTATCCCTTCCCTTGAATCTGAACTTTGCGAAGGCATAACCTGCCATCGAAGATAGCAGAACAGAAAGAAAAGTGATAGAAGAGGCAACTATCACTGTGTTCAAAAAAGGTCTTCCAAAATTTATAGAGGAGAAGAGGTCCACATAGTTTTTCAATGTTGGATTTTTTGGAATCCACCTTGGTGGAAAAACGTAGATTTCACTGCTGGGTTTGAAAGAGGTTGATACCATCCACATGAAAGGCAGAAGCATCGTGAATGCTCCTATCAGTAATATCGCGTGAACCAAGATTTGTAGAAACACGTTACTCTTCCTCATTCCCATCACCTCAATCTTGTTTGCTGAGTTTCAATCTCAGCAATGTGAGAGCAGCGATCATCAGAAATAGAACCACCGCTATCGAGGAAGCATATCCCAGCTTGAAGAATTTGAATCCCTGTCTGTAAAGATAGAGAACAACGGAGAGGGTGGAATTCAGAGGTCCTCCTTGTGTGAGCATGTATGGTTCTTCAAAGAGTTGAAGATATCCAATTATCATCATCGTTGTTATGAAAAGCATCGTTGGTCTTAACATCGGCAGTGTTATGTACCAAAATTTCTGCCATGAAGAAGCTCCATCGAGTTCCGCTGCTTCATATAGGAAATCCGGTATGTTCTGAAGGCCTGCAAGAAGAAGGAGTGTGTTGTATCCAACGGCTTTCCAGACAACAAGCATTATGATCGACGGCATGGCCCATTTGGGATCACCGAGCCAATTTGGGCCTTTTATACCAAGGAGTCCCAGAAACCAATTGAGGATACCGTAACTTGGATTCAGTATCCACGACCAAACTATCGCAATCGCTACCGTGTTTGTAACGAAGGGCAGAAAAAAGCAGATTTTGAAAAAATTCTTGAACCTGGTTTGTTCCCTGTTCAGAAGGACTGCGTTCAAAAGTGATAGTGTCACAGTCACAGGCATCGCCACGATCAAGCAATAGAAGGTGTTGAACAAAGCCTTCCAGAATAGTTCATCTTGGAACAGCTCATAGAAGTTTCTGAAACCTATGAATTTCGCCCTGCTCCAGTCAGTTAGAGCAAAAACGTTGAAATCCGTGAGGCTCAGGTATAGTGATGCGAATATCGGTATTATCAGAAAAATCAAGAGGAGTATCAAAGCGGGCCCTATGAAGACTGATATCCAGAAAATGTTCGTTCTCATTCCATCGATCCTCCTAGCTTGGAAAAGCCCCCGGGAGGGGGCTTTTCTCACCTTCTGATCTTTTCTATATCCTTCTTCAAGGCCTCTGCTGCCCTCTCAGGCGTTCTCTTCTTGTATATGACCTCTTCCACTCTTCTCGATATGGCGTTGGCGATCTCTTCCCATTCTGGAATGTTTGGAGGTGATTTTGCATCTTTCAGTTGCTCTCCAAAAACTCTCATTATCGGGTCGCTCGCTAGTTCTGGGTAGCTCCATACCTCCTTGACAGCGGGAAGGGAAGAAACGATTTTATACCATTCGAGCTGATTTTCTGGTTTCGTCATGAACTCTATGAACTTCCACGCGAGATCCTTGTTCTTAGATGTATTGAATATCACCCAGTTGCATCCTCCGACAAAAGACGTTCTTGTTTTGTTCTTCGGCATCAGAGCCACAGACCATTTTCCTTCTATCTGGGGTGTTTGTTGTTTTATCATGCTGACCATCCAGGGTCCGGAGAAGAAGATTGGAACTTTACCGGTAGCGAAATCCTGGAAGAGATTTCCTCCTCCAATGGGAGCGAGCTTTTCCCAGAAGAATCTCGCATAGTACCTTATAGCTTCCACGAACTCTGGATCCGTCACTCTAACCTTACCATTTTCGTCGAAGAGCCTACCTCCCGCCTGCCAGACGAAGGGCATGAATTCGTTACCGAACACTCCTGTATAGAGTAAGGAGAGTGCGTACATATCCTTTCCTCTCTGAGCGAGCTTTTTTGCAGCATCATAGAGTTCTTCCCACGTCTGTGGAGCGTGGTCGTATCCGACCTCTTTCAGAACATCCGTTCTGTAGAACATCACTCTGACATCGACGTACCATGGTATACCGTACACTCCACCGTTCATCGTGACGGTTTGCCAAGATCCCTCGAAGAACATGTCTTTGTTTATGAAAGATTTTTCAAGGTATGGAGAGAGCTCTTCAAAGACACCCATGGCACCGAAGGGAGCCATCCAGGTCGTTCCCATCTGAGCAAGGTCTGGTAGTTGCATCCCCGCTATACCTGTGAGTATCTTATCGTACGCTGCTGACCATGGAATGGCCTGGATCTCGACTTTCACGCCGGGATTTTCTTTCATGAACTTTTCGGCCATGATGTGCAAGTTCTTCGCTTCTTCACCCATTGCCCATATTTGAAGAACTCTCGTGGCAAAAGCGAACACGGTGGCGAGAATCAATATCGCTATCAATATCTTTCTCATATGGAACACCCCCTTCTCACTCTTTGAGTTCCAACGTTCCCCATTTCTCTGGACGCGCCCATATCTCTGGAAGTGGTATCCATGAGAGCATATTCTCTCTCACGTACTCACCGATCTTTGCGTCCCTTCTGTTGGAATTGTGCACAGTATGGCAGAACCCGAGTTTCAGACCATCTTTCGGTATGACACCAAGGTACTTGAACGGTATCGCAACTTCCACGATGTATCCATTCTCCGTTCTGGATGAGGCCACTTTCACTTCCGGTGCAACCTTTGAGATCGGACCAGGTTTTGCATCTTCATGTCTCACAGCCTGAACGTGTCCTTCCGTATCGAATGGAAGGACTGCGAGTTTGAATATCCCAGCTTCCGAATGGGGGTCTATGTAGAACTCTATGGAATCGGTTCTGTAGAATGCTCCAAGGTCATCGGGAGCTATGTTCACAACAACGTATTCATCGAAAACCCGCGCTGCAAAGTAGAGGTAATTCTCATCCCATGCAGCGTAGAAGTAGCTGTGGAGGATCTGCTTCCTCTTGTTCACTTTCTTCAGTCCAGCAACGGGCACGTTCATATCCTCATCGACGACGTTGTGAGGAACACCTTTCCAGTCATCCAGTTTTCCATCCACCGTGATGGTTTTCTTCACAGCAATAGCTATCTTTTCTGAAGGTGCAGTGAGGATCTTTTCATACTCTTTAAGATACCATGGGGTCACGGCGTATTCCGATTTCTTCTCGACAAAACCTATCTTTTTGAGCGCTTCTTGGATGTACTTGCTTTTCATGAAAGTCTTCCACACGAATCCACTCCTGTGGTTTTCGATCATCAAGAGTATGTCTCCCTGGTCTATACCTATGTGTTCTTTGGAGAACCAATTCGCATCGACGTTGAACGCACTGACAAAACCATATTTTCTCCAAAGAAGCGCCCCGTACTTTTCAAGCATTCCTCTTATAGCCTTCATGGAGAGATCCGGTGTGAAGACGATCGAGGATATTGAAGCGTACGGTGCTATCGTTCCATCGTGATTCCCCTCAGAAGCTCCATAATGTTTGTATCCAGCCGGACCGTCGGAAGCGCTCAATCCCCATATATCGAAGTCGTACGTTCTGTACTTGAACCTGTTCATCACGCAGAAGAGGTAGTTGTATCTTGTGGCGATCCTTGCGTTGTTGAAGTAATTTGCGTATTTGTCCTCTTTATCCCTGAAATCTATCCAGATATTTGGGTATTGATACACGAAGAGAGATTCCGTGGGACAGGATATGTAATTTTCGTGGATTGGCCTGAAGATCTTGTCCCAGGATTTTGCTGGAATCGGGTGAGTTGGAGATCCGATAGCAAGGACGTACGCTAGGATCCCCTCGTTGAATGAATCCCACTTTGCGTTCAAAAATCCTCCTTCGGGTTTCCATCCCATATAGAGAGTTCCATCATCTGCCAGCATCCATTGCCAGTTCACATTTCTATAGAGTTGATCCGCGAGTTTCTCAACTTCCGTCCCTTTGAAGTATTCTCCAGCAAAGAGCGCACCAGCAACTAGAAGAGCAGTGTCTATCGACGACACTTCACAATTCCAGACTCTTGAGCCTGTGTTCATATCGACGAAATGGTAGAAAAATCCATTTTTGCCCTCGACTTTACCCTCAACGAACGTTTTTAGAGTCTTCAAAACTCTTTCGTATCCTTCTTCATAGGTTATCCAACCTCTTTCTATACCGACGGGAATAGCTGTTAAAGCAAAACCAACCGCCGCTATGCTGCAAGGTGCGTCTTCCTTGCTCCTGTCCCTTACAAGACCGTTTTCGGGATTTACCTCATTCCAGAAATAATCGAAGGTTTTCTTCTGAATGTATTCCAAGAGCTCATCATCACTCATCTGTAGCATTTTCTGAACTTCTTTCTTGATCTCTGGACTTACCATCGCCATTTGCTCTTCCACTGTCATGATTTTCGATTTCTCCGTGTATATGCCATCTATGTAGAAAGGATCGACAAGGGGGATCTTCTTATTCTTCTCATCGAATCCTGCAAAGGCAAGGTAAACCATGTATTTTCCATCCGGATTCAGATCCTTCATTGCACCGGCTATTTCAAACTGTATCTTGTTCCAGCCTTTCGTCACTTCCACTTTCTTTGCGAAAACGCCTCCAACCCATTTCCATTCGCTGGTCACATCGGCCATACCGAGGAAGTACATGGTGGGGATCACTTGCATGTCCTCCGGTATGTACACGCTCATCGTTATCAAGTTACCTTCCATCCACTTTTCAACGTTTTTGCCTTCGAGTGGAAGAGCTACTTTCGTCTCGACCGCTTCACCACTCGGTGTTATCTTCATCGATCTCAAACCCTGTGCGACATATTTATCACTGAGTTCGAAAACGGCTCCCGTGTTGTCATTCGTGTATTTTCCTATCTCTTCATTCGTTTCCATAGGGAATATGACCAGTTTTTCCTTCTCCTCTTCAAAAGACAGTATGGTGAAAGAGTCTACGTAGAATGGATCTTTTATCGGTTTTTTCTTTCCATCCTGGAAGTATATGAAAGCGAAATAAAGCATGTATCTGCCGGTTGTTGAGATGTTTTTCATCTTTTCAGATAGTTTGAAAGCTACTTCTTTCCATCCTCTTTTGCTTTCCGTTTCCGAAAAGACACCGTCAACCCATGACCACTCTTCTGTCACATCTGCCATACCCAGGAAGTACTTGACGGGATAGGTTTCCGCATCTTCAGGTATGAAGACAGCTATCTTCAGAAGATCTGACTCGATCCAATTTTCCAGAACTTTCCCACTTATCTGGAAAGCGATCTTTGTCTCATCCGATTTTCCAGATGGTATCACCTTGATGGAGTACTTTCCAGTGTATACGAACAGATCATTTTTCTCGAACTTTGCCCCTGTGTTATCATCACTCAATCCAGCAGGTGTTTCCATATCGTTCAGAACTGTTAGTGAAAATCCCATGAAAGCGATGGAAACTATCAGGAGAAACACGAGCTTGTTCATAAAAAACACCTCCTTCAATATAGAACAAGTATTCTGTTTTCTCCTTTTGAATAAGGAATCAAATTTCCTTCCAAACGTTTTCCGTTGAAAATGATTTCTTTGAATTCATGAAGAGCTTTCCCTTCGGGATTGGATATCTCCAGTCTATACTTTCCTCCTCGAATTTGAAATTCGATCGTTGCTTGTTTCCAACACTTTTGCGTACAAGGAGAGAACAGAATTCCTTCTTTGATGGGTTTTATGCCCAGATAATATTGGATCAACGACCTGTACAGCCAACTCGCTGAACCCGTGTACCACGTCCATCCAGCCCGTCCTTTTCTTGGAGAGAGTGGGCCATCACTGTTTCCAGGTGTCACGTAGGGCTCTGCCCCATATAGATCGGGATCTTTGTAATACCTGAGTATCGGCGAAAGTGATGAATACACTTTGTCGGCCAGTTCATGATCTTTTCTCATCCACGAAGACCAGAGCGTCCAGACAGCAGCGTGTGTGTATATTCCCCCGTTTTCTCTGGTACCTGGAGCGTACCTTGTTATGTACCCGATCTTTCCATCTATCTCTGTGAAAGGTGGAAAGAGAAGGAGCGGCCCGTAATCCGTGATAAGTTTCTTCTTCACTTCTTCCATTGCCTTTTCACATTTTTCTTCCTCGGATATTCCGGATATGACCGCCCAATTTTGAGGGTTCAAGAATATCCTTTCATCTTCCAAACCACCAACGATCTTTCCTTCATCCGATGTTGCTCTGTTGAACCATTTCCCGTTCCAAGCGTGCTCGTTGAAGGATTTTTTCAGACTTTCCATGGAGTTTGCGATCCATTCCCTCTCCTCATCATCGAGTTCGAACATCTCCAAGACTCTTTTCAATATGTAAAACAGAAATTCACTCAACCAGAAGCTCTCTCCTCTACCTTTCTGCCCCAAACCGTTCAACCCATCGTTCCAATCGCCACCTAAAATCAGTGGAATACCCCTTTTTGATACGTTTGAAAGAACAGACCTTATACTTCTCATGCAATGCTCCTTTATGGTGGCTCCCTCTCCTTCCAAGAATGGAACGCGCTCTCTCAATATTTGTTTATCCCCGGTGTGTTCAATGTATTCACAAACCACGAAAACAAGCCACAGCAAATCATCCGACCATCTCTCAGCTGGTGAGCTGTTGCTGAAGGGAAGCCACCAGTGTTGAACCGATCCATCTTTCCTCTGGTGAGAAGCATGAAGGATGATCTGTTTCTTCGTTATGGAGGGATCGAGCCATAGAGCGGCAAGGCTGTCTTGAAGCTGATCTCTGTATCCAAACGCTCCGCCCATCTGATAATAAGCCGTTCTTGCCATCAACCTTCCAGCTATGGCTTGGTAAGGCAGCCATTTGTTCAAAAGAAACTCTATATCCTTCTCAGGGACCTCTACTTTGAACTTTTCGAGAAACTTTGACCAGTATTCAATGGTTTCTCTGATCTGAGATTCACAGAATTCTTCGTTCTGGAATTTCTTTGAGATATCTAAGGCTCTTTCTTCACTCTCTGAAACACCTATCAGAAAGTAAATAACCTTTTTTTCATGCGCTTTCAAGGAAACTCTAATGTGAAGCGAGTTTATACCATCTATGTTCCTTCCCAGTGTGTTCCTGCAGCGACCCAATTCAAGAGCCTCTGGATTCTGAAGTGTTCCATACATTCCCAAAAAGCTCTCTTTATCCGTTTCGTAGGATTCGACTTTCTTGGTTGATGTGTGGAAAAGCACGAAAGGGTAGGAGCTGTTCCAGCTTCTTGGCCCTGCGGTCCACATGTGTTTTTTACTGATCAAAGTGTTCTCCACAAAACTCGTTTCGAAAAAGAGCCTGTGAAATTCCCTGTGAACATCCGCGCTCGTTCCCATGTTGAGTTCAAAGTACGAGAATATGGAAAGTTTTAAGACATCATCCGTTTTGTTTTCCAATTCGATCTTTACGATCTCAACATCGTAGTTCATGGATACAACAACCGTAGTCTCGATTGAAAATTTCTCAAAGGAGGTCTGGAAGATCACTTTACCTGGGGAGAAAAGAACTTTGTAATCTCCTTTCTTTTTCGCAGGTTGGTACGTGCTTGAAAAGATCTCGCCTGTTTCTTCATTCACGATATAAAAGTACTTTCCATACTCATCCCTTACCAGATCCTGGATCCAGCGTGTCAGAAGGCTTCGAGAAGCGTCGATATAAAAGGAGTATCCACTGCCACTCTGAGAATAGATCGCACCGTATTTTCCATTCGTCAGAACGTTTATCCAGGGTCTTGGTGTTTTTGGATTCGTCACAACGAAATCACCGTTTTCATTGAAATAGCCGTATTTTGTTTTGAAATGCTCCACAGCGATCACTCCTCCTATATGAAACCGGTTTCATATAAGAAGATTTTGAAAGATCTCTCGCTACTCTCCCTGTTCATCCACATCCACATGATTTCCTGACGATCAGCTTCGTCTGAAGGACGATTTTTAAAGGATTTTCAGAAGAGTTGGGATTTTCTATTCTGTCTAGGATTCTCTGAGCTGCGATCTTTCCAACTTCATACATGGGTTGGTGAACCGTCGTTAGGGGAGGATCTATGTGCTCTGCCCAGAAGGCATCGTCGAATCCCACCACAGCCACATCTTTTCCAGGTCTTATTCCCTCTTTTTTCATCTCTTCGATAACACCCAGTGCCATCTCGTCGTTTCCACAGAAAATCGCTTCTATTTGATTCAAGACCTTTTTCAATCTTTGAAAAACTCTTCTTCCTCCTTCGAAGGTGAAATCCGATGAGAAAACGAAGTCTTCTCGGATATTCAAACCGTGTATCTTCAGAGAACTCACAAATCCCCTGAACCTTTCTTCACTGTCATCACTGACGGAAGGACCTTTTATAAAGGCTATATTCCTGTAGTTGTGTTCCTCAACGAGGTGCTTCACCATCGATACGCTCCCAGAGAAATTGTCGACCATGATACAATCCATTCCGAACGATCGGTAATCTTTCAAAAGGAATACAATGGGTACCCTTGTCTTCGATATCCTCGCAACGGCCTTTTCTCCAATGGTGGGATCGAAGATTATAGCACCATCCACCCTACCTTCTCTCAGAGCTGAGATGTACCTCTCCCTCGATCGAGAAACGTTCTGACCGGAATCCAAAGCTATCAAAAGAATGAAATACCTCTCGTTTGAAAGAACCTCCTCCACACCTCTTATGACTTCTCCATAAAATGGCCCTGACGTTGCGGGAAGAATGAGAGCGATGATGAATGTCTTTTTCTTGCTCAGGCTCACAGCTTTGGAATCTGGCACGAAATCGTATTTTCTTATTATCTCGAGGATCTTCTCTCTCGTCTCCTTTGAAACGTAACCGCTTCCATTTATAACTCGAGAAACTGTTGCTTTCGAAACCCCCGCTAATTCCGCTATTTTGGAGATTGTGAGTTTCAGATAAACCACCTCATTATAAGAGAAAATATGAAACTGGTTTCATAAAGTGTTATAACACAACCTTTCGTTCCTCTCCCAACACAATTTTTTGGAGATATCCCAGAATAACTCCAATGAAAGGAGATTATTGCAGAAGGAAAAGCGTATTCTAAGGATTTCTGAATCAGAAGGAGATTCTGTATAAAAACTTTGGATAATTCAAATCGAATTTCTTCACGTACTCTTCTGTGTCCATGTTGTAGATGTAAAAACCATATCCACCATTTGAGACGAAGTATATTAAATTATCATCTACGTACAATCCAGTAATTGCGGAAGGTAAACCAGAGGCTATCAAAACAGGATCGGTGGTTTCGTTGAATTTGTAGATCTTAGATCCACCTTTAACAACATAGTAAGAATCACCG